>CAKQHC010000047.1 GCA_934234005.1 uncultured Methanomassiliicoccales archaeon | reverse complement strand
GGCCTTGAAATGAATCCGAAGAAGGAAAAGTTCTTCCAACCGGGTGAGAATTTCGAATTTTTAGGTTTCAATATTTCAGGCGACAATATTGATGTAGGTGCCAATACCGTGCGTAAAATGAAGGGAAAAATCCGTAGATCTGCCAAGGCAATTCGCAGATGGATGCTTAAGAAAAATGCACCGATAAAAGGGACGATTCGTGCATTCATACGCGAATACAATCATAAGTTCTATGGTTATGAGAGCGGAGAACTTTCATGGAGTTCTTGGTTTCTACCTACTATAACAACTTCTGAGAGTCTGCATGAAATCGATAAGTATATGCAGGATTGGATACGCTATATTGCCACAGGGCGTCATAATAAGAAGAATTATGATGCAGTATCATATGAACTTATGAAAGAATGTGGCTACTCGCCGTTGGTTACACAATATTATGATATGAGGAAACCTGTTAGAAACTAAACCGCCATGGTGTCTTGAGGGAGATGCAGCAATGCATCTGCGACGGGGCGAAGCACACATCAAACAGTACCGTGCAGATGGTCGATATGTGTTCAGTCCCGTGGATACCTGAATCCGGGACGGATGACATGCTGACGCGTATCTCATCCGTCCCGGCTTCAATTATCCATTGAAGTAATGTCTCCCGGACACCGCCTTTTTTGTATTCAAACCAGTTTGTGCTTCCGGAACATATATGTGTGATTTAAAATATGATACATTATGGCAGCCGGTGACAAATGGTCCAAGGATGAACTTATTGTTGCATGTTATTTTTATATTTGTACAGATAAAATTACGATAAAAGAAAAGCGTTTTCTCGCAACAATGTTTAATAGGACTGAAAAATCAATCGGCGCAAAAATGGATAACATTGCCAGATTTGATTATGAAGCCTTATCCAGTGGCCGTTCTTCATTGCCTCACGGTTCCAATATGGATAAAATTGTATGGAATGAGTTTCACAATACTCCAGAATTAATGATTGAAAAAGCAAAACAAATAATGTCTAATAGAAATGTGCTTGAAGAAGGGGAATTGTACATAGATTGTCCCATCGAGTGTGAATTTTCTGAAATTGGCCCTGGTGTGGACAGAGATGCTATTGTAAAGGCGAGGCTTAATCAGAATGTATTTAGAAAGGTTGTTCTCCAAGCATCTAACAATAAATGCTGTGTTACCGGAATTGGAGTCAGATCATCATTGATTGCCAGTCATATAAAGCCCTGGTCAAATTGCACGTCCAATGAAAAGACAGACATTCATAATGCATTATGTCTAAATGCAATGCATGATAGTTTGTTTGATAAATATCTAATGACCATCGATACAGAGGACAAAATTTTCTATGCACCGCAGTTAAAAAGTCTTATGGGGTCTGAATTTTATACAAATTTAATTGAAAAGTATGATGAAATTCATGTTAATGATTTAAACAGACCATCTGAACTCTATATTAAATATCATAATGATATGTTTGAAAGAAAGAATAATGTTGAGATAAAAAGTCTGGATTGAGTACAAAAAGGTGCAAAATGTTTCGGATTGGACAGTTTTAATGGATAATTCCTTCACTCAATATAATCATCGGGAGGGCTATTGTCATCAATCCAAACGAACTGTAGATGTACATCTTTAGAGCCTTTCATCCTGTAAAGACGTATGCCATTAATCCCTACATCGTCCAATTTTTTTCTGGTGAGCGGTTCGTATTCATCCAGTTGGAAAACCTTACGAAGAATCCATTCTCCGAGAATAGATTGGGAATCTATCGATTCAATTCCTTTTCCATTTTCTTGGGTGATAAATGATTCCAACTCATCTCCGGATGGTTCGAATATTAGTTTGAACCGACGATTTTCGATAGGTATATCTTTAATCTTTTTTAAATCGAGATTCCCCAGATTCTTTGTGAAAAAATCGGGATGTAATTTGTGAAATTTCTTTGAATTCGGGAGAGGTATGTATAATTCACTTACGGGTCTGAAAAGCAATTTGACGACATCGTTTATGAATTCGCCGTTGTTTGTTTGATTCAGAGCGTTCAGAATTTTATTTCTAAGATCAATCTTATCATTTTTTGACGGATCAGATGATTTTTCGATAAGAAAATTATGCAGTCCGCATATAACGCATTCCAATGTTTCGTAAGGAACAATATCGCGGTATTTATCATGAAGATTCTTTATAATCCGATTACGATCATTGAGTCCTAATTTAGATCCTACCCCGTAGAAACTGTTGAATCCGGAAAAACGTTCCATTTCTCCGTTTTTATTGGTAATCTTCCAAGAGTAGGACTCTTCAATATTGTATAATTTGTCTGACTCGGAATAGATTCTATTAGCAATTTCTTCGAATATTGAATATGCATCATCGGCATATTTAACATCCCAACGTTCCACAACTATGTCGCTGTTGTTGAATTTCATCAACAACTGACTATCGGCGGAAGTGTATTTGTATCTGTGATTTCCGTCTGTAAAATCAAAATTTGTGGGATTATTGGCTTTTGTGCAACCTATTATTTGAATTTCATCGATGTTGATATAGTCATAGCTGATTTCACCGACATAAATCGACGGAATCTCATCCTTTTTTGAAGGCATGAGAACGTGATACACAGATTCGAAATTATCGTCATCCGATATTTCAAATCCACGGATGTTGGAAATCGAAGAATTTATTCTTTTATTGCGAAGAATTGCTATGTTGCGGGCTAAATTGAGATACAGACCTTTATTTGCAACATTGATTTCTTCTTTTGACTTGATAGATCCGTCTTCGTTAATCGAGTTCGACCTCATTTCATTTATGAGTTCGGACCATTCATCATGATTATTCTTGAATTGGGCAATTTTTTGATCTCCAGATGAAAATCCAAATGTTTTGATGCCGACAAGGTATTTCCTTTTGGTTTTAGGATTAATCAACGAAGCATCATACGACGTGTTGCCTATATCTTCTGCGGATGCTCCGAAGACTTTTTGAAAAACTGTTTCCTGATATTTGGTATTGATAATGGGGGTAGGAATCTCATTGCCGTTTTCTTTCTGAGCAAACATATCCGTAAGGCTGGCGAATGCAAGAATCATTTTCTTGTATTCCCGTTTATCCTCAGCCGAAAGTTCGTTCCACATAAAACCACGCCCCACCTACATCTTTCGATAGCGTCTTTTTGATGATTTAATACTTATTAGCTGATACAGAGGTATCATTCGTCAAATTCCGTATATTCAAATCCTGTTGCTTTAAGAATATTTTTGGCGATTCTGCGAATTACAGGCACCGATACTGAATTACCTGCCTGTTTGTACATCTGTGATTTTGCAATATCGGGGAATGAAAAATCCGAAGGAAATCCCTGAAATGCCAGACATTCTTCGGGAGTAAGTTTTCTTATACCGAAATCATCTCTGATAAGCGGTACATTATGGCCACCTGTTCCCATATTGGCAGTTAGTGTAGGGCATACGTTGCTTTTGTTTTCACGGACATAAGTTCTGCGCCATTGATATATCGTATTGGGATTCTTGATGGCATCATTTAATTTTTCATAATATTTGTGACTGTCCGCATAATAGAAACATGATGGCTTACGGTCGTGATAATCGATAATATCATGAATTGTAGTTGTAAGATTTACAGGATTCGGAAAAGAAAACTTATCTAATTCCTGGCATGAGCCGTCAGGTTGTTTTTTGAATGCTACCACATATATTCTTTCACGATTTTGAGGGATATTGCCGTAATTCATTGTGTTCATGACAGTTTCGACTATTTCATAATCAAGCGCTTCGAATGACTCTTTAATGGTCCTATATGTGTTTCCGTTATCGTGTGACATCAGATTTTTGACATTTTCGAGAAAAACCGCTTTGGGATTGCATTCTTTTACAATTCTATGAACTTGTGTAAAGAGCACTCCCCTCTCGTCTTGAAATCCTTTTCTATACCCTGCAATTGAAAACGCCTGACAGGGGAAACCAGCCACAACAATATCAATATTCATATCTTCGGAAAGGTGCTCTCTGTAGATGTCTCCCTCAACTAAATACGGTGCGCCTTCAAAGTTATGTCTATAAGTTTCGCATGCATTGTGGTCTATTTCATTGGCATAAATGATCTCAGATCCAGCCTGTTTAAATCCGAGACATATTCCGCCTATACCTGCAAAAAGACTTGCAACACGCGCTTTTGACATCATCGCAACATAATGCAAGGCTGCTATAAACCTTTGCAAAGAAAATTTAGGGTTATAAAATAGAGTTTTGAAGTATGAGTAGGTTAGACCGCAAAGAGTTAGTGTTCAGTGCCGGCTGAATTACATTTATGCACACATTTGCCTGTATCTTTGAGATAAATTATGGGTCAAATGTGATTTTCCTGACATTCAACCAGATTTTTGAATGGAATACATTTGAGAGATTCAGTAAAATAGGTTTGTGACGACGTACACAATCGATATTCTCTATGCTCGGGGGTTTTGTCGGAAGCTTTATTCATCCGCCTTTTTGCCGACTCTTGTAATAATCGTGTGTTTGTCAAACGCCCCGTATTCTACATTCTCGACTGAATCGGACATCATCACGTTTTTCAAAGATTTGCAATTAAAGAATGCATAATGTCCGATACTTGTAACCGAATCCGGTATTGTTGCCGATCCTTTCTCATCAACTCTTCCGTACAAAAGCTCATTATCATGCAGAAGACAGCCGTCCAAAGAACGATAAATCGGATTGTTTTCTCCGACGGAAAACACGCAGCGACCACAGCCTGAGAATGCTTTCCATCCGATATTTACAACCGAATTCGGTATTATCACGCTTTCCAACGATTTGCAATTCTCAAATGCACGGTCTCCTACATTTTTAATCGAATCCGGAATTACTATGCTTTCCAACGATTCGCAACCGGAGAACGCACAATCCCCGATATCTGTCACAAAATCCGGAATCCTGAAACTATCGCAATCCCTGACTTCCAACAATGTACGTCCGTCCGGAGAATACAATGCCGAACCGTCATCGGATTCAAGACATTCTCCGTACCATTCATGATTCACAATCTTTGTCGGAAGAACATTTTCAGGGTGTAACGCATCCTTTATTCCGTTAAGCAGTTCGAACAGTCTGTCCGGATTAAACATGCACTGTTCCGCCATGCTGTCGGATATTTTCCTCGAATCGGAATCCGGACAACGAAGGAATTCCGTGAATCTTCTTCCGTCATCGGACAATATCTTTTCCAACATTGCAGTCTGCGTTCCGTCGAATCCGAAATCTGTCATGTACTGCAGAATTATGCTTGGATCATCCAAAAACGATTTTTTGTCCGGTATTTTAAAAATCCTTGAGAAGTCACCCATTACAGATTTTACAACGGAACCCGATTACTAATATCTTTCAGCGTCAGATATGATAAAATGATTGAAAAATCGTATGATGCGTGCATCCAAATACATCCCTTGCGATATACCTGATATGGCAGAAGAAGACAAAACGAAAGGACAGCTTCTGGCCGACAGCATCCTTATGGACAGGAAAAGCATCGGCGAGAACGATCCCGAATTTCTGAAAAAAGCAAACGAATTCTGCGAAGGATACAAGAAATTCCTTTCCTGCAAAACCGAACGCGAAGCGGTCGCATACGCCGTACCCATTCTGAAAGAACACGGATATACAGAGTATATTCAGGGCAAAATCTACAAACCCGGAGACAAATTCTACAGAATCAACCGCGGAAAGGCACTCATCATGTGCACAAAAGGTTCCGAACCCGTATCCGAAGGTATCCGCGTAGCGGTAGCCCATGTAGACAGTCCCCGTCTCGATTTCAAACCCCACCCGGTTTTCGAAGACACCGGAATGGCTTACTTCAAGACACACTACTACGGAGGAATCAAGAAGTATCAGTGGACCACAATTCCGCTGTCGGTGCGCGGTACCGTCATTTTGAAGGACGGTTCCAAAGTCGACGTCAGAATCGGAGAGGAAGACGACGAGCCGTCTTTCTGTATTACCGATTTGTTACCGCACCTTGCGCAGAACCAGATGACAAAAACCGCATCCAAGGTAATCGAAGGGGAGCAGCTCAACATCCTGATCGGTTCCTGGCCGTTCGACGACGATAAGGTGAAGGAGAAAGTCAAACTCATGGTAATGTCCGTTCTCAACGAGAAATACGGAATCACCGAAGACGATTTCGAAACGGCCGAACTGTGTGCCGTTCCCGCGTTCAAGGCAAGGGACATGGGATTCGACAGATCCATGGTCGCGGGATACGGACAGGACGACAGTTCGTGCGCATATGCCGAATTCATGGCCGAACTGGATACCAAGACTCCGGCATACACCACCATGACAATCTTCGCAGACAAAGAAGAGACCGGATCCGACGGAGTGTCCGGAATGAGGTCGTTCTTCTTCAGGGATTTCGTCGAGGATCTTGCACAGGCCGAAGGATGCGAAGTCAGACACGTCCTTCAGAAATCTATCTGTCTGTCGTGCGACGTGGGTTCCGCATACGATCCTGCTTTCGCGGAAGTATACGAGAGAACAAACTGTGCATTCATCAATTACGGTCCGATAATCTCGAAATACGACGGATCCCGCGGAAAATACAGCACCAATGATGCTTCCGCCGAAATGATGGCTTATATTCTGGGAATCCTCAGAGACGGCAACGTCGCATGGCAGATGGGAGAACTCGGAAAAATCGATATCGGAGGCGGAGGAACAATCGCTTCCGAAATTTCCGTGCACAACATCGATACCGTAGATATTGGAGTTCCGGTTCTTTCGATGCACGCACCCGTTGAAGTGACATCGAAAGCAGACATTTACATGCTGTACAAAGCCATTCACGCAGTGTTCAACAGCGAAAAACCGAAGATATTCGGATTTTAAACAAAAATACGGGAGGGGTCAAAACCCTCCCTCTAATGTGTTTAACGGATTTTCTTTCCGCATTTTCTGCAGAAAAGAGTCTGTCCGGTTTCAACGGGCGAACCGCAGAACGGACAGAATTCGTTGGTGTAACTGGGTGTTTCCTGATACGGCAGTTTGTCGTCCTGGTTCAGCCTGCTGCTTATCAGAGGTATTTTGACTCCGAATATGCTGGAAACAAGAACGAGTATTCCGATTATTACAAAGAATATTCCGAAGATCCATATCGGGAACGGCATCATATCGTTGTTCGCCGTAACGGAATATGCCGTAACAGTCCAGAATATTCCGAACAGGACGATGAACAATGACATGACAATCTGCATTGCCGAACCTGTTTTCATAAAGGGGTCAAGGGGGAGCATTGTTTAATAGTGTTACTATACGGTATGTATGAACCCGGATGTGACAGAATGCGCCGAACTCGGGCGCAGATACCGCGAAGGCGACGGTGTGGAAAAAGACGTTCCGAAAGCCATGGAATATCTGCGTATGGCAGCGGATGCCGGAAATATCGGTTCCGCGTCATCGCTGGGATATATGTACATGACAGGAGAAGGCTGCGATACGGATCCCGTTAAGGCGGAATATTATCTGCTCAAAGCCGCGGAGGGAAATTCGCCGGAAGCAATGTGCAATCTCGGCGTTCTGTTTTCCGGCTCCGATGCCGCAAAATCCGAAAAGTGGTTTGTCCGTGCCGCGGATGCGGGTTCCGTTGTCGCAATGAAGAATCTTGCAGTGATGTATCAGAACGGAAACGGCGTTGCCGGAAATCCTTCGGCGGCTTCGGAATGGTACGGCAGGGCGGCGGATGCCGGAGACATCGATTCCATGTGCGTTTTGGCTTCTATGCTTCGCAACGGAGAAGGTATTCCCGCAGATAAGGCAAAAGCCGCCGAATTGTACCGTAAGGCGGCAGATGCCGGAGATCCCGATGCCCAATACGACTACGCGTTTATGCTGGATTCCGGAGAAGGGATACCGGAAAACCGTATTTTGGCCAGAGAGTATTTCGTTAAAGCCGCAAACCAGGGAGATACCGATGCATGTCTGTGCATAGGCGGAATATGTTACGAAGAAGGCAACTACGCCGAAGCGGAGAATTATTTCTTAAAAGCGGCCATGAAAGGAGACGTCAAGGCGCAGTACAATCTGGGTCTTCTCTATATAGGAGGACAGTCGGGTAAGCCGGACGTTTCGAAAGCCGAGGAATGGTTTACGGAATCGGCGGAACAGGGCTTTATTCTGTCACATACGATGCTCGGTTCGATACTGCTGGATTCGGGAAAGACGGCGGATGCCGTAAAACATTTCAGAACGGCCGCCGAGGGCGGAGAACCCACCGCGATGTACAATCTCGGTGCACTCGGTTTGTCCGGACAGACCGAATGCGACCAACAGGAAGCCATGTCATGGGTTGCAAGAGCTGCCTCGCAGGGATTCCCTCCTGCATTGGAACTGTTAACAAAACTCAATAGTTGAGAATCTCTCTCATATCTCCGAGTTCGTATCTGCATTTCAGACCGTCGGGCGTAAGCCCGTTGTGTCTGTTTACGATAGCGCAGTCGATTCCGGCGTTTTCGGCACCTCCGGAATCGTTTGCGCTGTCCCCGACATACAGGATTTTATCCTTCGGAACGTCGAAACGGGACATTGCCAGGAGTATCGGATCAGGATACGGTTTGTGGCGTTCTGTATCTTCATATCCGACAATCGTTTCGGGTATGTTTCCGAGACCGAAATCGTTGAGCAGGTTGACTATTTTGTACTTGGTCTTTCCGGAAGCTATGCCGATGTGTTTGTTCCTTTCTTTCAGCGTCTTCAGGACTCCGGGCACTTCCGGAAAAGGTTTTGCGTTGCGATAAACATCCGTATTTACAATACGCATAAACTCTCTGCGGTAAGTTTCGTATTTCTCCGGAACTCCGACAAAACGGTCGAAAACCTGTTCCATTGACAGTCCGCTGAACTGCGGAAACATACTGTCGCTGTATTCGACGCCGACCGCTGGAAGTGCGTGTTTCAGTATCTCCTGTATTCCGAAACGCGTGTCGTACAGCGTATTGTCGAAATCAAACAGATACAGGTCGTATTCGATCATTCTTTTGTCGCCACGTATATGTTTACCGCTCCGAAGCTCTTGACATAGAACTTCGCATTTTCGAATCCGGCTTTTCTGAACACTTTGACCATATCTTCGCCGTACGGGAATCCGTCTATCGATTTGGTAAGCCATTCGTATGCAGACTGACGTCCGTCGATGGATTTTCCTTTGTCGTATTTGCGGCCGTATCTTTTCACTCTCTTCATGTAGAGATTGTAGAAAAACAAGATTACGCGGTTTTTCGGTCTCGCAAGTTCTGCAACAACCACTTTTCCTCCGGGCGCCAGCACACGGTGCATTTCGGTAACGGCACCGAGGATGTCCGTTACGTTTCTGAGCATATATCCCGAAGTAACCAAATCAAAACTGTTGTCATCGTATGGGAGATTTAGTGCATCTCCTTCTACCCACTGGATTTTGACAGGCAGATCGAGTTCCGATTCTTTTTTCTCGGCCAGTCTGAGCATGGCGGGAGTAAGATCGAGGCCGATTACAGTTGAACCCGGTCCGGCGGTTCTGGCAACATGGTATGTTATTTCTCCGGTACCGGCACCGACGTCAAGGCATTTTTTGCCTTTGATGTCACCCGCTTTCTTCATCATGAATTTATGCCAGCCCTGTACCATATGCATTGACATGATGTTATTCATTTCGTCGTAATATTCGGCTATTTCCGTGAATACGTCTTTGATGTATTCCTGTTTCCCTTCGAATTGGGTTCCTGTTTTGAGTTCTTCCGTCATTGAAATCACGATATAAGATATTGAATCAGATAACCGGCAACGAGCAGTGCGCCCATATGCCAGTTCTGTTTGAATGCCAAGGGTACCAGCATAAATCCGGAACGTTTGTCGTTACGGGCATTTTTGCTGTTTTTGTAAAGAATAACCGAATCGTACAGTGCAATATATGCCAAAGCGCATCCGATAGGTGCGACGCCGGTTGCGATAAGAACGGCCAGCAGAGGTATCCACACAAGATTCTCGAACAGATACAATTTCATGCCGTTGTCGTATCCGAGACGGTTGCACGTAGTGCCGACACCGGCTTTCAGATCGTCGTCAAAGTCGCGCATTTCGTTTCCGCAGAGTACCGCGGTAATCATGAATGCGTTGGGCAAAGACAGAAGCAAAACATCCGATGAGAACAGATTTCCCGTAAGAACATAATATGTTCCCAAAGGCATCAGCAACCCCATCATGACGAATACTGAAATCTGTCCCAGACCCATATATTTGTATGAAACGCCTACGGTATACATTGTTGCACCGGCGATGCCAAGAAGACCATAGACGAGAATTTCCCAACCGGTATGCCATATGAACACAAGTCCGATTAGACAGGTAATTCCGATACATACAAGCCCTGCTTTCAGCATATCTTTGGGTTTCAGAACACCGGTGACGAGTTCCGGAGAGCGTGTTTCGTTCTCTACCGTATCTAATCCGGTAACAAAATCGCCGTAGGTATTCAAAATATTACAGGCAGATTGTAACAGTATTCCGCCGATAAGAATCAGTACGAACAACACAATGTCAAATGAGTCTTCACAGTATGCCACAACACTTCCGATAAGAACGGGCACGACGGCACCGTGCAGTGTCCAGGGTCTGAACGCATTGTACCATCCGGCTTTGACAGGTCTGACATCAGCCATATTTCCCGCCATACTGTTCGTATTTATAAGGGTCTGTTTGCGTTATTTTGTTTGCAGTCACATATTGTTACGGACATTTGGGTTGATACGACAATTATTCGGATATGCGTTCCATTAAGACCTTGGGTTTCTTACCGTTGAAACAGACTCCGTACAGAATCAGATTCTTGCCGAGTCCGTAAGAGTATTCTCTGTTTTTGATCTGCTTTATCGC
>CAKQHC010000046.1 GCA_934234005.1 uncultured Methanomassiliicoccales archaeon | reverse complement strand
GGTACCTGCATCTTTAACGCATCAAGCAGAACCTCTTTGGATAATGGGAATCCGTCCATTGCTGCAACGGCTCCGATCATCACCGCGTTTGCAGCAACTGCCTTTCCGGCATCGATTGCAATACGTGTGGCATCAATCGTCTTCAGATTCGGATTGACGTCCGTAACAGCTTTCTTCAATTTTTCAACATCAGGATATTCTTCAAAACCCGCAGCTACCATTGAGGGCAGAACAGGGTCGAGATTCATGAGAATGACAGAATCTTTATTGGCCAGCGGCAGATTGCGCACAGTCTCCACAGGTTCGAATCCCATTATCAAATCTGCATTTCCGACGGCTTCCAGAGGGCTGATGACATCGTCTCCGAAACGCAATGTGGAAAGAACGCTTCCTCCTCTCTGAGCCATTCCGTGAACTTCGCTCATGGCCACTTTGTATCCGGAGTTCATAGCGGCATTTCCCAGAACCATGGATGCCATAAGAACACCCTGGCCGCCTACTCCCACAATCTGCACAGTGTACTTCATCTCTTCACCTCCAGTGCTCCCTTCGGACAGACATTTACACACATTCCGCACCCTATACATTGTGTATTGTCGACCGTAATCGCACCGTCTTTCTTAATAAGTGCCGGGCATGCAACGGTCTTCAAACAGGCATAGCAACGGATGCAGTTGTCTGTAATCGTAATACATGTTGCGGGAATCAGCTTCTTTACTTTCTTCAGTTCCAAAGGACATGGACATTTTGATATGACAACGGAAACACCGTCAAATGATATTGCTTCACGCATAACCTTTGTGGATTCCCTGATATCATACGGATCCACTGTACGGACATATTGTATTCCTATGCCTTCCACAAGTTTCTGTATATCGATCGGTTCCGTAACTATTCCGCCGAAGTCTCTTCCCGTTCCGGGATTTGGCTGGTGTCCGGTCATAGCGGTAGTTCTGTTATCCAGGATGACCATAGTAATACTATGATTGTTAAACAGAGCGTTGACCAATGCGGGAACTCCGGCATGGAAGAACGTAGAATCTCCTATGAATGCAATCGGTTTTTGATCGGTAGCTGCCTGGAATCCTCCGGCTGCTCCGGCACCTCCGCCCATACATATTATGAAATCGGCAGTATTGAACGGGGGCTGAACACCGAGAGTGTAACATCCGATATCCGAACAATACACTACGTCTTTATCTCCGACGGCTCTTTTCGTAGCAGCAAACATTCCCCTGTGCGGACATCCCGCACATAATGTCGGAGGTCTGCTCGGAAGCTTATCCTGGGGCATTTGAAGAGGCTTTGCGAAATCGTGAACAGCAACCAAATCTTTCAATGCCGTCAGCGTATCCGGTGAAAATTCCATTGCCCTTGGAAGATGACCGGATCTCTTTCCCAATATAGGTACGGTAATTCCGTTCTGAGATGCAATTCTAAGCACCTGGTCTTCCAAAAACGGCTCGAGTTCTTCGACAACAATAATGGATTTTTTGTCTTTGATGAAATCTGCAATCTTTCTTTCCGGAAGGGGATTGGTAAATCCAAGTTTCAGTACAGAAACATTCTTTATAAATTCATGAACATAAGTATAAGACACGCCGGATGTTATTACTCCGATTTCGCCCGAGCCTTCGATATAATTCAATTCCGAAACTTCGGAAAGCTCCTGAGCCTGTTTATTGAGTTCGAGAAGTCTCTTACGATTCACTTTTGCATAGGCCGGAATATTCACAAATCTTACAACATCCTTATCAAAATGTCCTTTAGTCACGGGTTGCAGACGGTTTCCGAAATCGACAACTCCGCGTGCATGGTTGACCCTTGTTGTAGTCCTGTAAATAATCGGAAGGCCCAACTTCTCCGAAATTTCATACGCGACGGAAATCATGTCCTTGGCTTCCTGCGGCGTAGAAGGCTCGATCATCGGAAGAAGAGCAAGCGTAGAATAATAGCGGTTATCCTGTTCATTCTGTGAACTGTGTGCGGAAGGATCGTCGGCCGACAGAATCAACATACCTCCGCGTACACCTGCGTATGCCAAGGTCATCATCGGATCGGCAGCCACATTCAGACCTACATGTTTCATGAAAACAAATGATCTGACGCCTGACGAAGCTGCTGCCGCGGAAACTTCCATGGCAACTTTCTCATTGGTTGAGAATTCGAAATACATTCCGGCATCCGACGACAGTTTCTCGAGAATGTTTCCGATCTCTGAAGAAGGCGTACCGGGATAAGTGGAGGCAAAACCCACTCCGGCTTCGAACAGCCCGCGAACTATGGCTTCGTTGCCCAAGAGGAGATGTTTTCCCCCATCGTTGATTAAATCCGACATGTATTAACCTCTGGATGCAACCATATCCGCTCTCTCTTTTAATTACTTCCCCCAAACGAAACATGCATGCTCCGAACGCAACGCAACCCGACATACAACAACCGTTAGAATAATAACCAAGGTTGCCATGTAACGGGATGTTGCGAGGGTTGTCAAGCCAGGCCAACGACGCAGGATTTAGGATCCTGTCCTTAGCGGTTCATGGGTTCGAATCCCATCCCTCGCACCTATAATTCCGCCTTTATTCATTCAGACTGTTTTGAATATCATAGAAATATTTCGGATTGCCCGTTTCATAATAATTGTACCATGCTTCCAAAGTATTTTCGGAAAATACGGAGAGTTTTTCCAAAATCAATTTGGACCACTGCACAGGACTGGATGCCCCTGCTGTGATTACTCCTCCGTCGGATACGGCGGGTACATCTTCATACATTTTCTGTCCTTTGTAATTCTTAGAGAAATACTCTAAAAATCCCGGGCCGTTGCTGGTATGACGCCGGTTGTCGAGAATTCCGAAATCTGCCAAAACAACGGTTGCGCCGCATATCGCACAAACTGTGCCTCCCGAATCGAGAACCGATTTTACTTTTCCGATGATTGGAGAATCATGCAGGTCGGACCATGAATTCGATCCGGGAAGAATAATCATCACGTTGTTTCCCGGACATATACAGTCTACGGTACAGTCCGGAACGACTGTCAGACCGCCCATAGTGCGTACAGGGTCCAATGTATCGGCAACTGTATGTAAATTAATAACGGGCGCATCTTTTTTGAAAAACCTCTTGGAATTTATCTCTGCCGTAACATATCCTATTTCCCAATCGGCCAAAGTATCCTGGATGAAAAGATAAACGTCAGTTGTCTGTCCAATCATAAAAACGGCAGTCTTTTACAGATATATAAAAAAAAATCCGCCGTTTCCGGCGGAATGTTTGTAAATTCACACTAATCCGTGGAATTCTTTCATGCTACGGACGTCGGATTTTCCGCTTCTGGCCACTCTTATGGCTCCGACGGCCATTCTGGCGCCCTGCACAGTGGTCATGAACGGGATTTCCAACTCCACGGCCAATCTGCGCATAGTATATCCGTCGCGTATGGCTCCGGATTTAAGCGAAGGGGTGTTGATGACCAGGTTTATCTTTCCGTCCCTCATCAGACCGACTGCATTAGGCATCTGGTTTTCATTCAGTTTAAACACGGTGGTGGTCTCTACGCCGTGATTTCTGAGATAAGTGGAAGTTCCCTTAGTAGCGTAAATCGTGAATCCCATTTCCTTGAGTTCCTTCGCACAGCCGAGAATGTTCTCTTTATCGGAATCGTTTACGGTTATGTACACTCCGCCTTCGACAGGGAGCTTGTTTCCGGCAGCAATAAGTGCCTTGTAACAGGCCGTATCGAAATCCTCGTCGATTCCCATAACCTCTCCCGTGGATTTCATCTCCGGAGTGAGTATGGAATCCACTCCCGGAAGCTTAAGGAACGGGAATACGGATGCTTTAATCGCATAATGGTCTATCGGACGGTATCCTTTAAGACCGAAGTCCTTCAGAGTCCTGCCCAGCATAATCTTGGTACCTATCTTGGCAAGAGGAATGCCTGTGGCTTTGGATATGAACGGTACGGTTCTGGAAGCACGCGGGTTTGCCTCAATCATAAACACCTGTCCGTCCTTAACGGCAAGCTGCAGATTCATCAGACCGTGGATCTGCAACGCAAGCGCGACACGTGTGGTAATATCGACAATTTCGTCGGTTATACTCTGACTCAGCGTAAACGGAGGCAGAACCATCGTTGCGTCACCCGAATGGCAACCGGCATACTCCACATGCTCCATGATTCCTCCTATATACACATCGGTACCGTCGCAAATACAGTCAACATCGATTTCGATAGCTTCGGTAAGATACTTGTCGATAAGAATCGGGTGGTTTCTGGAAACCTTAACGGCAGTCTCCACATATGTTCTGAGTTCGTCGGTAGAATAAACGATTTCCATCGCACGTCCTCCGAGAACGTACGAAGGCCTTACCAATACGGGATATCCTATTCCTTCTGCAATCTCCCTTGCCTCTTCGAAAGAGTATCCGGTTCCCGATTTGGGCTGTTTGATGTTCAGATCGTCCATCAGCTTGGAGAATCTGCGCCTGTCCTCGGCCACATCCATGTTGTCCGGAGTGGTACCCAATACACGGGTCTTGGAACCTTTCAAAGCGTTTTCCAAATCCACCGCAAGGTTGACAGAAGTCTGACCTCCGTACTGACATATTATTCCGTCGGCATCCTCAGCTTCGGCTACGTTGAGTACGTCCTCGAGAGTAAGCGGTTCGAAGTAAAGTCTGTCGGATATGTCGTAATCTGTTGATACCGTTTCGGGATTGTTGTTGATGATGACTGCATCTACACCTTCTTCCTGAAGGGCCATCACACCGTGTACGCAACAGTAATCGAATTCGATTCCCTGTCCGATTCTGATCGGTCCTCCTCCGACGATGATAACTTTCTTCTTATCCTGTACAGGCGTTATTTCCGTCGTCCTTCCGTATGTGGAGTAGAAGTAAGGCGTCCGGGCGGCAAATTCCGCGGCACAGGTGTCGACCATCTTGTAGACGGGCATGATGTTCATCATCTTGCGCATCGTACGAATTTCCAAAGGTTTCATTCCGCGGAGTTCGGCGATTGTTTCGTCGCAGAATCCCATTTCCTTCGCTTTTCTGAGCAGATCGTTGGTAAGCTCGCCTTTTAAAGCCTGCTCCATATCAACGATATTCTTGATCTTCCTGGTGAAGAAAATATCCCATTTCGCAAGATCGCTGACTTCTTCCACAGACCAACCGCGCCTTATGGCTTCCGCGATGGCAAAAATACGTCTGTCGGTAGCGTGAATCAACTCATCTCTGATTTCATCATCGGTCATGTCGATTCTGTCGAGTCCGCGAACACCGATCTCAAGAGAACGGAGTCCTTTCATAAGAGCTTCTTCGAATGTCCTTCCGATAGACATTACCTCTCCGGTCGACTTCATCTGTGTTCCGAGGTGGCGGTCCACGGTACGGAATTTATCGAACGGCCAGCGCGGAATTTTCACCACAACGTAATCTATCGACGGCTCGAATGCGGCGTAGGTGGTTCCCGTAATGTTGTTGGGAATTTCGTCGAGAGTATATCCCGCGGCAATCTTCGTTGCGACACGTGCAATCGGATATCCCGTCGCTTTGGAAGCAAGTGCAGACGAACGGGATACACGCGGGTTGACCTCAATCAGCCTGTAATCTCCGTTCTCTGGATTGAACGCAAACTGAACGTTGCATCCTCCGGCAATGTTAAGGGCACGGATTACTTTAAGAGCCGCTGTTCTGAGGCGCTGGTGGTCGCGGTCGGAAAGCGTCAGACAGGGAGCACATACGATGGATTCTCCCGTGTGGATTCCCATCGCGTCTAAATTTTCCATGTTACAAATGATAATGCAGTTGTCGGCGGCATCCCTCATTACTTCGTATTCGAACTCTTTCCAACCCAGTACGGATTCTTCGATAAGTACCTGGTGAATCCTGGAATACGCAAGTCCGCGGGCACAGATGTCTTCCAGCTCCGTCTCGTTGTATGCGATACCTCCTCCGGTTCCTCCCAACGTAAATGCGGGCCTGATAAGGACAGGGTATCTTCCGATCATCTTCACGGCCTCTTTGGCCTCTTCGATGGTGTTGACGCTGCGGGAAAGCGGAACCGGCTCCCCGATTCTTTCCATGGTCTCTTTGAAAAGCTCGCGGTCTTCGGACATTTCGATAGCATCCGGCTGCGTACCGACCAGAGTAGCTCCGAGTTCCTTCAGTTTTCCGGATTCGGCCAATTCCGAACAAATGTTAAGGGCCGTCTGTCCGCCCATACCGGAAACCACTCCGTCCACGCCTTCCTTTTCGATAATCTTTGCAACGTTGTCGGCTGTCAGGGGAACGATGTAAACACTGTCGGCGGTGTCCGTATCGGTTTGGATTGTTGCGGGATTTGAATTTACAAGAACCGTCTTGTAACCCTCTTCCCTGAGCGAATAACAGGCCTGCGTTCCCGAGAAATCGAATTCTGCCGCCTGTCCGATGACTATGGGTCCGGATCCGATGACCATCAATTTCTTGTAATCTTTTCTCATAATTTCCCCTCCTTGACCATTTTACCGAATTTGTCGAAAAGGAATGATGTGTCCCAAGGTCCGGGAGACGCTTCGGGATGATACTGTGACGTGAATATCGGTAAATTCTTGTGCCTTACACCCTCGACGGAACCGTCGTTGACATTTACCTGGTCTACCACAAGACCGGTTCCTTCGAGACTGTTCTCGTCTACTGCAAAACCGTGGTTCTGCGATGTTATGTAAACGCGTCCGTCATATTTTACAGGCTGATTGCATCCGCGGTGTCCGTATTTCAGTTTGTATGTTGATCCGCCCATCGCTATGCCGATTAACTGGCTTCCGAAACATATTCCGAAAAGAGGAAGTTGCGTAGAAAGGTCCTTTACCGTCCTTACGGTGGTTTTTGCGATGTCGGGATGTGCGGGATCTCCAGGTCCGTTGGAAATCAAAACTCCTTTGACTCCGGAATCGATAATCACATCGGCGGGAGTGTCATAAGGGAACGAAATGAGGTTAAATCTTGCCGCCAAATCTCTCGGAATGCCTGCTTTGGCACCGCAATCGATCATTCCGACGGTTATCTCCTTTCCCGTGTCAATCTTCGTAATGTCTTTGCACGAAACCTGCGCTACAAGGTTACTTTCGGAAGGTGCAGGCATTTTGACCAGTTCGGCCGTTATGGATTTAAGGTCCGTACCTGCGGGAACGATTGCTCCTTTAATTGTTCCTCCGGTCCTGATTTTGATTACCAGTTCGCGCGTGTCTATTCCCGAAATACCCGGAATTCCGAACTGTTTGAGGAAATCGTCGAGCGTCCTTCCGCCGTACATCGGCGACGGTTCTTTGCAGTATTCCCTAACAACCAATCCGCGTGTGTGAATGGATTCGGACTGGAAGAATTCATCGGAAATACCGTAATTTCCGACCAGAGGATAGGTCATAACAAGAATCTGACCTTTGTATGAGGGATCTGTGAGACTCTCCTGGTATCCGCACATTCCCGTGGCAAAAACAACTTCTCCGACTGTTTCGCACTCGTGACCGAAGAGCTCTCCTTCGAACACGGTGCCGTCCTCAAGGACCAAGTAACCGCGTGACATCGAAGATTATTGAGATTAACGTACCATATATAACCCCTACGTGATAGTTAGAACACGAATGTTACACGGTTGTCTGATAATAGACAAAATACATAATTGACGGACAAATACACCATGCTTTTCTTTATTACCTATTATGGCAATGTGACGGATATGCGCATACTGAAAGAAGACCTCTCCTCCGGCGATATCCGCATACAGGTAGAGACCGACGAGGATTTATGGCACCTGTACAACGTTGTCGAAGTAGGAGACGTCATAACCGCCAGCACAACCAGGAGAGAGGAGAAATCCGCCGACAAACTGCGTGCGGAAAGGGCCGAAAAGAAAAGAATGACATTAGGTGTGCGCATAGAAAAGATCGAGTTCTCCGAAGAAGACCTGCGCCTGAAACTCCTCGGAACCATCGTAAGCGGCCCGCAGGACATAGGCCAGCATCATACTCTGATATTCGAAAACGGCGACCAGATGGACATTTCCAAAGAACATTGGAGAACATCACAGATAGAAAGACTTCAGCGTGCGGTAAACGATTCGAAAAAACCGCGCATAATTTTTGTCTCACTGGACCAGGACGAGGCAACCATTGCTGTTCTGAGGCAGTTCGGCCTCAAAGAAATAGTCACCATACGCTCCGGGAGATCCGGAAAACAATACGAAGAGAAACCGCAGAAGGACGGATATCACGCAGAAATAGAATCCAAACTCATTCCCCTTATGGAACCCAATATGCCATTGGTGTTGCTGGGGCCGGGATTCGAAAAAGAGACTCTGGCGGAAGACTTGAAAAAATCACACTCTGATATTTTCGGAAAAATCTACGTATATCACACCGGACAATGCGGAATGGTCGGAATAAACGAACTTATGAAGGCGGGCATGGGTGCCGATGTTCTTCGCGAATCGTCCGTCGGAGTGGAGCTTGAGAATGTTGAAAAGCTTATGACAGAAATAGGACGCAACGGTCTGGCCACATACGGTAACAACGAAGTTCTCGCAGCAGCCGAGTCAGGAGCCGTGGAAACATTACTCATCTTAGACAAAAAGGTGCGCGAACAAAACATGGATCCCGTAATACGCGCCGTAGAATCGCAGAAAGGAAATGTAATTGTGGTATCATCCCAACACGACGGCGGCAGTACATTGGCTTCGTTAGGCGGCATGGGTGCACTGCTCAGATACAAAATCTGACCCGATTGCCATTCTATAAAGATTAAAAATAGTAGTCGTATTTTAAGACTATATCGCTTATCATACACTACCATGGAAAGATTTAGAACATCCAGAATACTCGAAGAAAAACATTCTACGCAGATTATACTGTTCCTTCATGCCTGCGGACCGCAGAGCAAAAGCAGCATATACAAAACGATTTCCACCAGTTGCAGAATGCCGCAAAAATTGGAAATGTTGGCCGACGAAGGAATTGTTGAAGAAAAAAGAGCTCTTACAGGCAATTCCAAAACGGTATATGCCTTGACCACTCTGGGCAAAACCTATGCCAATGCCCTCGAAGATCTTGAAACGCAGAGCGGCGGCGATTTCTCGCCGCTAAGAAAAGAAATGTTCAAATCTATAAACGATGAAAGAACAGATGAAAGGGAGTGGTAATCACTCCCAAGATCTGTTATCCGTAACATGTTTTGCTTTGCCTTCAAATCTCTCCAGAGTTTTCGGCAATACAAGTTTGACATCCGCCTTAATATTGAGGACTTCTTTGAGTCTCTTGGACAGTTGGCCGCTCATTCTGGAAATTGCCGTGGTATCGTCTGTAAGTGCATCCTCGTTAAGCTCCACTTCGACCAACATGCTGTCCATGTAATTCTTATTCTCCAGTGTGATATGATAGAACGGCGATAAGAAAGGCATTTCTCCAATTACGCTTTCTATCTGACTGGGGAATACATTTACTCCGCGTACGACAAGCATGTCATCGGTTCTGCCTGAGATTCTCATTAAACGGGGATGCGTTCTTCCGCATTTGCACGGAGTCCAATCGAGAGCGGAAACGTCACCGATTTTATATCTGATAAGAGGAAATGCTTCTTTCTGAAGCATGGTAACTACAATCTCTCCTCTTTCTCCGTCCTTACACGGATTTCCGTTTTCGTCGAGAATCTCCATGTAACACAAATCAGCCCAGATGTGCAGACCGTTCTGTTCGGAACATTCCAAAAACATCGGTCCGTAAAATTCGCTGGCACCGTAACAATTGTGCACCCTTATGCCCGTACGGTCCTGAAGTTTCTTTCTCATAGTTTCGGACCAGGGTTCTCCGCCGGCAATAGCTAGTTTCAATTTGGTATCTTTGCGAATGTCAATGCCCATCTGGTCACAGGTGTCAGCAATATGGAACATATATGACGGCGTTCCGGCAATAACGGTTACAGGCAGATCCTGCATAAGCTGTATCTGTCTTGCGGTATTTCCGGTTCCTGTAGGGAGAACAGTAGCTCCTATTTTCTCTGTGGCGTAATGAACTCCCAAGCCTCCCGTGAATAAACCGTACCCGTGGCAATTCTGAAGCATATCCTTTTTGGTCATTCCGAAAGATGTCATCCCTCTGGCAAGGGATTCTCCCCAATTGTCGAGATCTGTTTTGGTGTATCCTACCACAGTAGGTCTGCCGGTAGTTCCGGAAGAAACGTGTATCCTCACAATATCGTCATACGGAACGACAAAAAGATGATCGGGATAGTTGTCGCGGAGATCTGACTTTTTCATAAAAGGAACCTTGCGAAAAGCTTCAAAACTTGTAATATCCTCCGGTTTTACCCCAGCCTCGTCCATTCTGTCATGAAAGAATTTTGATTTGACATACATCTCTCCGACTTTTTCACGGAGAAGTTTCAACTGTAACTTCTCAAGTTCTTCGCGGGACATTGTCTCGATTTCTTCATTCCAGAATGCCATAGGAAACACCTTGTTCTGTGCTATCATCTAGCACACACCACAATACATAAGGTGCCCTATTTAAAATTAAGTATTTGCGGAAATACAGTTCATAATTTCATAGATGTCAACATTTTATAAAGTGAGGAGTCAGTCGTATCTCGACTGCATCCACTGAATCTTTTTAAATAAAGAACAACAATAACTATTGCTTCATGAATGAAGAAGCGGAGGAATTCAAGTTGAAGGTGCCGCAGACAGGAATCGATGATTTCAAAAAAATCCGTAACGGCGAGTATTATTACGTCGACAAATCGGAACTCATTTCTGATATCGTTGATGACAAAAACGAAGTTTATCTGTTCACCAGACCGAGACGTTTCGGAAAATCGCTCAACCTGTCGATGATTGACGCGTTCTTCAACATGAATTACAAAGGAAACACGTGGTTCGACGGCCTGAAAGTTCAGGAACACGAGAACTGCATGAAACT
>CAKQHC010000045.1 GCA_934234005.1 uncultured Methanomassiliicoccales archaeon | reverse complement strand
GAGCAGATCAAAAACAGAGAATACTCTTACGGGCTCGGCAAGAATCTGATTCTGTACGGAGTCTGCTTTAACGGCAAGAGGCCGAAAGTTGTGATGGAACAGACTTCATGAGGAACTGCAAAATAACTTAACTTCATATTGACGCGTGTCAAAATTAATTACAAAAATCCTGATGGCGCGTAATACCTGAGTTGAAAACATAACATCCGCTCCAAATTATATACTAGTCTTGTGTGAAGACACATATCATATG
Source organism: uncultured Methanomassiliicoccales archaeon (assembly GCA_934234005.1). Taxonomy (GTDB): domain Archaea; phylum Thermoplasmatota; class Thermoplasmata; order Methanomassiliicoccales; family Methanomethylophilaceae; genus Methanoprimaticola. The sequence continues at coordinate 10,840 of CAKQHC010000045.1, read as the reverse complement.
TATGTTACGCTATGCGCGGTTGGGATAACATGACAGACGAGATTTTCAGACATGACGGATACACTTTTGAATTTGAAGCAAACGTTATTTCCGCCGAAAGCGACAGGGTTATTCTGGACTCTACGGCATTCTATCCGGGGGGCGGAGGACAAGTGTGTGATACGGGATTCATTCGTGGAAATCCCGTTACCGAAGTGTTCTATGACGGGAATACAATAGTTCATAAGGTCCCCAAACATGATTTAAAACCCGGAGAAAGAGTGTGGTGCAGCGTTGATTGGGACAGACGTTACGATCTTATGCAAGGGCACACTGGAGAACACCTGCTGTTCTGTTCATTAAAAAGACAATGCCCCGATTTGGAAATAACCAAGATTTACATCTCGCCCGAGAGCAAATATGTCATTGTAAATCATGATCTTGAATGGTCACAGATTCGTGAAGCCGTAAGATTTGCCAACAAGGCCATAAAAGATAATCTTCCGGTCACCAAAAGCATAATGGACCGTGATGATCCCGACCTTTCCAAAGTACGCATAAAATTGGACAGAATCGGCGAAAACGAAGAGATTACAGTGGTTGCAATAGGCGACATAGATTTGTCGGCATGCAGCGGAGTCCATGTTATGGAAACATCCGAACTGGAAATGCTCCTGGTAGATCGCAAAGTATCTTCCGGAAAAGACGGAATTGCAATACACTTCAAAATCGGAGATGCCGCAAAGAATGCCGCTGCGGACATGACGGCATTGGCAATGGAAATCGTAGACACAATCGGATGTAAGACAGAAGATGCTCCCAAAGCTGTTTCCAATATGAAACACCAGGCAGAAAGCAATGCAATCGCACTGAAGAATGCAATGAAATCCATTGTTTCCTCAATGGTTCCCGAGTCTGTCAACGGTACTGAAGTGTATTCCGCAATGCTTCCTATAGCAGAAAAAACAGTCATCTCCGAAAAAGCAGAATCCGTAAAATCATCCGGAGGCGTTGCTGTGTTTGTTACCAATTCCGCATCCGTAATGCTGGCATCCGGAAATAAAGCTGTGGATTGCAAAAAGATACTGTCTGAAGTTCTCCCCTTATTCGGAGGGAGAGGCGGAGGAAAACCGGATTTTGCCCAAGGCGGAATTGCAGACGCATCCGATGCGGAAAAAGCCCTGAAATCATTAACCGATGCTGTCAAACAATCGCTGAATTGATTTAGATATATTACATACCGGAGGAATATCATGTCAGGAATGAAGATGAATGACCGCCAGATGAAACAGGCAATGAAGAAGATGGGTATCAAACAGACTGCCATCAACGGAGTTACCGAGGTCATCATTAGAACCAAGGAAAAAGAGATTGTCATAACCGACGCGGAAGTCGTATGCGTCGAAATGGCAGGAAACAAAAACTATCAGATTGCCGGCAACGAATTCGAAAGACCGCTTGGGTCCGATTCTGCCCCCGCACCGACATTCCCTGAAACGGATATTGAGTTAGTCATGTCCCAAGCGGGATGCGACAGAGAAAAAGCAATCGAAGCTCTTGAAGCAGCCGAAGGCCAACCGGCAGAAGCGATCATCAAAATCATATCGGGATGATAACATGTGTCTGGCAATACCCGGAAAAATAGTCAAAATCGACGGAGATGTCGGAGACGTTGACTTCGGCGGAGTAATTCGCAAAGCCAATCTGTCCATGGTCGAAGCAAAAGTCGGCGAATGGGCTGTGGTCCATGCAGGATTCGCGATCCAGATCATGGATGAAGAGGATGCCCAAGAAACCATCAAACTATGGAACGAAGTTCTCGACAGCGGATGCATCGAAAGCAAATGTTAAACTGACGGGGCGTGAGCCCCGTTAAAATCATTTCTTTTTCTGGATTTTTCCGTCCATCTTCTGCCTGACTACATTGGCATTCTGGTTCTTTGCAACCTGTTTGGCATACTTCTCGGCTTCGGCTTTAGTGTCGAAAATCTTCAGAGCTTTCTTTGCTTTGGCTTTTCTGACTTTCCAGCCGGTAACTTTTCCGTTATCGTTTGTAACAGGCGACACGAAATAGGTTCCGGTCTTGGCTTTTGCATCGAGAGATGCATCATCCTCGTTGGTTGCTGTTACGAGGACCTCTTCCTCGTTTACATTCTCCCCTTGTGTAACCATAGGATTCACTCCGATATTGTATAGTGCCCATAGGTTATAAATTCAACATCCTGAAAAGTAAAAACGGTCCATGTCCGGTCAAACACAGACACGGACCGAAAAAAAGTTTCAAAAATTGTTTTTGGAAATCATTCCCATTTTGCCGTCAGTTTAATATTTTTCGTTACTGGTGTGCTAAAATCATATGGGTCGTTGTCAAGATACCATCCTGCGAACGTACGGCCTTCAACCTTGGGATCTTCTGGCCTGGACACTGCACTGTTGTAATCGCATTCCACAATTTCCTTTTTCGACTCGTATCCGTAATCGAAGGTGACCTTGTATTTGACATATTCCCAATCTGCGACAAGCCAAATGTCCTCTGTTACAGGTTTGCTGAAATCGTATTCTCCTCCATTACTCCAGTAGTGGAAAATACGGCCTTCGCTCACGGGATCCGTCGGCTTGCTTACAGCATCACCGTACGGTACTTCTTTCTCCCACATGCCTGCACCGAAATTGGCGGCATCGAATGTAACCTTACATGTGATGCGATCTCCCCTGGCGGTTAATTTGATGTCCGTCTTCACAGGTTCACTGAAATCGTATTCATTGTCACCCAGGTACCATGTAACGGATTTGTACCCCGTAGAATCGGAATATACGGTAGCTCCGTACTCCACGGTTTGTGTTTTAATATCGAACCCGTAGTCAAAAGTTACCTTGCAGAATACCATATCGAAGTGTGCCACAAGCGTAATGTTTCTCTTTACTGGTGTGCTAAAATCATATGGGTCGTTGTCAAGATACCATCCTGCGAACGTACGGCCTTCAACCTTGGGATCCGTCGGCTTGCTTACGACATCACCGTACAGTACTTTTTCCTCCCGCATGCCTGCACCGAAATTGGCGACATCGAATGTTACGGTGTAACTAATACGCTGCAATTTGGCAACCAACGTGACATCTTTCGTTATTTTGGAATCTTCATCATATAATGTGCCGTTATCGTCATACCATCCCAGAAGCTTGTATCCCTCAGGAATGGAAGGAGTATAATCTAATTTGTGACTTGTAATAAAAGTATGGGATTCGGTTTTCTTTTCATCGCCTATATTCCATTCGAACGTTACTTTGGATATTTTTACCCAGACGGCATGAAGCGTTACATCTCCGTTCACCGGGTTGTTATGGCCGGGCGTATTAAGCAACCAACCATCGTCGTGTTCCCACCCATATAATAAATATCCTTCCCTTTCGGGCAGATTCAGCGCTTTGATACGCTGTCCGGAATAATACGGCTCTGTTTGAATAACACTGCCGTCATCATCCTTAAAAGTCACTTTGTACTCCCATACGGCTGTCAAATCCAAATTCTTCTTGCCTGGATGTTCGGCGATCTTAGTAATAATATCACTGTTATCATAGTCGGGATAATTCTCAACCCATCCTGCGCACGGTATGCCATCCTTGGTTGCCGACGAAATAACGTACGGCAACTTCGTCAAAACAGACGACGTAACCGTCGGTATGCCCCCATTAGGATTGAATGTCACAAAAACAATCATCTCGCTCAAAGCGAATAATGAAAAACTGTCGGTTTCAAAAAATATCTTGCCGTCCTTTTTTGTAGTCTTAAGTATCTCTACTTCTGATTCGGACTTAAAATGGTGTACGACAACATCATTATCTGATGTGAAAGGATCATCGAGAGAAACCAAAACCTTTCCCTTAGGAAGAATCTTGATATTATCCTTGTCCTTCACAGAAATATCATAATAGACTGGTTTGGACTCGTTGCTCAAACCGTTGTCTTTCAGAGTTTGTTTATGCTCGTCGGAAACATCATTCTCTTCTACTTTTTTAGAATCCAGGCGCGAACCTTCTTCAAAGTTTCCTCTGACGGTAACTCCCGTATCTTCATTGGATAAGGAAATCTCTGTGTCCTCATCCGAGTCGTTTATAATCACGACTGCTGCTGCAACACCGATTATTGCAATGATGCAAACAGCGGCCGTTATCAATATTTTATGATTCATGGTACATCCCAATCGTGTGCACCACGTAATACAAAATATTTAAAGAATGTGCATATGAGTACAATTTACCTAAATCAGTGTGTAAAAATAAACAACCTTCAGAACATACCTCATGCCCTCTGTTCGCGTTTTTTAATCTGACCTATGACATAAAACGCAAGCAACAGTGTCGCCGATGCGGTAAACAAAGCTCCGACATAACCTATGTTGGCAATAGAGCCGAGATCGGTAACAAAACCGCCCATCATAGAACCCAATGCTATTCCCACATTATATATTCCGGAAAACAAAGACATTGCTATGGGAACTGCATCATCGGGAGACGAATTGATTGCCTCGTTCTGCATGGATACGTTGAACGAGATTGTACAGATGCCCCATATCATACACAGAGCCAATACCGTAATGACCGATACGGTAGACAGATTAAGAAGAGCCATACACAATGTCGCTCCGCCCAATGCCATAATCAGGAATCTGAATCTGGTACGGTCATAGAATCTTGTAAACAGCATGCTCCCTCCGATACCTGCCAAGCCGAATACGGTCAAGGCCACGGTAATCATATCTTCCGACAATCCACCTGCCTGGGCGAGGAACGGTTCGATGTAACTGTAACCGGCATAGTATCCGGTAACAAACACTGCCAGAACCACATACAGCCCCACCAGAACTCTGTTGCAGTAGATATCTGGCAATCTTTTGAGGGTGAATGTTCCGGGATTATCCACCTTGGGGAATACGGCGATAAGAAGCACCAGAGCAAGTATGGATACGATCGCAATTGTCACGAAAGCCATCCTCCATCCGAGAGCCAATCCGATAATTCTTCCCAGAGGAAGACCCACAACCATCGCAATCGACGTACCTGCGGCAACTGTACTCAAAGCCAGTTTTTCATAATTCGGGGCAACTACGCGTACTGCCAAAGGTGCGGCTATGGACCAAAACACGGAATGTGCTACGGCAACACCCAAACGCGAAACAACCAACATCCAATAATTCGACGATATTCCCGACATAATCTGGAATACGGCAAAAAGTGCAACAGTCATCAGGAGCATCCTGCGATACTGCATCTTTCTGAGAACAAGCATTATCGGCAGAGAGATTATGGCTACAGCCCAGGCATAGATCGAAATTATCATGCCTGCCTGCGATTCACTTATGCCGAAATCGACGGAAATGTCCGTCAGCAAGCCGATCGGCATAAATTCGGACATATTGAATATAAACACACACAGAGTTATTCCGAACAAAGGCAACCAGGGCTTTATCGACATTGAATGGGCGCTCTTACAAAGACTGAATTATAACTTTCGGTCATATTGCATTTTTGGTATGTCTGTTTTACGAATTTGTCACCGGATTTGTGATTTTTACCGTCCTTCGGATACATCTCAAGAAGTCGATAGATAATATTAAATACTATGTTGTACTGCCATGTTTTGGTATGACGGCCATAGCGGCGGGGTCACACCCGGTCCCATTCCGAACCCGGCAGTAAAGTCCGCCCGCGTATCTGTCTGTACTGTAGTACGCAAGTCTACGGGAACTCAGACACGCTGTCAGCCACTTTTTTCTTTATTATTTGTTTGGTTCTCTTGTAACTGTACGCGCGCGATTATATACAACAATCTAATTCGGATTGATAATGATACTTATCAAATTGGGCGGAAGCGTCATAACCGACAAAACCCAGTATCACAAATTCAATCAGGAACAGACTTCAAGACTCTGTAAGGAAATCGCCGAATCCGGAAAAGGATGCATCATAGTTCACGGTGCGGGATCGTTCGGCCACATGTTGGCTAAAAAATATGCTCTGGACAAGGGCATGGTTGATTTCGGACAGATTCCCGCAGTTGCCCAAACACAGTTCGACGTCAGAGAACTCAGCTCAATGGTCATAAAAGAACTGCTCAACGTGGGAATGCCTGCCGTATCGGTCCCTCCTGGATCGTGTTTCATGATGGATGACGGCAAACTCATAATCTCGGATGACGAAGCGATAAGATGTCTTGCGGGCATAGGCGTTATGCCGGTAATGTTCGGAGATGTTGTAATGGACCGCTCCAAAGGTTTCGGAATATGCTCCGGGGATCAGATAATGGAACGCTTGGCAGAAATATTCCGTCCGAGCAGAATAGTGTTCGTATCCGATATCGACGGATTGTATACTTCCGATCCCAAAACCGACAAAAACGCCGAGTTCATACCGATTGTCGACGAAAATACATTGGAAACTGTCAATGCAGAAACCCATGTGGACGATGTTACGGGCGGCGTCCGCGGAAAAATGGAATCTATGCTCAACATGTGCAACGAAAAAAGAGACTGCGTTCTGGTCAACGGAACGGTACCCGGGAGGCTGCTGTCTCTCCTGAAGGGCGAAGACGTTACATGCACAATTGCGAGGAAGTGAACGGATGACCGGAATCAAAAACAGAAAACTGGACCACATCAATATCTGTATCAAAGAAAATATCGCGCCCGGCCACTGCTATTGGGACGATATCAGATTTATCCACAACGCACTGCCCGAAGTGAATGCCGATGATATTGATACAGGCTGCTGTCTTTTCGGTAAAAAACTGGAATTTCCGTTAATTGTGACTGCCATCACCGGAGGATTCCCCGGTGCGAAAAAGATCAATTCCAACATAGCGGAGGCCTGTGCCGAAATCGGCGTGGGCATGGGCGTAGGAAGCGAACGTGCTGGAGTAACGGGCGTATGTCCGGAAACATACTCGGTCATAAAGGAATTTGACGTACCGTTGGTCATAGGAAACGTCGGCGCTCCGCAACTGGTCGAACAGAAAAGCAAAGACAGGTTCACATCCGAAATGGTCGGACAGGCCAAAGATCTTGTGGATGCAGACATTATGGCAATCCATCTCAATTTCCTCCAGGAAGTAGTACAGCCCGAAGGAGATACGAATGCGAAAGGATGTTACGATGCCATCCGCTCATTAGCCCGCGAATATCCGCTCATGGTAAAAGAAACAGGCGCGGGAATATCCAAGGATGTTGCCAACAGACTGAAAGGCATAGGCATCGAAGGAATTGACGTAGCCGGAATGGGCGGAACCAGCTTCTCCGCCGTGGAACTGTACAGAGCCATGGCAGCCGAAGACGAAATAAGGACCAATATGGGAGAAACGTTCTTCGATTGGGGGATACCCACTCCCGTCTCACTGGTCGAATGCAGGTCATGCGGACTTCCGCTGATCGCATCCGGAGGAATACTTGACGGAATACATGTGGCGGCATCCGTTGCAATGGGTGCGTCGTGTGCGGGTGTTGCCCACGCGGTTCTGAAGGAAGCTACCGAATCTGCCGAAGCGGTTGCGAACAAACTGAATATCATAAAAGAAGAACTAAAAGCCTCTATGCTTCTGACCGGAAGCAAAGATCTGAAATCACTTTCCAAAGCGAGACACGTGATTCTCGGCGAAACAAAACAATGGATCGAGGGATTGTAATGGATGCAAAAGAATATCTGAAAAAGAAATCCGCCGAAATGGACGGACCTATCAAAAGCTACATAATCGATGAAGAACCGATGAATCTCATCGAATCCGCAAGACAGTACCCTTATGCCGGCGGAAAAAGAATGAGGCCTGCCATGGCACTCGCGTGCTGCGGTGCCGTCGGAGGAGATAAGAGTAAAGCTATGCCTTTGGCGGTTGCCATCGAATACATCCACAACTTCACTCTGATTCACGACGACCTCATGGACGGCGACAAACTGCGCAGAGGAATGGTGACCATTCACGAAGGATATGGTATGCCTACTGCGGTTCTTGCCGGCGATGCCCTTTTTGCTAAGGCATATCAGATTATCTGCGAACTCGATGTTCCCGCAGAACGCATGAGAAATGCAATGAGATATGTGTCAAAAGCAGTATGGGATCTTGCGCGCGGACAGCAGATGGATGTAAACAACGAAGGAAAGATTGTTTCCGAAGAATACTACATCGAAACAATCAAACTGAAAACCAGCGTCCTCTTCGCTGCAGCTGCCGCTGGCGGTGCCATAATAGGCGGAGCCGATGACAAAACCGTAGAGGCCATCAACCAATACGCGCTCGATGTCGGACTCGGATTCCAGATGTTCGACGACTACCTCGGAGTCGCCGGAGATCCTGCAAAAACCGGAAAATCCGTCGGAAACGACATACGCAAGGGAAAATGTACATGCATGGTAACTCATACCATCGAAGTCCTCAAAGACGATGAAAAACTGAAAGAATTCAAATCCATCCTCGGAAACATGGATGCTACCGACGAGGAATGCGCACGCGCGATGCAGATTATGAAAGACTGCGGATCCATTGACTATGCCCTCGGACTGGCAAGAAAGAAAGTCGACGATGCCGTCGCCAAAATCCAGTTCCTTCCCGACAACGAGGACAAGGAATTCATGATTGCACTCGCTGAATTTGCAATCAACAGAGACGTCTGATTCTGCAATACGGAGGGTTTACCCTCCGGTTTTATTTAACTTTCAATATAATATCAATTATGGGAGGTTTACTATGTCTGATCTGAAAAAAATACCGATAGGAATTGATGATTTCAAGAAGATACGCGATGAAGGATATTATTACGTCGACAAGACGGACGCCATCTGCCTGTTTGTGGAGAAGGGTTTGTACGCCAACATGGTTACTAGGCCGGGAGGCTTCGGAAAAACCACGTTCCTGTCTATGTTCGATGCATTCTTCAACATGAAATACGAAGGCAACACATGGTTCGACGGCCTGAAAGTAAACGAAAATCCATACTACCTAAAGCATAAGTTTCCCGACTTCGGTACCATACACACTCATTAAGATGTGTCTGCCGATACACTATCAGACATTATCGGCGAAGACCTCTTCTTACGGGGTTTTGCATCCTTGCTACCTTTGGGTCTGCCCCTCTTCTTGATTTCTTTCGGAACAATCGGACGGCTTAGCAAACCTATCTTCTCAAGGACTTCGGCATCCGTTTCCGCAATTCTGCAGACTTTCCATTCCCCGTTGCCGGATGTTCTTGTCATCTTGATTCTCAAAAGCAGTTTGAGAATTTCACCGTAGGTATGGTTGTTCAACAGACCTTTTTCGTCCAGGAACCGGAATATATTCGACAGCATTATCGAAGCCAAATGGTTTACGAAGTTGCTTGCTATCACCGAATAATCCGAATGTTCCCTGGTATCGTCCATTTCCATTGTATCTTCCTGACTCCTGAAGAATAATTCAATAAGCCAACGCGAATCGTATGTTTCATAGGCAGTACCGCAAGGCATATTCAAATCCGACTGGAATATTATCGTACCGAACAGCGGACGGGAACGTTCCAGATCCTCCGTATCGATGCCGTCCGCCCTATGGGCGGACATGTAGAGAATTTCTTCGTCCAAAGCGATAGAAGGATCTCTGAACGAATAATACCAGACTGTTTCGCCGTTATTGGTTTTTGAAACTTTTTTGCACTGTATGCACTTATCTCCGGCCAAGAGTTCGTTGAAGGAGCAAAGAGACAATTCTTCGATTACACGACTATTGCGTTTGATAGGAAGCAGATAGTGAAGCCCTTTGTTTTCTTCGACCGCTTCCTTCAGCGATACATATGAGAAACCTTTGTCCGCCACTATAATTCCGTTGCAAATTTCGAACTGTTCCACGAAATCCGATACAGCCCTCTGGTCGGCCATATTGCCGGGATATACCTTGCTGCACACCGGTCTCTTTTTCTCCATAGAATACGCGTAGAGCAACAAAATGTCCTTATAACCCCTCCTGGAAGTCTTTTTGGATACTTCGGAGAGCGAATTTACCTTACTGTGGTCCTGACGGAGAGATCCGTCTATAATCACATGTTCGTCCTCTCCCATACGGCTTGTTTCGAACCGCATAAAATCCGAGATGCGGGCGCAGCTCCTGCCGACGTTCCGTAGGAACGTTGACAGAGATCCGCGATTCAGATTTACGTTCGGATACATTTCCGTCAGAAATGTCTCCTGATACTGTCTGACCATCAAATAATCCGTTATGCCCTTATAAGATGCCCTCAGCAAAGCCATTACATACAGACGCATCGAGTCTTCGGTATTGTAAAACATTTTCAAACGATCCAGCATATCTTTGTTCAGACGGTCGAAAAGTTCGATGTTGCCCCAGTCTTTGAGATCCACTTCACCGACGGGAAACGAATCTGGATTTTTCGGAACAAATATTCCGTTTCTGATGTGTCCTACGACTCTACCGTTGCGGGATGGGCGATGGGGTTTTCCGTTCTCATCCGCCCAGTACTTCCCGCTAAGTTTCTCCCTCACAGGGTATACGCCGTTTCTTTCGTCGCATACGACTGTACCTTTCGGTCTGTCAATCTTTCTGATGTCTTCGGGCACGGACATTTTATCAATATATGTATGGTACTTATAATATTAAAATCAATCTTTTAAGAACCATAATTGTAATTGAAAGAGGTATAGTCAGAGTATATATGTAACTAAAAACGCCCTTCAAAGCGTCAATTGGAAGTGTGCTCGAAGGCAATCAAGTGTCAAAAATCTTAAAATCGTCGAAAACAGGCCTATTCAAATCAAAAATATGCCTTGATTTTCAAATTTGGAAAGAAAATGTGTGTGTTTGTATGGTACTTTTGACTGGAAACTTATA
>CAKQHC010000044.1 GCA_934234005.1 uncultured Methanomassiliicoccales archaeon | reverse complement strand
ATACCGGGGGAATTTGACTATACAATATCCATACCGAACAACGAGATGCGTAATGTGTTCGGAGAAATGATGTCCGATCACATCCAGAAGGGTTCGGCATCCACATTTAAGAAATTGTTCGCAGGATTCGAAAGAAATGATATGAGTCTGATCAAAGGATCATTGACAACGATTCTTAATGATAATATTCCGTTTATTCTGCTTTCCAAGGAGAAAGATTATCAGCTTATCATCGGAGCCGCCGCGATGGGCAGCGAAGGGAAGTACGAGGTTTATCTGGAAAAAGAATCCGGAAACGGCAGGGCGGACATAATCATGAAACCCCGTCGTTCAGGATTGCCGAGTGTCATAATCGAACTGAAGAAATCCAGAGCAAAGAAAGATATGCAGACATATGCAGAACGTGCTCTGTCTCAGATTAGAGAGAAGGATTACTTCCGTTCGATGAAAGGCAGGATTTTGGCGTACGGCATATGCTTCAACGGCAAAGACTTCACGGCTCTATCGGAGGAAATCATCAAATAAGAATGCCACAAAAATATGAAACAGTTGCCCTGTTTCTGTTAAACATATTGAAACACAAATTAGCTAGCAGAATGAACATGCCTGTGCCAAACAAACCAATCGTTAATCTGCAAAATAAACTGCGTACATTTGTTTCGACATCAGGAAAGCGTCTTCGGATGACCGCAGGATTTCTTCCCTTCGGGGCATGATCCTCTCACGCACCCGGGACCTGCTTTGGAAAATATAACAGGCGATACTTCTCTGCATAGCCTAAGCATCTCTTCGGCCATCTCGCGTATCTCCCACTGTGCCCTCTCGCAACATCTCAACGAAAAGAAATGAAGAAGTTCCCTTGCGTTCATGGTAATTGTAATGTTGGTGGTACAGCCGTTCGGAAGCAAATAACGCGCATCTTCGGGTTTTATACCGATTTTTTCCAAATCACGATATGCTTCCCATATGGCCTTCATCGTATCTTTATAAATTTTCAGGGCACGTTCGTTGTTCTCCACCGAATGAGGAGTTACAAAAGACGGAACATCCATCGAAACATATCTCTGACTCTGCTGTGAAAACGAAGCTACTCTGTGTCTCACGAGTTGATGGGTAAGCGCCCTGGAAACCCCCTCTACCGAAAATGTAAACACAGCATGTTCGATGACCGAGTTGTGGCCCATTCCCACTATGTGCGACAACGTTTTACCGGCATCAATCGTATCGATAAGATCGGCAGACGACTTTTCCGAATAACATGAATTTCCGGATGCAGCACATATTGCATCCGCGTTTTGCGTATATGCCAACAATTTTACTTTCATAATTCACAATCTCCTTTCCATATCATGTCACGGACTTTCGCCATACGTTCCTGATCCAACATATCGCATAATCTGATTTTACGTATGTTCTTCTCATTCAGCAAACTGCATATGCCTTCCACATGGGCATCTCCTACGACGACAACCATATTCGTGTACTTTTCGGAATAACGGTTTATCTGCTCCGCCATATACTCATTTCTCTCATCGATGAGTTTTCTGACCATGGTCGGATAACGTTTCCTCATATTCTCTACATAATTGGTCTCGTCTGCGGCAAAATCGCTGTGTACCTTCTTTACGCGTTTCATACCGCCCAAAGAATCGTACATTCCCGAAAGTCTGTATCTCATGCGCTCTCCGAAAGACATCTCTTCCCACATCTCTTCCATCGCCCTCATAGCATCGGAATCTATCGTGAGTATGTCTGCACCTGCCAATCTTCCGGTGTTTATTGCCGCCAGGAATTCCCCGCCGACCTGAGTGTCGTTCTTTTTGGCCATCTTCTGCTGATATTCCGCAGTCTGTTTCAGCAACGGAGACATTCTGTCACTGCTCTCCGGTTCCTTTCCGTTCTTGATTGCCTCTTCATTGGCTACGAGAGTGTTGTATCTTGATTTGTCGAGCTCTATCAGAACCGCATCGGGCCATGTATTCTTAACGATGAACGAAACAGGCTCCGCCAGTTTGTAAACGTGTCCCGTGCCGATTATCGTTATCATACATTCCCGTATGGGTCCGGTAATAAAATAACCGCTGGAAGCACATTCGAAAACCAATTATCTTTAGCCGATATACCGGACGGTATGCGCAAATACGATCTCGTGTGTTTCGATATGGACGGAACACTCACCAAAGTCAGAAGTTCATGGTGTTGGATTCATCAATGCTTTGAGGTGGATAACGAACCCGCATACCGGGCATTCTGCAACGGTGAGATCGATGAACCCGAATTTATGCGCAGGGATATAGCCCTCTGGACAGGAAAAAATCCGAAAACGACGGTTACGCACATTGCCAAGATGTTTCGCGACATGCCCCTTATCGGAGGGATTCAGGAAACAATAGCGTGTCTGAACGAATGCGGAATCAAAAGCGTGATAATAAGCGGCGGCATCTGGCAGGCAGCCGAGATGCTGAAAAACGAATTCGGATTCACTGATTTTATCGCAGACGAAATTCTGTCCGACGAAGACGGTACGCTTACCGGAGAGGGCAAAATGAATGTTGACCTAAAAGACAAAGGAATCAACGTGCGCGACTACATTCGGAAATACGGAACAACTCCCGAAAGAACCGTATCCATAGGCAACTCCTTCACGGACATTCCTATGTTCAAAGCCTCGGGAATGTCGATTGCGTTCAATCCGACCGACCCGTGGACTGCCGAAGCAGCTACCCACAAGGTCGAATCGGACAATATAGCGGATTGCTTGGATTTCATCCTGGAAGAATAAAATCACTCGTCTTCCAGATCATCGTCCAAAACGTAATCTGTCTCGTCGAATTCCTCTTCCAAATCGAGAATGTCGTATCTCTTCTTGCGTATCTTTCCGTAGATACGCGTGATGTCTCTGGCTTCGGCCGCGCCTCTCTTGACCAGACTGTGCTTGGTCTTTATGGCGTGTATAAGACAGTCGAAATCTTCGAATTCCAGCTGTGTTCCGACGACAAACTCGTCGTCGGGTTCGGCTTCGACTCTGAGGGAGTAGGTTTTACGGTCATCGTTAACCGAAACCTTGACACTGAGTATATCGAACTGCTTCACCCACAGTTTCTTGATTTTGGGAGCCAATGCTTTCTTCACATTGGATCCGTCTTCTACATCAATGTGCGTAACGCATACTCTGCGGCCGTCGTCGAGGAAGAATTCGTCCTCCAGTGCAATAATGTCATTGCTCTCAACTGTTGTCTTGGTCTGTTCGGAAACGTCTCCGTCGCTGAAAACTACGGGAACTTCCAAAATCTCCGGAATTTTTATCGTTTCCGACGACACTTTGTTGCAACGGGTGCATCTGAACGTTCCTTCGATAGATGCTTTGCCCATTCTGCCTTTCAAAACCTGATGTTCGGTTTCATCGTCGCAGTCGGGGCATTCGAAAAACAAAGTGTCCGGAAGAGCTCTCTTAATCATGTGAATCACTGATCCGTCATGAAGGGGAATCCATGCCCCGGAATGACTACGTCTGCGTACTCTCTTATCTTCTTTATACTTTCCAACGCAAGCCTCGCATCCACGTTAATGGCAGGAGGTACATTCTTACGCAGATTGCCTTCAAGGGGTATTGCATCCCCTGCACACACATATTTGCGGTCTGCTTCAACGAATACGCTCATTTCTTCGTTGCAATGGCCGGGCGTGTGAATCAACTTTACTCCTTCGCACAGACTGAACGTGGGCGCATCGATAATTATAGTTCTGGGAATGTCGGTTTTCGAGCCTGAATGAATGTACACTTTGGCATTTTTATACATACCGACATTTTCCGAATGATCTCTGTGCGCGTGAGTGAGAATTACAATATCCACCTCATCGGGACAAATTCCGATTTGAGAGAGTGATGTTCTGACAGCCGGCTCCATATATTTATCACTGGGATCCACAACTATATTGTGCCCGGATGCACGGATTAATGTGGACGTAGAATGAGCTTCCGTGACTGTCCCGTCTTCGGCACGGCTGAGATCTCCTACTGCGAGAACATCCAATTGAATCATAACAGAAGCAGTACTGCATCAGCTTTAAATGGTATCGTTGGCAAGATCGCTTCTCAAAATATGATGTACTGCCCCGCCCGCATTATAGTCTATCCTCAGGATGTTCTTGCCCTCCATATACGCCGTGGTTGTTCCGTTGAAATACATCTTTGTATCATGGCCTCCGATTTTGTAATCTCCGACATAATCGTAATTAATCGGTCTGTTTTCCTTTAGGATTAAAACAATCTTCAACTCGTCTCCATCGAAAGGAGTCAATATAAATTCACACACAGATTCCGCAGACGATTCATTGTATGTATTGTAACTTACATCCCCTGATGTTGACACATAGGCCGGACTGTTATCCGCATTCATAATATCGGACAATAGAACATATGAAAGACAGGATATCATACACAGTATAATGACAATGACTCCCAAAAAGGCGTATTGATTTTTTCCATCCTTCATAACCATTGGATATCTCCCGAAATATAATCTATTTATGTCGGTATCTAACACGGCAACTACCTTAGGCTGTAGTCAGGTGTTGTCTGTTTACTGAAAATATCAAACGTCTACGCCGTGAATCAAGAATATTCACTGCAACATATCGGCTGAATCCGCTGAATTTTTTAAAATACAGAACAACAATAATTATTGCTTCATGAATGAAGAAGCGAAGGAATTCAAATTGCTAATATCTCAGACAGGAATTGGATATTTCTGGGAAATCCGCAGCGAAAGATGAGGAATTGTACACAATATCTATTCCGAACAAGGGAATACGCAATTCATTCTCGTCAATGATAATCGACATAATGTTCGATGATGAATCGGATTCATTCATCGATATGTTCGAAGCCATAAAAGCAGGCGATGTACCGAACGTGGAAAAGAACATGAAAAATCTGTTCTACAGCAAGTTCCCTCTATCATCCTGAAAGACGAGGGCGACTGTCAGCCGATAGTCGCATCCGCTGCCATGAGCAGCATGGGAGACTACAAAGTCTATCTTGAAGAGGAAGCCGGAAACGGAAGGGCGGACATAATAATGAAACACAACCGTCCCGGACTTCCCGATATCGTAATCAAATTCAAGAAAAGCAAATCCAAATCGGACGGCAAACATTCCAACTAAAAGAAGCCGAAGAAACAATAGAGCAAATCAAGAACAGAGAATACCATTACGGACTCGGCAAAAACCTGATTCTGTACGGTGTCTGTTTCAACGGCAAGAGACCGAAAGTTGTGATAGAACGCATTCTGAAGCAATCGAATATTGTTTATTAATTGGGCATAATGATTGCTAACCGGCCCGCCCACGTGAATTTGCGAATAAAAAATATTAATTCGTAACACTAATGCAGGTTCATGACAGAAGACCATATCGAAGCCGTCAGAGATTATTGGACACTCAGAGCAGAAGGGTATTCGCAGTCTATCAATGATGAACTCGAAAGCGGTCGTTACAAACATTGGCTTAACATCATCCTTAAACATTTAGATGGAAGAAAGAATCTGAAAGTTCTTGACATAGGAACAGGCCCCGGATTCTTTGCCATCATAATGGGGCGCGAAGGCCACAATATAACGGCTGTAGATTATACGGAGGCAATGCTGGAACGGGCAAAAATAAACTGCGCGAAATACGGCGTAAATGCAGATTTCATGCGCATGGATGCTCAGAATCTTTCATTTGAGGATGATACATTTGATCTCGTCATCTCAAGAAATCTTGTTTGGGATCTCGATAATCCTGTAAAGGCATATTCAGAGTGGATGCGTGTTCTGAAACCCGAAGGGAAACTTATGGTGTTTGACGGCAACCATTATTTGTACCTGTACGACAAAGATTACGCAAACATGCGTGATGCTTCCGGAAAAACAGAACACCGCTTTATGGGAAATGTCGACGGCAATATAATGCAAAACATTGCCAAAGAACTGCCGTTGAGTTCTCAACGCAGGCCCCAATGGGATGTAGATACTCTGATAGAAATGGGTGCAAAATGTATCCATGTGGATACAGACGGCAGGGATTCCTACCGTCTGGAACACAATGGCAGAACGATTTTCCTCCCGTTCTCGTTCTTCATATGCGTCACTAAATAAATGGGCAGCCTCAGGCTGTCCCATAATCTCTGAAGAAGTCGTTTATATCTACCAAAGAGCGGTAATCTTCCGTAATGAAGTTCAAGAAATAATACTCAAACAATTCCCTGTAATCCAACCCGGAATCCAAATCGGGGTACATGACATTTTGATAGAATGCAAGTTCGATAACGTACAGCGAACCGTTACCGGCTTCCCTCGCCATACCCATATAGTGGATGGAAGCATTACAATCCTTCAACATCTCCATATCTGCTTTAACTGCTTTATCCAAATCCGTACTGTGACGCAGTCCGTCATGTTCGTTGTCCATGTAGTAAAATACTCCGCCGTCGGCTTCTTCCTTTATGACACTGTATATGTCTTCGAAAGTAAGTTTGTTGTAATTATTGGCCAACATAGGATTGTGCTGACCCACGGCATCCACTCCCACCCACTCTGCATGGATATTGTTGGTATTGTTTTTTCCTGTTATACTTATTGTGGAAGCAGAAGCGTCCGGATATGTACGCGACATCATGAACGGAACCTTTTCGGAATCGGACAGCGTTGCTGCCGCAGCTTCCAGTTTACCCAACACGTCATCGTGCCAATTCATGTATTCGTATGTTTTTGTCATATCTCCCTGAAGCAGATACGCAAACATCAGAATCGAACGATCGATGTATTCATTCGGATAATCGACTCCGGAATTGTCGCATGTATTGATGAACATAACATCAATCCCCGCAGGTTCCAGATTGTTTCCGGAAAGCTGATCTGCTTTTCCGTCGCAATATCCCGGAACATACACATCGACTTTGTTCTTCATTATACCCTCATAATCCGGAGATTCCGTGGTTCCATAGGATTTTGCCTCGGCAAATCTGGAGTTTATGCCTGTCCAATATGTCTTGATTGTATCGTCTACCATCGTTACCTTGTCGCAGAGGCCTGTCAGGTCCGCAACATATGCCCCGCTGCAATAGCCTATTGCGATACTGTTAACCGGCCAGGACACTTTTGATACTTTGAAGTAATTATCAATGTAGTATACGGTTACATTATCCTGATTTACTATGTTCTGTAAATATTCGATATCCAGATAATCGACGCGCCCGTCGCAGTTGGCATCTGCCAACACAGACGGCTCACGTCTTCCGTCAACCATTTCCTTCAAAGCAACAAGATCGTCCGAATCGATTTTGTCATCCTCGTTTGCGTTGCCGTATACCCATAATCTGGATTCGGTGTTCGGAAATTTGGATTCTGTTATCTCTGTTCCGACAAGCGCACCCGGACCGAGACTGCTGTCTGAACTGCCGAAATCGAATGCTGAAAACAAGGCTGCCGCAATAATCAGAAAGGCAACGGCGATATTGACGGCTTTGTCTCTGAGAGTTGCTCTTTTTTTGCATGCCTTTTCTGTTTTATGCTTCTTCAACCGGGTACAATCAATATTGGCGCTTCCCGGTTTCTCCGACATATGAATATGGGGCTTTCCGCCTATGTCGGCTACGCTGGCTTTGACATCGTATACCGACGACAGGGATTCCGATGTCAACACTTCGGATACACTGCCGACGGCACGTATTCCGCCCTTTTCCATAAGAATGACAGAATCCGCATACTGTGCCGCAAGAGATATGTCATGGCATATCATCAGAACAATAACGTTCTTGTCGCGGGCATAAGATTTTAAAAACCTCATTACGTCCATCTGATACTTTGCATCCAGATTGGAAGTAGGCTCGTCAAGTATGAGTATCTCGGGTTCCTGAACCAATCCGCGGGCTATCATTACTCTCTGAAGCTGTCCCGAACTGAGTTCGGATATGTCTCTGTCGACATAATCGTTCAGTCCCAATAAATCGACAACTTCCTCAACAGCCTCGATATCGTCATCCGAAGTAATCCAACCTGCATACGGGTGTCTGCCCAGCATGATTGCTTCCGACACAGTCATTGAAAATACACTGCTGGCTCCATTAGGTACATATGCAACCTTACGTGCAATATCCAGCAGACTCATCCCATCGACATCGCATCCGTCCAGCAGAACCTTTCCGGAAGTCGGAGTATTGAGTTTGTTTATACATTTGACCAGCGTGGTCTTTCCCACACCGTTGGGACCCAATATACAATACAGTCCCGGACGGTCCACCGTCAAATTGATGTTGCCGAATACTTCGTATCCGTCATAGGAAAATGACAGATTCTTTAATTCCAGAACAGTCATGTCCACACCTCTTTATTGGTACGTAAAATAAGAAACATGAACAGCGGCCCGCCTATACACGAAGTTATGACTCCGACGGGCAACATTAACGGAGCCGCTATTACTTTTGCCAATATATCGGACACAAGAAGGAGCAGGGCTCCGAACACAGCCGATGCCGGAACCAGGAATCTGTTGTCCGAACCTACGATATACCTTGCAATGTGCGGCGCCACAAGTCCGACAAAACCTATTATTCCGGTGAAACTGACAACAGATGCCGCAACAAGCGTGATCATCAAAAGCATAACAAGCCTGCGGCGTTCGACATCGACTCCCATGGATTTTGCGCTGTCATCTCCCGCACCCATTACATTCAGTTGATTTGAATATGTCTGAATATACAAAAATCCGGCAACCGTGATCAGAAATACAACTCCGAGTTCGCTGAAATCCAGACCGTCCAGGGAACCGACCATCCATTGATATACCGTAGACATATCATCCGGATCTGCTATAAGCATAAACAACTGGGTCAGTGCATTGAAAAGGTACATCAGAGATGTTCCGCAGAGAATCATCATCGTGGGCGTAGCTTTCCTAAATTTACTCAGGAACAAAATTATCATGGCCGGTATTACGGCGAACACAAACGCATTGAGAATCGTGCCTCCGCCGGAAAACAATTCCACTCCCATGATTATGGCCAGTGCCGCACCGAATCCCGCGCCCGACGATATACCCATCGTATATGGATCGGCAAGAGGATTCTTCATCATACTTTGCATAGCCGTACCGCACAATGCCAATGCCGCACCGCATACTATTGCGCCCAGTATTCTGGGAAGACGAAGGTCTATTACAATATGGGCTACCGTCGGATCGGGCTGAACGCCTCCGGATACTGCAATCCACAGTATTTCATACACCTGTCCTGCACCGATCGGATAGGAACCCACAGTTGCAGAAAATACAGCTGCTACTATGACACCGATGATGCAGAGTACAATAAATAGAATCTTCAGACTGGATGCCTGCTTATAAACCGCGGCAAATCTTCTTTCGGATTCATTCCGCCCTTCCATATCATCGCCATGTCGCATTCATATATTAGTATTACGTTTTTAGAAATCGTATGCATGATATCGTATCGGATTCAAATCCATGCACTCTATATGCATAACAATAAAATGAACTACAGGGATGACTGTATTGGGGATGACGACGGAGAACAAAGACTTGGAAACCATGCTTGGAGATCCTTGCAAAGCCATACGTAAAATGGCACTTCCGCTCATTATCTCATTCGCTGTCGTTCAGATAAATTCTTTTGCCGACACGTCCTGGTGTTCGGGCCTGGGGTCCGATGCAACTTCCGGAATCACAACGATCTCTCCGTTATATTGGATAATTTCCGGCCTTGGGGCAGGCATAGGCGTCGGAGCATCCACTATGATTGCACGTTACCTGGCACGTAATGAATGCAACAATGCGGATCAAACTGCCGCATATGCTCTTATGGTATCTCTGCTGATTGCGTTGGCTCTTACGCCGATTCTTGCAATATGCATCCGCCCTATGATGGACTTGATGGGTGCATCGGATGTTTCCGACTATGGATACGGATACATGATGCCGATGGTTCTGCTTTCCGTTTTCATAATGTCGGAAGAAGTGATTTCCGGATTGCTGCGTTCGGAAGGAGCCGCCAAAAAATCAATGGCTATGTCCATGACCGCTGCCGGAGTGAATATGGTTTTGGATCCGATACTGATTTACGGTTTAAATATGGGCGTAACAGGTGCAGGATTGGCTACGGCACTGGCATCCGTTATCTCATGTATCGTAGGCATGCAATGGTACGTCCGTAAACGCATGATAGTCAGGCCTTCTGTTTCAGGAACTCTTGCCGTCGGCAGCGTATGCCGTTCCATACTGGGAGTGGGCATACCCCGTGCCACAGAGTCTGTAGTGGTCAACGGAATGTCTATGGTTGAAAGATACTTTGTCATTATATGCGCAGGATCGTTCGGATCGGCGTTATTCAGCATACCGTGGAGATTTGTTTCAATTTCCTGTATCATATCTATGGCGCTGGCGGCTGCAATTGTTCCGATATGCTCGGCTGCGCTGGGAAGAAACGACATCGACAAAGCAAGAACTGCATTTATGTACGGAACCAAACTGTGCTGTGTAATAATCATAAGCATGACAGTTCTAATGTTTGTGTTCGCAGAACTGTGCGTAATGCCGTTTACTTTGTCTGAATCGATGGAAATCCACAGATCCGAATTTGCCGATATTCTGCGTATATACTGTACATTCATTCCTTTCGTCGGATTGATTGACATAGGTTCCGCATTGTTGCAATCGCTGCGTATGGCCAATATATCCATGTGGTCTTCTCTTCTTCGCAATATTCTTATTGTAATCCTGTTCGCAGCCACATGCCATACCGATCTGACAATAATGTTTGCGGGAATGGCTATTGCGGAAATATTCGGAGGGGTGCTTATGATGTGGCTCGCTGCATACGGATTTAAAAATAAAACCGGACAAAAAATCTTTTTCCGCAAAATACCGCAATCGGGATGAATGTATGAAATATGATCCGAATATCACAATAGACGGGGACAGCAATGTGTATCCTCCGTCTGAAGACAGTATTCTTCTGATAGAATCTTTAGATATTTCGCCGGGTGAGAAAATCCTGGAAATAGGATGCGGATCAGGAGTGGTATCGATCCATTGTGCCAAAAACGGAGGATTCGTAACATGTGGCGACATAAATCCGTTTGCGGTAGAACTTACCAAGAAAAACGCTGAATCAAACAACGTAAATATTGATGTGCGGGAAACTGATGTATACAGCAATATCAATGGTTTATTCGATACTGTGATTTTCAATCTCCCGTATCTCCCGGTAGAAGAAGAAGGACTCTTGGCCAAAGCTTGGTCCGGAGGTTCTGACGGATTGGGTCCGCTTCCAAAATTATTAAACGAATCCGGAAAGGTGTTGAAGAAAGGAGGGCGCATCGTCATTGTAACGTCCTCCCTTATGGATAAAAATGCAACTGACAATGTATTGAAGGCATGGGATATCAGGAATCTTGGAGAACTGCCGTTATTCTTTGAAAAATTAAACGTGCTGGAACTGCATCACATATAACAGCCGTGCTTTATAACTCCGCTTAATCTCTACTGGTATCCAGTTATTCAAAGATGTGCTCCATCACAACTTTCGGCCTCTTGCCGTTAAAGCAGACTCCGTACAGAATCAGGTTTTTGCCGAGTCCGTAGGAGTATTCTCTGT
>CAKQHC010000043.1 GCA_934234005.1 uncultured Methanomassiliicoccales archaeon | reverse complement strand
CGGAAGCGACGAGAGATTCGGCTTCACGGAAGCCGAAATCAAGGATCTGTTCGCATATTACGGACATCCGGAGAAGTTTGCCGAAGCCAAAGAATGGTACGACGGATACAGATTCGGAAACGCAGAAGTATACAATCCGTTCAGCATCATGAATTATGTATCCAATCATTTTATTCCCAAGCAGTATTGGGTAAATTCAGGATCCGATAAACCGATAAGATGGCTTCTCGAAAGAACCGACACGGACAATTTCTCCGAGATTCTTTCGTTAATCGAAGGTAAGTCTGCCAATACGTATTTGGAAGCAGCTCTTGTATATTCCGAATTGAGTGCAGATGACGAGTCTCTGTACAGCCTTATGGTCATGTCCGGGTACCTCAAAGCCGTACCTGCCGGGGATGAAATGTTTGCGGTTTCTGTCCCTAATAATGAGGTTATGAAGATTGTTAAGACAATGGCACGGAAGACAATGCCTTTGAACAAAAATGCTTTTGTTATGTTTAACCGCGCGGTATCTGAGGGCGATGCCGAGACCATGACGAAAGAACTCGGAAAGATCCTGTCCGTCGGAAGTTACTACAATCTGACAACCGAACTGCATTACGAAGCCGTTCTGATGACAATACTGTACGAAATGATTCCGTCCTACGAAGTAAGGACGGAAACCGAATACGGAAACGGAAGAGTTGACATAATTCTGATCCCCAAGAAAGAAAATATCGTTCCGATCATCATTGAACTGAAGAAAGCGAACAATGAAGAAGATTTGGAAGTCTGTGCGGAGAATGCCGTGAAGCAGATCCACGACAGAAAATACTACGCAAACATGCACGGAAAGGTCATTCTCATAGGTCTGGCATTCTGGGGAAAGATTCCAAAAACAATCATTGAGACCGTTATCTGCCCATGACATATCGAACATCTCACGACATAGCTTTTAGTTAGTTTTAATGCAAGTGCAAATACTTTTCATGCTAAGAATACAAATTGTGTGTTCGCCCCCTACCAGATTTCATTAAAGGAATAAATCGAGAACTGCTTCATTCATAAGAATCTTGGATTGTAACACAATCTACCTTTGTTAAAAACAATAACAACCCATATATCATAAACCGATAATCGTCGTCTCATGAAAGTATCGCAGAGAATTGCAAGCATACCTATGTCGGGCATCAGAAAGATGTTTGACCTTGCCGGGCCAGATTCCATCAATCTAGGATTGGGCGAACCTGATCTCGCACCTCCCAAAGAGGCCGTGGACGGTATGTGTCGCGCTGCCCAAATGGGTCTGAACAAATACGGACCTACGGCCGGAATCCCGCAACTCAGGGATGCCGTTGCGAAAAGATTCTCCAAATATGGACCTATCACCGGTTCAAATATCATGATTACGCCGTCCGGATCTTCCGCACTCCTTGAAATCATGATGTCTATGATAGACCCGGGCGATAATGTGCTCGTACCAAGTCCCGGTTTTGTCATATACGGTCCGCATGCAGAACTCTGCGGCGGAACATATACGGAATACAAACTCACTGAAGGTGATTTTCAACCGGATATAGAGGATATTAAATCAAAAATACGTCCGGAAACCGTAATGATTGTTGTCACCACCCCTTCCAATCCTACAGGCGGTGTCCTGAACGGCGAAACTTACAAAGCATTGTGCGATTTGGCACGCGACCGCAACATTACAATACTCTCCGACGAAGTATACGAACCGTTCATCTACGAAGGAAAACACATCTCGTTTATGAATCAACTCGATACGGCAGTAGTTGCCAGCGGATTCTCCAAAATGATGGCTGTCACGGGATGGAGAATGGGATTTCTGTGTGCATCCGAAAACGTCATGGACAGTTTGATTAAGATGCAGTATCATGTATGCGCCAGCCCCAACATGCCTGCCATGTACGGCATCCTTGATGCATTGCCGAACATCGATCCGTATCTTGAAAATGCCAGAAAGGTATACAGGAACAGACGCGATCTCATCACGAAACGCCTTAACGAAATTCCCGGATTCTCCATTGAACCTCCGAAAGGAGCATTCTATGCATTTCCGTCATACGAACAAAACATAAAGTCCGAAGAACTTGCCATGAAATGCATAAAAGCCGGACTCATCTGTACCCCGGGATCGGCTTTCGGCAAATACGGAGAAAAACATCTCAGATTCTCGTATGCCGCATCGGAAGACAAAATAAATGCGGGAATGGATATATTGACAGACGTAATCAAGAAACTGGAGTGAACACACATGTCTGATGAAATTGACCCCAATGCAGCGCTTTTCGGCGGAGACGAACCCGAAGAAGACCCCAAAGAAGCAATGGCCAAACAGTTGTTCGGAAAAAATCCCAACCGCACGTCCGCACTTACAGATCTCTTCTACAATGAGATGATACAGACTATTACCGAAAACGATGCCGACCTCCCGGAAGAAGCAATCAGACAGATGATTTTCAAGATGGCTGTCAACTCCGCATTCGACATCGTCATGGAATGCGTCGATCCTGCTACGGCAGAGGACCTGTCCATGTGCCTTGACAGTTATATCGGCATGTCTCTCGTCAACAAAAAGTACGGAGTCGATCTCCTCGGAGAGATGCACAAAGCTCTGATGTCCCTCAAACAAGAAGAGGGAGAAGACGAAGAGATGTTCGACAAAAGGCTGGAAGCGGCAGAAGAAGGCTGGTGGTATATCGCACAGCCTAAACTGGATATGCGCAATCCCAACGATTCCATCCACGAAGCCATGCGCAAATACGGTCTGCAGTGAATACACATGAACGAATGGGTGACCGCTTCGGCTCCGGGAAAATTCGTGATTCTCGGAGAACATTCCGTGGTATACGGAAAACCTGCCGTGGTATTGGCAGTCGACAGAAGGTTCACCTGCAGCATCAGACGCAGCGACCGCAACACTCTGAACGGGGATGCTTCATCCTTTAACAGGCAGCCCCATTTCAGATATCTTACCCGCAACACGACCCAATATTATGACTACAGAAGCATGAGTCAGATTCCCCCGGGATCGGGTATGGGTTCCTCTGCGGCATTATCCGCCGCGGTTGCGTTGGCACTGCGTAAAGACCGCAACAACAACACAACCGAAGAAGAATTGGCATTGGAAGCATACGGTGCGGAACTGTTTGCCCAAGGAAACGGCAGCCCCATGGATGCCTCGGCATGCGTCCACGGACGCGGTATCGGAGTAAACATACCCGGTACCGACGACAGTCATCTGTGGACCGTGTCCCGCGGCGGAAGAACGTGGAGCGTGTCGGATCTAAAAGTTCCGGATATGACCTTTGTCATCGGAAACACCGGAATAAGGG
Source organism: uncultured Methanomassiliicoccales archaeon (assembly GCA_934234005.1). Lineage (GTDB taxonomy): Archaea > Thermoplasmatota > Thermoplasmata > Methanomassiliicoccales > Methanomethylophilaceae > Methanoprimaticola. The sequence continues at coordinate 8,498 of CAKQHC010000043.1, read as the reverse complement.
CACCCACCGGACCCCAGGTGGACAAAGTAAGAAGATTCATGCAACACAGCGGTTTCGCCAAAGATATCATTGACGAGATTGCCGCCGTGACACTCCAGGGATACAACGCCATAAGACGCAACGACTGGACGGATCTCGGAGAACTCATGACCAAAGACCATAAGCTTCTTTCCATCCTGGGCGTCTCGTGCAGAGAGCTCAACAAACTTGTCAATGCCGCCTTGCCTTATTCGTACGGCGCAAAACTTACAGGCTCCGGCGGAGGAGGATGTATGGTTGCGCTCACCGATAAACCGGAAAAAACTGCGGAAGCAATCAAAACCAGAGGCGGAACCCCGTATATTGTCAGAACCGGTGTCGAAGGCGTACGCATAGAGACAGACGATCCGGAAGATCCTGTCATGGACATTCCCGAAATGTATTGACCGAATATTGTATTACCTCAAACCCATATGCCCGTATATGGAACTGAAAGATGCTCTGAATCAGTGTTTTCCAGATGAAGCGGACATCCTTTTTGAAATGGCGAAAATCAGATCCTTATCCGATGCAGGCCTGTCCGATATGGGCCTGCCGGAAACCGAAACGGTTCTGGAAAAAGTAGGAAAGAATGTTTCAGGCATCAATAAATTTTCCAAACTGATGAAAAACGGTCACGGCCTTGCCATGGAATACATAGGTCATTACGGCGGTAAACCGGGTTTTACAGACATATACGATTGCTACGACATCAGACCCCGCATGAATATTGCAGTTCTCTGCAATTCCGACGGAAATCCATACGGTATGATGCCGTTCGGTTGCGAAAACATAGGCAGCGACCAAGTATACAAAAAACTGAAAGGTTGCGACTGCACGATAGTAACCGACAGAATCTTTTACACCGATGCGAATGACAGAGGGTTAAACGCGTCCGGAGAAGAATATCTGCTGTCTATTACCCCGTTCCCCGTATCATACAGTTCTACGCGCAATGCACAGATGCAGGAACTGAAACATAACGGAAAGATTCTGTCTGCATGCAAAATCCGTTACGACAGGAAATGGCTGTTCAGATTCACAGACCGTCAGGAAGCGGAAAGACTCAGAAAACTGATTGATTACGAAGATGTACATCCGCATAATGTTGAATTTCTTAAACTCAGTGCCGGATCGCATGATGTATTGTCCAACACAGGTTTCGACATCAGGGAAGTCCGCAGACTGCTCGACATAAGATCCGCAATGGATTCCAAGATGAAACGTCACAGAAAACTGCTTGGAAACGAAATCGGTACGCTGAACTCCGAAAACGCCGTGATGGGATATATGTTGATGTCTGTCATCAGCATGATGTTGTGCTGATTTAATTTGTTGTAATACCGCATTTATCCAATCGGCCGTCTTGAATATCAGTTACAGCAATACAATTTAAAATTGAAGAAAAACCGGGCTGGGCCCGGAATATGTTTATCAGAGGTTGGAAAGCCTGACGAGGTTCTCCCATCTGCGGTCGTTTTCCTTCTGGATGGACTCGACGATAGGTTCCCACTTCTCCTGCTGAAGGTGCTTGAACCTTCCCTGGGCCTTAATCCAGTCGGTGATGGGTTTCTTTTCCACCTTTCCGTCTGCAATCCTTGCGGATTCGCCCGTAAGGGTGTACTCTCCGTTAACAACTTCGAACAACGGCCACACGCAGGTCTCTACGGCCAGCTTAGCCATGGAAATGGTATCCTCGGATGCAAACCTCCATCCCCTGGGACAGGGCGAAATCGCGTTGATGAAACTCGGTCCGTCTGCCTCGAATCCCTTCTGGGCCTTGGTCACCGTGTCCCTCCAGTTGTGGGGGGAAACCTGTGCAACGTACGGGATGTTGTGTGCGACCATAATTGCGGTCATATCTTTGGAAAACTCCTTCTTTCCGGGCTGGACGCTTCCCGCCCAGGACGTGGTAGTGGACGCACCCATTGTTGTTGCGGAGGATCTCTGAATTCCGGTGTTCATGTATGCCTCGTTGTTGAGACAGACATACATCATCCTGTGTCCTCTCTCCATTGCTCCGGACAGTGCCTGAAGACCGATATCGTATGTTGCTCCGTCTCCGGCAAAGTTGACAAACTTGATGTTCTCCTGGATTTTTCCCTTCTTCTTGAGGGCGTTGTACGCGGTTTCGAGACCTGCGCACGTAGCAGCTCCGTTTCCGAATGCCGTGTGGATGAACGGTGTGTTCCAAGACGTATACGGGAAAATCGTGGTCGAAACCTCGAAACATCCGGTGGATGCGGATACTGCAATCGGATCCTCGGTTCCCATCATAATCTGTTTTGCGATTATTGCCTCCGCACATCCGGCGCAGAGTCTGTGTCCTGAAGCCAGCCTCACGGGCAGCTTGTTGAGATCCTTAAGCGATAACGAGGTCATGCCTTCACCCCCAGATAGGTAACCTTGGGTGCTTTGCCGGCAGCTACCTCTTCCATAATCTTCTCGAAGCCCGCAACGGTTGCGTCGGCTCCTCCGAGACCGTAAACGACATTGTACATCATAGGCATCTCTCCCCTGTTGGCCATTGCGGTTACTACTTCGGGGAACATGGGGCCGTACGATCCGATGGACAGATGCTTGTCAAACACAACAACTCCTTTCTTGCCCTTGAGCGCATCGGCGAGAGCCTCTTCCGGCCAAGGCCTGAATACATGGGGCATAAGACATCCGACTTTGAGTCCCTTTGCGCGGAGTTCGTTGACCGTAGCCTTCATGGTTCCGAAAGAGGAACCGAGAATAACTGCCACATATTCCGCATCGTCGCACATATACTCGTCCACAAGGTGGTATTCCCTTCCGGTAATCTTGGCGAACTCTGCAAACACGTCCTCGGCCACTTTGAGGGCTTTGTCCATGGCGATAACGCTCTGGTACTTGTGGGGGTAGTAGAAGTCGGGTCCGTCCATGTTTCCGTGGGAAACTGGATGCTTGACATCGAGCAGAGGGTAGAGGGGTTCGTACTCTCCGACAAACTTCTTGACTGCATCGGTATCCATCATGGTCATCCTCTCAATCGCGTGAGTAAGGATGAAACCGTCCAGGTTCACCATTGCGGGAAGCTGGACATCGGGGTGCTCCGCAATCCTGGGAGCTATTATGGAATTGTCGTAAGCCTGCTGGACATTCTCGGAGAACAGCTGTATCCATCCGCAGTCTCTGGCAGACATTGCGTCACCGTGATCGTTGTTGATGTTGATGGGTCCGGAAACAGTCCTGTTCGCAACGGCCATTATAAGAGGTGTCCTCATGGCCGCAGTGATCGGAAGCATTTCCCACATGTATGCCAGACCCTGAGATGCCGTAGCGGTGAACGTTCTTGCTCCGGCGGAACAGGATGCGGTACACAGCGTAAGAGCAGAGTGCTCGGACTCCACACAGACGAATTCCGTGTCGACTTCTCCGTTTGCGACGTATTCCGCAAACTTTTCGACAATGATTGTCTGAGGGGTAATCGGGTATGCCGCACACACGTCGGGATCGATCTGCTTCCATGCGAGCGCTACGGCGTTGTCTCCGTTTATTGCAATATCCTGCGTCAACCTCATTCCTCCTTCATCGTGATAGCCTTCTTGGGACAGACTTTGGAACAGATTCCGCAACCCTTGCAGTGGCTCATCTTCACGCCGGACATTCTTCCGTCCCTGAATACGATAGCATTGTCGGGGCAGTATATCCAGCAGGTCATACAATCGATGCAGCCGTTCTGATCGATGATCGGAACATAGCTTCTCCAGTCTCCGGTGAAGAACTTTTCGGAATTGCCGGCCTGGATAATACGGCCTCCGATTACCAAATCCTTAATGTTAGCCATAACCATGTCACTGCACCTCCGTAAATCCTCTCTTGAGTGCCGAAAGGTTCTTGACGATTACCTTCTCGGGCAGTTTTCCGGTGAATTTGTTTGTTATCTGATCTTCGAGCATGTCGTAATCGACGATGTTGCAGACCTTGACGAGGGCACCGAGCATGATTGTGTTGACCATGGGTTTTCCGATTTCCTCGATAGCGATTTTGATAGCATCAAGAGTGTGACACTCGGCATCCGTGCAGAGTGCGTCCTGAAGTTCCTTGGGCGAGCCCGCGTAGTTGGCAAGGATAACGGAATTTTTCTTGATTCCCCTTGTGACGTCAACTTTTCCTACGAGCGTACCGTCCATAATGATGACCACGTCCGGCTCGTAAACCTGGCTGTGGATCAGGATAGGTTTGTCTGAGATCCTTGTGAATCCTCTGATGGGTGCACCCATTCTTTCGGGACCGAACTCAGGGAACGCTTTCACGTATTTCCCCGCGGAGATAGCGGTCTCAGCGAGAATCTCGTTAGCAGTGACGACTCCCTGTCCGCCTCTGCCGTGCCAACATATTTCCATGTCCATAAGTACCACTAGTTAGTCCCGTATCACACCGAAGATATAAACCCTTTGTACACAAAAAGCCGATATTCTTTGAAAATAGCGGTATGTTCTGATGTTTTTTTTAGTTTATACCATTCAAAACTACGGATTCCATTAAATTAACCAATGAAATTCGTAATATCTAAACCTCTGAAAATAAAATACGCCCGACAGCGGCTTTCTCTTTCGCAAACATATGCATCCGGCAATAGCTGCGGGAACGCAAAGAACAAACCCTATAATATAAGAGAATATACAGAAGAGACGGAAGGGTATTTCGTCCCGTGACGAAACTCCCAAAACAGTACAAACACTTTCCTGACAACGGGGTCTCCCAATGGATAAAAGAATTGTCGATGTTAAGGAGCTGCATGTCGAAGACGTGCCCTTCGTGGGGGGCAAAGGAGCCAATCTTGGTGAACTTACCAACGCAGGGTTCCCTGTTCCCGAGGCTTTCGTCCTCACTACCGTTTCTTATGACTATTTTGTTGAAAAAGGTAAATTATTCAATAAAGTCAAAAAAGAACTTGACGGAATTGACAGAAATTCCGATGACAGCCTTGCTGCCGCATCGGATAAAATCAGGGCTCTTTTCGAATCCTGTCCCATACCTTCCGATCTCAAAAAGGAGATTGCATCCAAATACAACATGCTCTTCCCCAAAGGGAAGATGGGCTTCGTAGCCGTAAGGTCCAGTGCAACAGCGGAGGACCTTCCCGATGCTTCGTTCGCCGGACAGCAGGAAACATACCTCAACGTGAAAGACGAAGAGGATCTTTACGATAAGATACGCAAATGCTGGTCGTCCCTTTTTACCGCCAGAGCCATTGCATACCGCGAAAAACAGGGCTATTCCCACGAAGACGTCAAACTCGCCGTCGTAGTGCAGAGGATGGTCAACTCCGAATTTTCCGGAATTATGTTCACAGTCGATCCCAACTCCGGAGAGAAGCACATCGTGATTGAGGCCGGATACGGACTCGGAGAAGCAATCGTCGGAGGAGAAGTTACTCCCGACACATACGTCGTGGACAAACAGAAAATGGAAATCAAGAAAAAGAGAATTTCCACCCAGACCTGGAAATACGTCCGCGGCCCCAACGGCGGATGCGAGAAACAGGACATGCCCGCAGAAATGCAGAAGGTCCAGAAAATCGACGATTCCAGAATCCTTGAAGTTGCCGAAATCGGAAGGCAGATCGAGATTCACTATGAGAAACCCATGGATATGGAATGGTGCGTCGAAGACGACCATGCCTACATCGTGCAGGCCAGGCCCATAACCGCCACCGGAAACTCCGCCAGCAACGAAACCGTCGGAGAATCCGTATCCAGCGAAGATATTCTCGCCAACGGTCTCGGAGCATCGCCCGGACTTGCCACCGGAAAAGTAATCATCTACGATATCGGAATGAGTCTCGACGTCATCAAAGAAGGAGACATACTTGTCACCAAAATGACAATGCCCGACATGGTTCCGGCTATGAGCAGGGCCGCAGGTATCGTCACTGACGAGGGAGGAATGACCTGCCATGCAGCTATCATCTCCAGAGAACTCGGAACACCCTGCGTTGTAGGAACCGGAAACGCCACCGAGATTCTCAAAAACGGAATGGACATCACCGTCGACGGAACCACCGGAACCGTCTACAAAGGAATAATCAGCAAGAAAACAACCGAAGACTCTCCCGCCGCATCCACATGCGTATGCGGAGAATACGTACCTATTACCGGAACCAAAGTCATGGTCAACATGTCCATGCCCGCAAAGGCTGATGAAATCGCCCAGCTCGGATGCGACGGAGTCGGACTTATGAGATCCGAATTCCTGTTCACCAACTACATCGGAGAACACCCGTGCGCCGTTATCGAAGACGGAAGGGCACAGGAACTTATCGACAAACTCGCCGACGGCATATCCAAGGTTGCCAGGGCATTCTACCCCCGCCCCGTAACCCTGAGAACTTCCGACTTCAAGACCAACGAATACCACGACATGAAGGGCGGAGCAGACTACGAGCCCAACGAAGACAATCCTATGATCGGATGGAGAGGCTGCTCAAGATATGTTTCCGACAACTACCGCGAAGCATTCATGTGCGAACTGAAAGCCATCAAGAAAGTCAGAGACGAAATGGGATTCAGGAACCTCAACATGATGCTGCCGTTCGTCAGAACCATAGACGAAGTCGAACAGATTACGGACATGATGAAAGAAGTCGGACTCAGGCGCGGAAAGGACTTCAAGCTGTACTTCATGGCCGAGATTCCGGTCAACATCTTCATGGCTGACGAGTTCTGCAAATACTGCGATGCGTTCTCCATCGGATCCAACGATCTTACGCAGCTCACCATGGGCTGTGACAGAGACTCGGATATCCTCGGACACATGGGATACTTTGACGAGAGAAACGAAGGCGTCAAGAGAGCAATCGCACAGCTGATTAAGGTCGCACACGAGAACGGCAAATTCGTCAGCATATGCGGACAGGGACCTTCTGTCTACCCCGAATTCACCGAATTCCTCGTGGAACAGGGTATAGACTGCATCTCGCTGAATCCCGACACGTTCGTGAAAACCAAGAGAATCATCGCTTCCGCGGAACAGAAAATCATGCTCCGTGATTTGAGAAATCTCAGAAAAACACTTAACTGAACTAGCAGGGGGTTTAACCCCCTTCCAATCCAACAAGGAGTAATCAAGGATGGGACTTATTGCCTGTAGATGCCCCCATTGCGGCGGCGAAGTGACCATGGATGAAAACCTGGTCTCGGGATTCTGCACATACTGCGGAAACAAGGTCATCAACGACAAAGCCGTTGTCGGTAACGTCAAAGTAACGATGGACCGCACGCCTGAGGTCGTCAACACACTGAAACTGGCTAAACACGCTATGTTCGACGGGGATGCATTCCTTGCCGAAAGCCTTCTCAAAAAGGCTATGGAAATGGATTCCGAAAACTCGGACGTATGGTACATGGATGCCGTTCTGGACAGAAAACATGCTTCCAACAATCTGAAACGTGCTGCATCATACCCTTCTCTGGGTGTATTCAGCAGAGATGACGTAAAAGCATTCAGGAACTTCAATTCACAATCGGAAACCGAATCTGTATACATGATTTATGCGATTTTGGCATTCTTTACCATTTTCGCATGCATCCCCATAGGAATAGTCATGGAGATGTATTGGATCATCCCCGCAATAATCGTATTCTGGGTTGCAATCGGACTTGTCCTGTTCTCATACGTCAGTCGTAAAAGAAGAGAACTTCCCCCCGAGCCTACCGATGACAAAGAAATCCTGTCGCGGGTCGGGGAAGAAATTATTGACAAAAAAGAGTAAACCTTTTCCGAATCAACGGGGCTTGTGCGTTTTTGACGGCACAGCCCTGTCACTTTCAATCAAACGCTGATTAAGTCCGTTTGCCTCCTCCGTAGGGAGCAGCATTGTCGTTACTTCCATGAACGGATGCTTGGCGCCTTCTATAACTTTCACATCGTCCAACGATCTGAGGTTCCATCTTTCCGCCGTTTTCTCCAAACCGAATTTTACATCAAGATCGTTAGGCACCAATACAATTGCCTTGAACGTCTTCAGTCCGAGTTTCTTGGCCGCCATAATTCTGTGGTGTCCGTCAACCAACAGATACCCGTTGCGTCTTTCAACCATAATCAGAGGTTCATTCAATCCCCTCTTAATTTCAAACTGGCGCCCGATGAGTTCGTCCATGTAAACTTCCTTCTGCGTAGGAATAATAGAATCAATAGGGACTTCTTTATTCACTACTTTCATGCGGACTCCGTTCTGTGTTTCAAGGAAACTCTTAACAGACATCACTTTACCGGGGCGGGATTTCTCAATCTGGGAACGGACAATATCGATATTTGATATAATTCCCACAAGTTTCTTTTCATCATCCACCACAGGGAGGTTCCTCAATCCGTATCTGAAAAGAATACGTGTGGCATCGTCGATTGACATAGACGGTATAGCACAGAGTGTACCGCGTTTCATGACTGAACGTATTTTTGCATCCGGTTTATCGATATGCCGTAAAAGTTCCTTGGCTGTTATGAAA
>CAKQHC010000042.1 GCA_934234005.1 uncultured Methanomassiliicoccales archaeon | reverse complement strand
GTTCCGGGACCCGGATACCCGTCTTATGCCCAATACATCAACTTCTATGAAGGACGTACGGTTCCGTACAGAATGATAGAGGAAGAAGACTGGCGGCCCGATGTGGATATGATTCGCAAAAGGATTACCGACAGCACCAAAGCACTCGTTGTCATAAATCCCAACAACCCTACCGGGTCCGTATATTCGGAAAAGGACCTCAGAGACATGGGAGACATTGCGGCCGAATACGGGATTCCTCTCATATCCGATGAGATTTATGACAAAATTGTATTCGATGGTAAATTCTTCTCGATGTCCAGGCTCTCATCCGACGTACCCCGTATAATTCTTAACGGATTCTCCAAAGTCAATCTTATGCCGGGCTGGAGGATGGGATACTGCTATTTCATGGATCAGGACGGGCTCATGGATGAAATCCGCCAAGGCTTCATGAAACAACTCAGAGCCAGAATATGTCCCAATGTTCCGTGTCAGGCTGCAGCCAGGGCATCTCTCCAGGGTCCGCAGGATTATATCATCGATATGAACCGCAAACTGAAGGAAAGAGCCGATTTTACATACAAAAGACTCAACGAGATACCAAACATCTCAACCAGAAGAGCAAAAGGGGCATTGTATATGTTCCCAAAGATTGATTTGAAAGGCACGCCTTGGAAGACCGACAAAGACTTTGTTCTGGATCTCATCAAAGAAGAAGGTGTTGTTACCGTTCACGGTTCCGGATTCTGCCCGGAGTTCGGACAGAATCACTTCCGCACCATACTATTACCGCCTATGGAGATACTAACAGAAAGTTATGACAAGATGGAGAATTTCATTCAAAGAAGAATGAGTTGATCTCCCCGTCCGATTAACATCACGGTTGATGAGTTAACGAGTTTTGTTCCGGTCTAACAACCACTCGTGCAAACAGCGCGCACTCTACCTTGTTCGCAACAAAGGATGTGTGTCTCGATGCAGCGGTCATGGCGATGTCCGAATAATCATGGCACATCATCAGACGGGTGATGTTGTCATCCACACCGGCATCGTAGAGGGCCGTGGCGAACAGACGCCTGAACGCATTGGTTGTGCGATCTATGTCCGCATGTCCGACCGGCGAACGAATGGCGTAGTACACGGCATTGGCATCCATTACCTCACCCGGGTACACCTTGGACCTGACCGGAAGATACCCGCCACCGTGGTTCCCATGCAGGTCTATGACGGCCTGACGCAACTGCATGTAATCCGCGATGGCGTTCATCATGCTCCTCGGTATCGACCTCCGCATCCTTCCCGTTGGGTCCGTGACCCTTCCCGTGCACAGTCAGGTTATTTCCGCATATGTCGGACAGCCTGATGTCGACAATCTCGGCGCGTCTCAGTCCCATTCCCCCGCCGAAGGCGAGGATCGCCATCTCCAACGGATTGTGAACATAGTGGATCTGCTGACGAATAGACAATAAATGTCAGATACAATATTTTGTCCTCTGTACCTTGAATTGTGCATCTTCGCATATGGTGCGCACGCGCGTATCCATGCTGGAACTGATATCTTTCCAAGACAGTCAATTTACCAACCGAATTGAATATAGATAAGACTGATTCCGTACAATTCTTTTGCATCAAATAGATACCTTCTGAAAAGTTTATGCTGGGCATCAATTCGTATATTGTTACATAAATCAGGATTTCGAATCAGACGAACTTTTCGTGAATACCGTACCGTTCATGGATAAAGAATCCATCCAACTCTCGAAAGTGTTCTATATGTATTTGTAAGATATGGAGTATACATCCAAGGTAGGTATGGAATTGAGCACCACATTCAAATGCGGCAAATGCGAACATGTCTGGCAATCGAATTTGGATCATCCGGTTCGTTGCCCAAACTGTGGTACGTATCGCTGGTCTGAGAAAAGGTGCAATAACCAATGTCTGATGTGCGGCCACAAATGGTTTTCCCGTTCTGAACAGCCGCCTATCAGATGTCCGTCGTGCAAAACACGTTCGTGGTCTACCGGCGAAAAACGTACAAGAGGTCCGAATATTGAGATGAAGCCCGAAGATAAAATCATAATGGACATGTACAACGACGGCGACGGATGCATCCGCATATCTTTGAAGACGAATAAGCCTCTGTCATCAATATACAATACCGTAAAGAAGGCATTGGGAAATGATGCGTCGCCCAGAATGTGACTCATGATTTTTTGCTTTTAAGCTTGTCCTTACACTTTGTCTTCTCGGGAGCGAACTGGGCATGAATGGATTTTCCGTTCAGTTTTGCTCCGTTTATGGTTTTTACCACAGATCCGGCAACCGACGAATCAATCTCCACAAAAGACGATGATGTGCTCATACCGATACGTCCGATACGATCCTCGCCTATGTGTGATTTGGAAATTATAAACGAGATTACGTCTGTTCTGCTGACGCCGGACGATTTACCTATGTCCAATGAAACCACGCTTACATCAAAAAAAGATTTTTCAGCCTGTGGCTTTCTTATAACCGCTCTGACCTTCACTTTTTCACGCCTGGGTTTCTGTTCCTCAGGCTCGTCATGATGCAACTGCTTCAATTCCGGATTTGCAATTGTCAGTTTGGATATCTGTTTGCGGGAAACTTTCTGAATTTCACGGCCCATATATTCTTCATACGACGGTATGCGTCTGTCTTCCTTGGGTGTGATAAATGTGAATGAAACTCCCGTCCTTCCTGCTCTTCCCGCACGTCCGATACGATGCGTATAGGTCTCGGGATCGAGAGGCGCATCATAATTCACCACACACTCAATGTTATCTATATCAAGGCCTCTTGCGGCAACATCTGTTGCTATAAGTATAGGCATACGGTCGGACTTGAATCCGCGTATGGTTCTGTCTCTGCGGAATTGCGGCATGTCTCCGTGCAAAGCCCCTACCTTTAGACCTTCCTGGCTGAATCCCTCGTAAAGGTCGTCCACCATCTTCTTTGTGGAACAAAAGATAACCATTTTCGGATTTCCGTTGGACATTATATCTCTGAGAACGTCCATCTTTCCGTTTCTCTTGCATTCCACATAATACTGTGTCACGAGATCTGACACCAGTTCGTCGTGCGATACGGAGATTTCTTCCGGATTTTTCATCGATTTGGAAGCTATCTCACGAACCTCGTCCGACAGCGTTGCCGAAAACATCAGAGTTTGCCTTCCCTCCGGGATCAGAGATATCAGCATCTCCATATCTTCAATGAAACCCATATCCAGCATACGGTCGGCTTCATCGATTACAAGTTCCTTTACCTGCGACAAGTCCAGATGGCCGCGCCTTTGCAAATCCAGTATCCTTCCCGGAGTTCCGACTACAACATCGCATCCGCGTTTGAGTCTGGCTATCTGTTCTTCGTAGCCTGTTCCGCCGTATACCGCAACAACAGTATGATGGGTGACACGGGATATATTGCGTATTTCCTTAGATACTTGGTCGGCCAACTCCCTTGTAGGTGCCATGACTACGGTTGTAGGCTTATCCGACCCGGGCCTGGTGCGCCCAAGGACAATTAAGGAGTATGCGCCGGTCTTCCCCGTTCCGGTCTGTGCCTGTCCGAGAAGATCGGACCCTGCCATACCTGCGGGTACGGCCTGTTCCTGTATAGGCGTAGGTTCGGTCCAACCCATGTCGGTTATTGCCTCGCACAGTCTTTTGCCTACTCCTAATTCGTTGAATGTCGCCATAATATCACCGTAAGAAAACTGTCGGTTCAGCGACAACTTCCGATGCGGTGTTAGATGTCCCCCTATATTAACGATTTCTGACAAAAATAAAACTGCTAAAATATATTTAAATATGAGAACTTTAATGCCTCTTTGCCCTTGTGGACGTAGTGTAGTTGGTTATCACTTAACCTTGCCAAGGTTAGAACTCGGGTTCAAATCCCGGCGTCCGCACCATCTTTTCAGATTATTGTTGATTGCATGACAGATATCTACGAACGCACCGTTGCTTGGAACCCTTGGCACGGGTGTCATCGCGTAAGTTCCGGATGCCTCCATTGCTACATGTTTGAGGGCAACAAATCCCGCGGAATAGAAAACAGCAATACAGTGATCCGTTCCAAACATCAATTCAACCTTCCTTTGAAAAAGGGACGCAACGGATGTTATGTTCTCAGAAACTGTCTTATCACAACGTCGATGTCAAGTGATTTCTTCATTGAAGAAGCGGACGTATGGCGTGACGAAGCATGGTCCATCATACGTAAAAGAAGCGATTTGGTATTCGAAATTATAACCAAACGTCCTGAACGTATCAACAGCCATCTTCCGGATGATTGGAAAGACGGATATGATAATGTCAGACTTGCGGTAAGTATCGAGAATCAGGATGCCTGGGATACCAGAATTCCGATAATACAGTCGGTAAAGGCAAAACATCGTGATGTATTTATGGCACCGATGATAGGACGTATTGATACGGACACATTGTTAAAGAAGGGTAATATCGATGCAATATTTGTAGGCGGCGAGTATTGTTCCGAAGGAGCCAGACCGTGTCATTACGATTGGGTATTGGATGTTAGGAGATCTTGCATCGACAATAATGTGTCCTTTCATTGGCGCAATTGCGGCACGTACTTCGTGAAAGACGGAATACAGTATTGCATCCCCAATATTGCCGATCAATCCAAAATAGCCTGCTCCGGCAATCTGGATTATATGATTGATCCTATAATTGGCAATGAACGTTCGATACAACAAACCAATCTGGACTCTTTTTTATGAATGCTCTATGATTGTAAAATTTAAATTCTATTAAAAAATACCAGAGATTTGGGATGCATAATGAAACTGCTTACAGACAGCGGATGTTATGACGGCGATGTCAGAAACAACATCGCTCACGGAAAAGGTATGATGCAGTGCAAAGACGGTTCCGTATATATCGGAGGATGGCGCGACGGAATGTACTGCGGACACGGCGTATGCAAATATCCGGACGGCTCGGTATACGACGGCGAATGGTACAAAGGCCGCAAGAACGGGTCCGGAACTCAGAGATGGCATGACGGCCTTACGTACAACGGCGGATGGAAGGACGATAAACTCAGCGGACACGGCGTTATGAGCCGTCCCAACGGATTCAGATACGAAGGCGGATTCCGCAACGGATTCAGAAACGGCAGAGGCAGTTTTACCTCATCCAAAGGAATAACATACTTTGGCGGATGGAAAGACGACCGTCAGGAAGGATTCGGATCCATCACATGGCCCAACGGAGACCGTTTCGTGGGACAATGGCATGACGGAATACTCGCGGGAACAGGGACGCTTTATACCAACGGACGTATGTTTTACGGCACCGTGGATTCAAACGGAGATTTTACAGGAAAAGAAGTTCTCCGCGGTCCGAAATATGCTGCGCTTCTGCGTTGAGCGTAATCGAAACCAACCGATATATAGCCAATCCGTATGGCCGTATCATGAAGTACGGATTGGTCATTTTTGATTTGGATGGGACTATTGTGAATTCGGCCCCGGCACTAATCAACACATGTCACGAAGTCCAAAAAGAGATGAACCTTCCCCCGTTGGATGATAAAATACTGACGGAAAGCATAGGGCGGAACATAGTCGAGTCGATGAAGGACAACTATGGCGTCGGCGAAGATGTCGCAATTGATTTTGCCAGACGCTTCTTCAAATATTATCCCAAACACGTCGGAGACGTGAAACCTTTTGACGACATTATCGATACGGTACGCAAAGTGAAAAACAACGCTGTTACCGCAATAGCTACCAACAACGACCTTATGGGTACAAAGCGCCTGCTCACAATGATCGGCATGAACGATTGCTTTGATTATGTGCGTGGCGTTATCGATTCTAACGGACCATCAAAATCAGATATGATTTCCGACCTTCTGAACACCGTCGGAATTCCTTCCCATAAGGCTGTGATGATTGGAGACTCGGTTTCCGATTATAAGGCCGCATCTGCCAACAATGTCCCGTTTATAGGTGCATCTTACGGATACACCCCCGAAATCCTGGAACAATTGGATTCGGTAGGCAATGCAAAACATCCGAAAGATATCCTCGGTATTCTCGGACTCTGACATAACTCCGGTATAATCCGACAGCATTCGGTTGTACGGTCATAAAATGTTTTATCCTACGGGGGAGTTCTGTCATTCATGGATAGTAAAATCATTGCGGTAATCGGTGTTGTCGCCGTCGTTATCATTGCTGCAGCAGCTGTAGTTATGACTTCCGATGACAGCGACGAAGACACGGATTATACGCTTGAAGTTTCAGAAAAAATGCACGGGGACGGTGTGGCTCCGTCTCAGACATATTCGGTTAAAAAGTACATAATGGATAATTCGGGTAAAATGACCGAACTCGGTACTGTATCCTATTTGCCCAAGGGCTCCGAACAGATTGCAACAATCATGATCTCGGCCGAAAGCGGTGCGGATAACGTCAAATGGACATATAATGCCGATACAAAAGAATTCACAGGAATCTGCAACAACATAAAATGTATCTTAAAAATAGATATTTCCGGTTGCGAAAACGTGAATTTCAAATTATCCAGTGATGAAAACCCGATGTTGGGATTCCATTATACGGGTGATGTCAATCTGAATCTTGATTTCGGATACAGCATAATTGTCTGAACATACGATGACGGGTTTTCCCGTCGTCCTCTTATTTTCATTTCTTTTTCTTTTTATACTATATATTTCATACAAGCACACGAAAGGAACTGTGCCTGTGTTTGAGTCGCAGGCTGTTGTTTCGGATCACGTGATTGATTATGATCTCGAATTTCACAGACATCGGAATACCCGAAGATATCGCAAAAGCAATGGATGACATGGGCTGGTCTGAACCCACGCCCATCCAAATCAGCTCTGTCCCTCTCGGCCTTAAAGGCGTAGATATGTTTGCACAGGCTCAGACCGGAACCGGAAAGACCGGTGCATACGGAACAATCGTACTCGGATCGATACCTGCCAAACAAAAAACGCCTTCCGCAGTTATTCTCGTTCCGACCAGAGAACTGGCAAGCCAGGTTGTAGACGAATTAAACAAACTGTCCAAGTATTCCGGACACGTAAGCATACCGATTTATGGCGGAGCAAGCATCGAAAAACAAATCAAAGAACTCAACAAAGGATGCGACATCGTTGCCGGAACTACGGGCCGTGTCAGAGATATGATTTCACGCGGAGTGCTCAACGTATCCGCCATCACTACACTGGTCCTTGACGAAGCAGACCGTATGCTTGATATGGGATTCGAGGAAGACATCAAATTTATCCTCGGAAAAATGCCCAAAGAAAGACATACCATGCTGTTCTCCGCTACAATGCAGGAAAATGTCAAACAGTTGGCGTTCGACTACATGAACAATCCCAAGGAAATATCCGTTTCCAAAGACGAAGTCGTACTCGATCTCACCAAACAATACTACATATCTGTGGGAAGACGCAACAAATCCTGGGCATTGTGCAGAATAATCGATATTGATCAGCCTAAGGCAATAATCTTCTGCCAGACTAAGAAAATGGTAGATACCCTCGAGGAGAGACTCGACAGTCTGGGATACAAGATTGAAGCCATACACGGAGACATGCCTCAGTCCAGAAGGGAAAAAGTCATCAGGGATTTCAAAGATGATAAAACCGATATTCTCATCGCAACCGACGTTGCCGCCAGAGGAATCGACATCGATGACATATCCTACGTCATCAACTACGACATGCCCGATGACATTGACACATATATTCACAGAATCGGAAGGACAGGACGTGCAGGAAAAGAAGGTACGGCAGTATCGTTCGTCACATCCGAAGAAGAGCACCTTGTAAAAGAATTTGAATTGCGTACCGGCATGAAAATCGAAAAGAGAGACGTGCCGGAAGCCGAAGACGGACAGAAGGATACTATCCGCAAAGTGGTTGATTATGACCAAATTTCAGATGTATTCGGCATGTGCAGATTCAAAATAAATCTGGGTAAAAACGACGGTTTGGGTAAAGTGTCCCTGGCAGACTTTATAATCAAAAATGCCAGACTCAGAGAGGTTGCCGTAGGAAAAGTCGAGCTCGGAAACGAGTCGTCAATAGTCGAAGTCCACAAAGATTTCGGAAACAGAATGGCAATGGATCTTCCCAAAGCAAAATACAAGGATAAGAAAATCCGCGTAGACGTTATTCAGGAATAAATCCGGGGGTTATCCCCGGTTCTTAAACAATTTACTTACACGCCGTTTCGGATGTATTGCCGGTTCAATTTCCGCCGTGATACAGATTATCCTTCTGATACTTCGGCTCGCACGTAACGTTCATGTTGAGATTCTTCAGAAGTTCCGCATCCGTGGGCGACAGAATAAATGACGAATGGACTTCGCAACCGCTCAGCATCGGCAGTTTGGACAATGCCTTCTCTGCCAAACTGTCGGTTTTTGCACTGATTGCCAAAGCAACCAACATCTCATTGGCATGTAAAGCAGCATCCTCTTTACCGAGATAATGTACTTTAAGTGATTTGACCGGATTGAGTACATCAGGAGAAATAAGGAAAACTCCGTCATCTATGCCCGACAGCACTTTCAACGAATTGAGAATCATTGCGGAAGATGCCGTAAGCAGCGGAGATTCCTTACCGGTGACGACGGTTCCGTCTTCCAATTCGATTCCGATGACCGCGACGTCTGTTTTGGATGCCAATTCTCTGACAGCGGGAATCACTCTGCGAGACATCGGATCGATAGATGCGTTTCTGAGAAGAATGTCGAATTTGTGAACGGTCTCATCCGGGATCAAACCCTGTTTGTTATCACACAAACATTTGAAATAACGTCTGATTGTCTCCATTGTGGATGCTTTAGATACAGCCGCATCATCAAATATGCAGTATCCGGCCATATTAACTCCCATATCCGTCGGAGATTTGTATATCGAAGTTCCGGAAATCATTTCCAACATTGCGTTCAATATCGGGAATACCTCGATATCTCTGTTATAATTGACAGTAGATTTTCCGTACGCCTCCATATGGAAAGGATCGATCATATTGACATCGCCGAGGTCTATGGTTGCCGCCTCGTAAGCAATGTTTACCGGGTGTCTCAAAGGTATGTTCCATATAGGGAATGTTTCAAATTTCGCATATCCCGCCTTCTTCCCTCTTCTGAATTCGCCGTACATCTGGGACAGTGCGACAGCCATTTTTCCGCTGCCCGGGCCCGGTGCCGTGACAACCACCAACGGCTTGGTCGTGGGTACAAACTCGTTTTTCCCGAATCCGTCATCGGACACAATCCTGTCTATATCCGAAGGATATCCTGCGATGGAGTAGTGCCTGTATGATTTGATTCCCAATGTTTTGAGCCTTTCTTCAAACGCTACAGCGGCAGGTTGCGAAGTATATCTTGTTAAAACCACGCCTGCTACGGGAATGCCGCGTTCCGTAAACTGATCGATTAGACGCAAAACCTCAAGATCGTATGTAATTCCCAAATCTCCGCGGACTTTATTCCTCTCGATATCGGCCGAATTCACTGCGACTATTGCCTCTACATCGTCTCTCATCTGAAGAAGCATTCTGATTTTACTGTCGGGCATGAATCCCGGGAGAACTCTGGATGCATGATAATCGTCAAAGAGTTTTCCGCCGAATTCAAGATACAGTTTTCCGCCGAATCTTCCGATTCTTTCCTTAATGTGTTCCGACTGTATAGTGAGGTATTTGCCGTTATCGAATCCTGTCTTCATAATTGCAGACTCCCGCCCGGGCGATAACCGAACGACAGGAGACGGTACGGAGTCATCGTAAATAAACCATCTACCAACGGAAACCGCATATGCTGACCCGGGGAGGTTTGTCGGCTGAATCCAATAGATAGCTTTTTGTCCTATCCACATGAATCCACAATCGAGGCTCAACGAATGAAAATCGACACTGTGACGTATAATGTACACAGAACAGACACCAGAATATTCAACGGATTCGGATTCCGTCACGGAGAACCGGGAAAAATCTGCAAAGAACTCAGACAAAGCGTATGCGAAGGCATACTGCTGTATTCGGCTTTACTCAACGGCATTTATGATAAAAATCCGGAATACTGCATCAACAAATCCGAATCTGCGTACTATCTGTCGATAAAGGTGCCGTACGAATGGCGTGACAACCAGATTGTACGCAGAGACATATTCTTCTACAAAGTCAGCGGAAACGCCGAATACACGCAGGTAGGGGCGTATGATTCCGACGGAAAGCTCATACCAGGGTTCGGAGAAGCCAACTCGGATCTGTACCCTCTGTTGCCCACAGTATGCCTGCTTATCGCGATACAGTGTTCCGAAGAACCCGCATTCGCAGCCATGCTAGATGAGTATTCCAAACATATTGACGAAACCCTGTTGGAAAATATCCATTCTAAATTCATGGACCGTTTCCGTAACAGCAGTACATTTCTGTCGTACGGAAACGTGAAAGAAATTGGAATAGAGAGCAATACTGCATCCGAATGTCAGGAACAAATCCCGTCCCCTCAGGCTGTGAAATCCGAAAACGAACATTTTGACATAAACCAATTCCCTGAAGAATTCAGAGATTTGATACCGCGTCTGGGAAACGAATTCGAACTGCCGGAGAATCTGAACGGCCTGTGCAGGGCACTTATGTCCGGAGACGTACGTTCCGTACTGCTCCACGGTCCGGCCGGTACAGGTAAGACAATTTCATGCAAACTTATGTGCCAGCATATCGGCATTCCGCTTATGGATACAGTAAACAGCACCGAAAATCTGGATGAATTCATCCTGGGAAAATACATTCCGGACGGCGATAAAATAGTCTTCACGGAAAGTTATGTCACCAAAGCGATAAGATACGGCGGTGCCGTGGTATTCGAAGAAATAAATTTCGCGAAACCGCAATACCTAGCATTCTTAAACTCCCTAATGGACGACAACGGAATGGTCAGATTGGATTCCGGAGAAATCGTAAAAAGACATCCCAATTTCAGACTGTTTGCGACGATGAACATCGGATACTTCGGAACCAAAGAACTCAATCAATCCCTTTATAACAGATTCAATGCCATCGTAGACGTTCCCGAATTGAATGATTCAGCCATAACAAAGATGCTGACAACAAGAGTTCCCGAATGCATACCCGACATCCAGCACATACTGTCCATATACCTCCGTATAAAAAACAAAATCTCCAGCGAAGAATTGGATATTGTGATATCTCCGAGAAATCTGGAAAATTGGGCAAGATTGGCAAAGTACGAAGGTTATCTGGAAGCGTCCGAAAAAACAATCATCCCCATCGCAAGATCCGATAAAGCGTTGGAAAATGGATTGCGCGGAATAATACGCATGTACAAATGGGATAGATCCGTATGATGGATGACAGACAGACCGACGACCTTCGCACCGTACTCCGCCGTTTCGAATGCGAGCTCATACGCAAATCAGAGGAATCGTTCTCCAAATTGCTCACGGGCCGCAATATGCTCAGATTCCGCTTCGGTAACGGAAGCTACACAGACGGAAGAAACATAACCGTCGATCCCTCCATGTCCAACGCATATTCGTATGTGCAGGGAATTATGAAAGCTGAAACGGCAATCGGCGCTTATCCGGGCGAGTTTTCTGCAGATCCGTTAAACACCCTGCATGCCATAACCAGGGCTCTGAATATTCATGAATGCCTTCACATCATTTTCACGCGTTTTCCGGTCATACAACCGGGTGAACCGCGTGCATCAACCGATAACGGAGCCAAGGTTCTTGCATCGATAATCAACATAATAGAAGATTATTACATCGAGGAGGCAGGATGCATGATGTTTGACAACATGCGCCCGTATCTCGTATTCCTGCGTACAGCCGTGGGTGAGGCAGAAAACATATCCAAAAATGAAAAAACTGTAAAACTGCCGAAAATCCTGTCTTTCCTCAATCATATGATACGCTCCATATTATATCCGACGGTTCAGCAAAATCCTGCCCCGAATTGGATGATAAAATACATCAAACTGACAACACCCATCTTCAACGAGGGCTGTACATCCAATGATCCCGATGTCCGTTATGAATGTGCATGCAGGATATTCGATATTCTCAGAGACATAATTCCGGAAAAAGATCTGTCTGATCAGTTAATGTGTAACGGAACAGGCAGCCTTTTAGACAAGGGAACCGTGAATCAGGACAGCTATTCGTCTGCACCGCAGAACTATGCCGACAATCCTAAACCGAAAGCTCCTCTGGATTCGCAAGGAGAACCGAACTGTCCGGAAATCGAA
>CAKQHC010000041.1 GCA_934234005.1 uncultured Methanomassiliicoccales archaeon | reverse complement strand
GGGGATTTCCGCCTCAGTTGGGGGAGCCGATTCTCACTACCAGTAAACCCGATGCAAAGAAACAGATGAATCTGTCCGGAGTTGCAGATATGGTGGAAAGAGGACAGAGCATTTTACTGGTTTTTGGGATAGGCCCGCACGGGGTTCCGAAGAATACAGCATCAATACCCAAATTTAACCTCGACATAACTCCCGGGGGATTTTCTCTTGAAACATGTACGGCATTGGGGGCCGTATGCGGTGCCTTATACGCAAAAATGAATTTTTGATGCCGGGTAATCCCGACATCAGTAGTGGTCATACAGAATATTTCCGGGTTCCAAAAGAACTCCTTCTCCTTCTTCGACACGACCTACTATATCCGCATTAGAGTATTCCGATGCAATCTCTTCTGCTTCGTCTGCCGGTGCGATGATTGTGAATCCCATGCTCATATTCAGAGTCTGATATATTTCGCGATCCTCTACCTGTCCAAGCTCCTGGAGTACTTTGAAGATTGGTGCAGGTTTCACGGGGTCTGATATAACATATCTGCATTTGGCCATTCTGAGAATGTTGCGCAATCCTCCGCCTGTAATGTCAACCAAGCCGTGGACGTCATGTTTCGATGTTATTTCCAGAACTTGTTTGACATAGATTTCAGTCGGTGTCAAAAGTTCCTCGCCTATTGTCTTGGACAGTCCGGATACATGATCGGTCCATTTGATTTCGTTAGCCTCGACAATCTTTCTGGCAAGGGTGAGTCCATTGGAATGTATTCCGGAGGATTTGATAGACACAATGAGGTCGCCCGGAGTACATTTGCTGCCGGTTATGATTTTGTCCTTCTCAACATATCCCATGCATGTTCCGCTGAGATCCAGTCCGTTGACGATTTCCGGGAGAACAGCAATCTCTCCGCCTACGATTTCCATGTTAGAAAGTTCTGCTCCTTTTTGCAATCCGATGCCTACTTCACGGGTTATGTCATCGTTTGGTTTGTCTATCGCAATGTAATCGACGAAAGACGTGGGTTCCGCGTTGACGCATATCGTATCGTTAACGTTCATAGCGATACAGTCTATACCTACCGTGTCCCATTTGTTAAGTGCTTCGGCAATCATAAGTTTGGAACCGACTCCGTCGGTAGCCAATGTGATGTATCTGTCGCCGAAATCAATCAGACTGGCGAATAATCCGGGCATGCGGACCATTTGTCCGATACCTGACCTTTTGTAATTCAGTTCGTCTACGAGTGCTTTGATGGAACTCGATTTCTTATCGATGTTGACTCCGGATTTTTCGTAGGTCCAGCCGCTCATATGTATCCTCTGAGATTCCCTATCGGCAAGCACCATATAAAAAGTATGCAAAATATCGGTTGTACCGATAAATTAAGTATATAAACAGCCGTTGAATATGTTGTATTTATACTGAAACAGTAAATACAATGTCGGAGACATAGTATCATGACCTTTAAACACGTGAAGGCCGTAGGCAATAAGTATTATCTTTACGAGGTAACATCGATTTGGGACCCGGAAAAGAAGAGTCCGCGTCAGAAAAGGAAGTATCTCGGATGTTGCGATGCCGAAGGTAATCTGATACCGTCAAGCAGAGGTCTTCACGCGCCTAATGTCAGTAAAACGTTCGGAACCATTTGGTTGATAGACAAAATTTCCACCAATATGAGGCTGAATGATAAACTGGTGTCGGCATCGGACGACAAAACAGCAGGCATGATTCTTGCATTGGCATACCAAAATTGTATACGCCGCGTTCCGTTTGAGCGTTTATTCGATGTTGCCGACGAGTCTGTTTTATCCGATCTGTTCAACATCAGCGACAGGAGCACATCATATGCCGGGCTTGGTTCGGGAGAGGTTCGCGCAAGTTTTACACGCAGTCTGTCCAACGATTTCAAAGACATCGCAGTATACGTGTCTGACGGAACCTGGAATGCATATTCGTACGATACTGGCGTGTTGCTCGCATGCGGATTCCTGCCGCCTGATTTCAGTGTAAGCGATTTGGAGACAATTGCAGAATCGAATCTTTCCGATGCGACGAATTGTACATTCGTATTCGACATAGGATTCTATTCCAAGAAATTTGTCGCTGCATTATATGAGGCCGGATTAAAGTTCATAATGTCTGTTCCTTCGGACCGTAAGGTGTTCAGATCCATAGTTTCAGATTGTTTGGGAACTATGAACGATGCAAAACCGGTGAGTTATGGTACAGCTGCCCGCGACATCGGCGGTGCAAATGTAAAAGTTATATCATATCTTGACGAGACGGCACGCGCAAAGGCCGTTTCGGATTTCGGAGACGCGTTGTCGATTATACAGACTGCCGTCTGCAATATGGGATGGGTCAAAGGTCTCCGCGGAACATTGAGAGATTGTTACGGGGATGCCGTTGACTGCCTTGATGTGAAGAAAGGACCAAACGGTACGGTGGAAGCTTCTGTAATACAGCAGGCAGTTGCGGACAGAACGGAATACGCAGGCCGCATGGCCGTTGCTACCAATACGGACGCATCACCGGAAGAGATATACGGAATCTGCATGAAATCATACGGTTTCTTCCCGTCCAGGCAGGATTGCGACACTTCGGATTTCTGCTCGTTTGCAGGTTTTATAGCATCTGTTATTCGTAACGATCTCATCGAGCGTATGGTTTCGTCCGGACTGTCCAAAAAAATGGATTATGACGATATCATCAACGAGTTGTCTAAGCTGAAAGTATCCAGATTCGGTAACGAATGGGTTTTGAACGATATTTCGGACAGACAGATGGAAATTATGAATTCGTTGGGAATTCCGGTCCCCGACAATCAGTCCGTGTGTTCGATGCTTGGTACGAAGCAATCATAATGCTAATATCCTAAAGGACATACACGATACTATGGCAGACCTGCATGACCGTTGGGTGGCAGAGCGTCGTAACGAGCATTATTACAAACTCGCAAAAAAGCTCAATTACCGTTCTAGAGCATCCTTTAAACTTTTACAGATAGACGACCGGTTCAGCATATTCAAAGAAGGGGACGCGGTTGTCGATCTCGGAGCCTGTCCGGGAGGATGGTTGCAGGTTGCCCAACAGCGTACATGGCCGGGCGGCCGTGTAATCGGCGTCGATCTCCGCTACATAAAGCCGTTGGAAGGCGTCGAGACTTTCGTTGGAGATATAACCGAAGATTCCACTATGCTGGAGTTGCTTCGCAGATTCGGAGGAAAGGCGGACGTAGTTTTGTCGGATATGGCGCCAAACATTGCGGGCCACTACTCCATGGATCATGCCCGTTCCATACATCTGTGCATGTTTGCGGTAGATGTATGCGACCGTATCCTGAAGAAAGAAGGAAAATGCGTTATGAAGGTCTTCATGGGAGACATGTTTCAATCATTGATCGACGAACTCGAGAAGAGATTCCAATCCGTGAAAGTGCATTCTCCGGATGCGTCCAGAGATACGTCTTCGGAAGTTTATGTGATATCGCAGGGATTTTACGGAAAATCAGTTAAACTGCATAAGCCTGAAGAAGAGGTCAGGAAGCCGGATTTCGTGGCTAAAGGGCCTAATTTCTGACAATTTCAATCCCAGAATCTGCTGTTCTGTGCAAAAAGAATCTCGGCATTCATTATAGAGCGGTAGAATTCGTCCTCTTCGTCGAATCTTTTCGAGAGTATTCTCGAAGCTGTATCGGGTCCTATGCCTCTTCCGGCAAGTACAATCGCTGCGCGTCTTCCCTGTTCGTTGACAATATTTGCATTACGATACAGTCTTTTCAGATTGTTTTTGTCTTCGGCAGACGGGTTTTTAACATCCTTGAGTTTGATGTTTTCTCTTTCGTATTTTTTCAGGACCGCTATCATCACACCGCCGCATTGCGGGCAGACGAATCTTTTCGGAGCATCGCCCACACGGAAGCGCCATTGCGAGCAACAGTTTATGCAACTGGCGAACATGACCTCGTCCTCAAGTCTCTTTTTCAGAGCCATCAGTATTGCGTGGTCTGCACGCAGAGGTTGCATAAGTTCTTTGGAACGCGTAAGTCCTTCCAAGCCTATCGGCGAGACTCTTCCGAATTTCAGTTCGATTTCGCCGTCGGCAATCATTTTGACTGCTTTTTCGGTATTGGGAATGTCCAAATCTTCCCACAGTACTTTGTTTACGGCTTCGTTGTATGCCGGTGTACCATGATGCAGTTCGAAAAGTCTTCCGAAATTGATGAAACGGTGGTCGGCGTCCCTGTCTATTATACCGAATTTCTTTGCAACGAATGCAAATCTCCATCTGAGAAAAGAGGAATTCAGAATCGCTAAACGCGAATACGCTTCAATCATGCCGGGTTTCACGGACAAAACCGTGCTGCGTATTGCATCCGGATCCATATAACGGGGCAATTCCAGGATTATGCGATAGGGATCGACATCCGAACCCACGCTTTCGCCCAAACGTGCGCTCAGCAGAGACGCATATATTTTTCCCAAAGTTTCGTTGACTTTGGTACCGAAACACGAGTTGATTATGATGTTGCGGTTTCCCGATTCCACAGTGACGGTGCGGTCGGTAGGCATGGGGCTGTCGCCTTGGCTGTCCAGGTATGTATCGAGTACTTTGGCGCAGTTGCCGTCACACGGATAATCGGAGTAGTTCCGGAGTCTTCTCAGTTTTCCGACTTCCATAGCGATTTCGAACGGTACGGGAATATCGGATCCGACCCAGTTGGGAACCGTACCTACTTCGTGAATTTCTTCTACGAGTATCTCGTCCTGTCTCATCTCTACCACTCTCCACGTGCGTCCCTTTGCTATGAATTGAGGGCAGTCTTCGAGAGTGGCAGCGAAACTTTCGTCCAGTGTTCCGACGATTGCCCTTGTACCTATGTCGCGTATGCGATACGTTCTTTCGTCGGGAATCATGGAGATGTTGTTGTAAAAGTAGTTCATTCCTTTGCGGGATCTACGGAAATCGTCTCCGTCGGTAAAAATAAGTTTAATGCCCTCCAATTGGGACAGAACGTCGTCCATGTCCGATCTGGCCAATGTTCTGAATGCATTGGTGGATGTAAACAGATTGTATGCCGTATCGCGATTCATAGGCCCGGACATGGTCATGGCGATAAGCTGATTGGCTACGACGGACAAAGGGCATTTGCGTCCTTCCAGAAATTCCATTTCTTTGGAGTCGCAACGTCTTGCAATTACCATGGATTCGGCTACTTCGTCGGGAGATGTGGCTAAGACGGTGGCTTTGATGGTCTCGCCTATGCGGTGTCCTGCACGTCCTGCACGTTGTATCATACGGGAGACCTGTCTCGGAGAGTTGTATTGTATCACCATATCTGTGGATCCGACGTCGATTCCCAATTCCAGCGATGACGTACATATCAAGGATTTGATTTCGCCCGATTTAAAGCGGTCTTCCATGTCCATTCTTATTTCTTTTGAAAGCGAGCCGTGGTGGACTTCGATGGAGAAGGCCTCGTTCCATATATGGTAACGTGCTGCCAACCATTCTGCGGTTTCTCTGGTATTGACAAAAAACAAAGTGGATCTTCCGGATTCTATTATGTCCTTTGCACGCTTCATGACGCCGAGTATGTCAGGATCGCTCTGAAGTTTGTCTAGAAGAACCGAGTCTTTCGTATCGGGTTCCGGCGATTCGACATTTATATGAAATTCACGGAACGTATCATGTTTTCTTATTACGAC
The DNA here is from genome assembly GCA_934234005.1 of uncultured Methanomassiliicoccales archaeon. GTDB lineage: Archaea > Thermoplasmatota > Thermoplasmata > Methanomassiliicoccales > Methanomethylophilaceae > Methanoprimaticola. Next base: position 6,737 of record CAKQHC010000041.1, on the reverse strand, counting down.
GTGTCTTTTGGGACCAACCAGGAACTGTGCGACATTTGCTATGTTCCCTACGGTTGCAGACAAGCCGATACGCTGAAATTCACCTGCCAAGAGGGTTAGGCGTTCCAATGCGACCGACAGCTGTGCCCCTCTTTCCGTGTTGGCAAGTTCGTGAATCTCGTCGATGACTACCCATTTTACGTGTTTGAGATGCTCCAGGAGTCTTTTTCCGGTGAATAGGACCTGAAGGGTTTCAGGAGTAGTAATCATGACCTGCGGCGGTTTTTCCGATTGGCGGGATCTTTCCGATTGAGATGTATCGCCGTGCCTTACCGCCACCCCGATGTCAAGTGTTTTGCCGTATTTTTCCATCCTGACGAGCATATCGCGGTTGAGTGCCCTCAGCGGTGTTATGTACAGGCATTGTATTCCTTCACGTGATTTATTCCGGAATATGGTGTCCAAAATGGGGAGCATAGCGGCTTCGGTCTTTCCGATACCAGTCGGTGCGACAAGGAGCAGGTTATCTCCTTTGAGTATAATCGGTATGGCGTCAGCCTGCGGCGGAGTGGGTTCCGTTATGCCGTTGGAGGCCAGTGCCGATACCAACTCTCCGCACAGTTCTGGAAAAGGCATAAGGTCGCCTTACATAAAAAAGCCCCTTGCGGGGCATTGAAGTTTATCACTCTTTTGCAGGAGCTTCTTTGGGTGCCGTCACTTCAAGAAGGACCTGGGCCAAATCCATGACTTTAATCTTGGATTTCATCTTGGCTGCAGCCTGGCTGAGGTTGAGAACACAGAACGGGCAACAGGTAATCAGAATTTCTGCACCGGTTGCTTCCGCATCTCTGATCCTGTCGGAAGCGATAGCGAGAGCAAAGTCGCCGAATGCGGCCTTGTATCCTCCGCCTGCACCACAACACCTGGAGTTCTCTCTGGAGCGCTCCATCTCGATGAGTTCGAGTCCCTTAATCTTCTTCATGACATTCCTGGGTGCATCGAACACACCGGCATGCCTTCCGAGGTGGCAGGGGTCGTGATAGGTGACTTTGTGGTTGAACGGGTTGTTGAGGGGCAGTTTCTTCTCGTTAATCAGTTTCTCTGCATACTGGGAGAAGTGGTATACGTTCTGTCCGACTTTGGCGTAGTATTTTCCGAAATCGGTGGAGACGGTTTTGTAGCAACCGCTGCAGGTCATAACCATGTCTTTTGCACCGGTACCGTCAGCGTATTCGACAACATGCTCCGCACTGTACAGAGTCTCTCTGGTGTTTCCGGTTCTCAGGAGAGGGGATGTACAGCACCATTCGTCTTTTCCGAGGCAGTTGAGTTTGACTCCGGCACGGTCAAGGATCGTAACTCCGATCTGGGGAACATCCTTCATCCTGTATGATCCGGTACATCCTGCAAAGAAGATGACGTCGGGGTTTTCGGACCTGGGAACTCCTGCGGGCCACCAGTCTGCTCTCTTGTTGGGATCTTCGCCGAACGAGTTGTGCTTCTCGTGAATCTTTCCTGCCATACCTTTGTGTGCCGGGAGGGGTCCGCCGCCGTTCTTGAACATCCAGGTTCTCATTTTCTCCCAGAATTCTACGAGTTTGATCTGAGCGTGGCAGACGACCTCGCAGTTTCCGCATCCGGTACATTTGTACATTGCATCTACGAATTCGGGGCTGAGTTCGACTTCTCTTCCGAGGAGTTTGTCGACTGCACCGAGGGCCATTTCGTCGAGCTGTCTGATGTAGTAGATTTTTCCACGGGGGGTCACAGATTCCCAAGGGGTCTGGTTGTGGGCTTCACAAACGGAAATGCAGTATCCGCACTGAAGACAGGCGGTCAGTTCCTGCTGTACGCGGGGAAGGGGCGAAAGCATTACTTTTTTCTCTTTTACGGGGAGACTTACCATATTGTGTACCTCCTGCGGCGAACCGCAGATTCTTTCAATATTAACTGCCAGTCTCGGACGGTATTTAACCCTTATACAGTTGTAAAACCCCATATCTCATTATAATCTCATAAAAATGAGAATAAATGAGATTATATATTCTGACGAAGGTTACATTCCGATGGAAAATCAGAAGCTGTACGATGATTGGACCGGAAATGTAATCCGTGACGCTTCTTTGAGAAGTTTGGATCCGGAAGCCGTGCGTGCAGCAAGGGCGATATTCTCGTCATCGTTCCGTGACCGTACAGACGAATGTGCGCAATGGGACGACGAGACGTTTCTGACCCGCACAGGCGTTTTGAAAAGAGGGCGCGTAACCGTATCCGCCATGATTCTTTTGGGTAAAGTTTCCGAACCGTTTATGCCGTCCGGCATACGCATAAGATGGCGTCTTTACGATACGTCGGGGCGCCTGGAGGATGAGCGCATCTTTGACGAACCGATGATACTGGCAGTAAGCCATGCGGCATCGGTTATACGCAATTCGTCCGTAAAGATCGAAGGACAGAACCCGAGGTATGTCAGCGTGTACCGCATTAAGACTTTGGAAGAGGCATTATACAATGCGGTAGCGCATCAGGATTACGGCGAAAGTCCGATGATAGACATCATCGAAAGAGACAAAGAATCGGTTTCGGTGGTAAGCAAAGGATCTTTTCCCGATTATTCCCCGGAATCATTTGTTTTGTCTGCGGCGCCGTCCATTAAACGCAGAAATCCGTTTTTGTGCAAAGCCATGGCGGGCATAGGCCTCGTATCCATGAGTATGTCTGGAATAAAGGGAATGTATTTGTCCCAGGCATACCGCCATTATCCCATGCCGCGGTATTCGATTACTGACGATTCGGTTACGGTGACTTTCCCGGGAACCAGATACGGCAACTATGCCAGAATTATGGATGCCCGCGACGATTTGGATATAGAGACAATTATGGATTTGGACAGGATTTCCCGCGGACTTTATGTGCAGGACAGAAGAATGGCGATACTCGAACGCAGAGGACTTCTTCGGGTTTCCGACGGCATACCGCATCTGGTTTTCGACGGGGATACGCCGCACATAAGATTGTTCAAGGGAACGGATTCCGATGCGGTGCTGGATTTTATCAGAGAACACGGATGCGTCAGGCGTTCGGATGTTGCCGAGATATTATCTGCCAGGTCCTCCAAAGAGCTTACGTCAGAACAGTTGTCCGTGAAAGCTACGAATCTGCTTCAGACCATGCGCAAAAACGGGGTCATCAGAAAATCCGACGGTAACACAAGATCCGCAACATATATTCTGAACTGACGATGCAGTAACACGTATTTTATATTCTTATGTATTGACCGGTGTATGGATTGCATCGAAGCCCATTGGAACCGCAGATCGGTTTCTTATGACGATTTTGTGGTCAAAGGTTTCTCCAACATAAAAGAGCGCCGTTCATGGCAAAGCCACTTTACATCTATCCTGGGTAGTAAGCCGTTGGACATACTCGATGTGGGGTGCGGACCGGGGATAGTGTCGATGCAATTGGCCGAATTGGGCCACAATGTTGTCGCGGTAGATATTTCCGATTCTATGCTGGATTGTGCCAGAAAAAATGCTCGGGACAATAATTTGGACATCGATTTCCGTAAGGGAAATGCCATGTGTCTCGACATACCGGATTCGTCATTCGATGCCGTCGTAAGCGATTATATGCTTTGGACCGTCCCGGATCCCAGAAAGGTGATATCGGAGTGGAACCGTGTGTTGAAGGCCGACGGCATTCTTGCATACACAGACGGCGATTGGTTTAACGATCCTCTGTCCACTCCATTCAGGTGCAGAGTTTCAGATATGTTTATGAGGTTGTCCGGTGCCAAACCGGACGAGGGGGATTCCAATGAATTCGAAGAATGTACCCTTTGGTCCCGCACAGCATCCCGTCCCGATGACGATGTATCTATGTTGGAAGAAATCGGTTTCAGAGACATACATGTGATTCACGGTGTGCAGAAGAAGGTTCTTCACGGCATACGCTATTACGCGCACGGATATACGAACGACCATTTTACGGTCGTTGCCCGCAAGTAATCAGTCTTCGTTTTTCAGACGTGCCGTGTATATTTCTTTGAATCCCTTGACGGGCTGGTATTCATGCACTACTATGTCGACGAATACGCCGTATTTTCCGTATATGCGGATCATATTTCCGTTTTCGGATACGGATGTGTACATTATGTTGAAGCGAAAACTTTGGATGAAGTTCTTCCCGTTTGCAGATGATATATATGCAACAGGCTCTTGGTTTTCACCGATATACCTGACAATAAGTCTGCGCACGTGTCTGCTGTTTTCAACTCTCAGCGGAATAATGAGGCTCCGCTCGTATCTGTATTCCTGGTCACAGTATTCGAGAAGCGTCTGAAGGTCGTGCGGCGTGATGTAGCTGTCTTCCGCAGATTGGATAATGTCCGATACGGTTCTGAGATCCCTGTCGACTCTTTTTGTCGGAGGTGTTATTTTGACAACTTCGCTGTATAAACAGATTATAAACACTATACAGAGAAGGATAATTGGTATGAAATCAATGTATACTTCGTACAAACCAATCAAAGAAGACAGTGTGCGGTCTATTCTCCAACACGAGTATATCGGATATACTTCAATCACAGTCATTATGGCTATGCATTCCAAGAGTTTCAGGGAGTAGTGTGAGTATCCGAACAGCAGACCAAGGGATACTATAATGGTGACAACTCCCAGGTAAAACGAAATCTGTCCGATGACGAACATATCATCCGTATACATATCCAGGAAGTACATATTGGACAGTATGAACATGGTCCCCATCACTATGCCGGCAAATGATATCCTGGAAGCATGTTTCCAACTGTGCGTCAGAAGTACGGCAATTCCCCCTATTATGAATGAATAGTATGTCATAACAGAAGTTTTGAGATAGGGATTTGTCATAAGGTCCCAGAATCCGATATACGGCATCTGGAGCAGGATTTCCATTATACCTGTAAGTATAAGGGAAATCCCCAGTATATTGCCCATGTTTATTTTTTCTTCATCGTTTTTGAAGAAATTCATTCGAATTCCTCCACAAGTTCGAATTGACTGAACGTTCCGTCTTTGGCGATTATGCGAAATTCGTTGCCTTCGTATTCTACGCCGCTGACAGATATTCTGGAAGCCTGAATTATGGTTCCGTTATAATGATCCGATATGGTGATGAAGAATCCGTCATAATCTTTCCATATCTGAGCGATGATGTATGATTTCCCGTTGCCGTTTATAAACGGTATGCGCAATACATATTCTGCGGGACCCCCGTCGTTAAGGGTTTTCCAGCCTTTGCGTTCTCCGTTCCAGGTGCTTAGCAGTTCCGCGGATTCAGTGGCCATTTTTGATTTGTAATCAAAAAAGTACGTACGGCGCATGCGCGACAGGGTGTTGCTGTGCACTTCAATCCAATCTCTGGAACGCAGTTCTTTGGTGTCCAGAATCAAGATGAATATAACATACATGAAGCTGGTCAGTATTGTCATAGGGTATGTTTTGCACACGGTTTTATAATCGAGCCCGCAGCGTATCATATACGTAACGAATATGATGTTGAACAGGAGAAGAATAATCGTAGCAATCTTCATTGATACGCGGGATCTGGATTTTCCGGTAACGTATTTGTATCCTGAAATCGCAACGTTCACGCCCAGCAGGAACAAAATCAATACAATGATGTTTGTATCGCTTTTCGGAATGTATATCCTGGCAGCCATAAAGGCTCTGTATATGCCCAGTCCCATTGCGAATAAACCGACAGAAGTTACGATATTACGGGTTTTATCCAAAAGTATTCCGAGACCAAAGAACAGTAATGCGCCAAACGCGATACATTTGTACACCTTTACGGCATAAGAATCAATGTAGCACGCATATATGTATGCCAGTGCAGAACCAATCATTAACACGGCCAATAGAATACATGAGGCGAATGTTGCGTAATCCACAATCTGTGAGATTTTGTTTTTTATTTTTTTCGACAGAATCTCCGATTTGGTCATTTCGCGATTTTTAAACGGATGTAAACTATCGATCTCATCATCATTGATGGCCGGCGGCTCGGCACACATATTATTGTGATAGAATAGTGCTAAATATGTTTTTTTGGAGAACAGTGAGTGGGCCCGGCCGGATTTGAACCGGCGACCATTCGGTTATGAGCCGAACGCTCTACCTAGCTAAGCTACGAGCCCGCAAAAGGGACAATATGCACATAGAATAAAAGGATGTCGAATGAAAACATAGAAGTGATAAAAAAATGGCGCCGCCACACGGACTTGAACCGAGGACCTTGTGATTAACAGTCACACGCTCTACCAACTGAGCTACGGCGGCTTATGTATGTCCCCCATCCCTAGACTGATATTTAAATCATACTATTGAATAAGCGTTTTTGAATTTTTCTAAAGAGGTCTGTTGCCTTATTTTTATTCAATTGTCTCTCTCCACTACAACTTTCGGTCTTTTGCCGTTGAAACACACGCCGTACAGAATCAGATTTTTACCGAGTCCGTAAGAGTACTCTCTGTTTTTGATTTGGTTGATTGCTTCCTCGGCTTCCTTCAGCTGGGCTGTTTCGTCGTCCGATTTGGATCTGCTCTTTTTGAATTCGATTACAATGTCCGGAAGTCCGGGACGGTTGTGTTTCATTATGATGTCCGCTCTTCCGTTTCCGGCTTCCTCTTCCAGATAAACTTTGTAGTCTCCCATGCTGCTCATGGCTGCGGATGCGACTATCAACTGATAGTCGCCCTCGTCTTTCAGGACGAT
>CAKQHC010000040.1 GCA_934234005.1 uncultured Methanomassiliicoccales archaeon | reverse complement strand
GATTTCGTATGCAACACACACGGGAATCTCGTTTAAATCGTTGAGAATATCAAGTTTGGTTATACACAGAGACGAGAATCCGCACATCCTCGCGGCATGTTCGCATACAACCAAATCCAGCCATCCGCATCTCCTTCCTCTTCCGGTAGTAACTCCGAATTCCCCTCCTTTTTTCTGAAGGGCAAGTTCTTCTTCGCCGCTGAGTTCTGAGACGAAAGGCCCTTCTCCGACACGGGTAGTGTACGCTTTGATTACACCGACTACTTTATCGATCCTGTTGGGTGCGACACCCGATCCCGTGCATACGCCTCCTCCGCATGTGGCGGAAGACGTGACGTAAGGGTATGTTCCGTGGTCGATATCCAACATGGCCCCTTGGGCACCTTCGAAGATAACGTTTTTGTTCTCGTCGAGCGCATCGTTGATGAGGACAGACGTATCGCAGATGTAGTCTCCGATTTTTTCCTTCCATCCTTTGAGTTTGTCGGTCATTTTTTCCAGGGTACATTCGGGTTTTTCTCCGCCCATCATAGCAATGAGATCTTTCTTGTACGGCATGAGCATTCCCAGTTTTTCTTTGACAAGATCATCTTCCAGAAGATCTCCGGCTCTGAGTCCGATTCTGGCGATTTTATCCTGGTAGCAGGGTCCTATTCCCTTTTTGGTGGTTCCTACGACGTTCTTTCCGCGGTATACTTCTTCGGCACCGTCGAGTTTTTTGTGATAATTCATGATGAGGTGTGCCCTGTCGGAAATCCTGAGTCCGTCGATAGAACCTCCGGCTGATTTTACCTGTTCAATTTCTTCCAACAATTCTTCGACGTTTAGGACTACACCGTTGCCGATAACGGCAAGCTTGCCGGGTCTGACAACTCCGGACGGAAGTCCGTGAAGTTTGAACACTTTATCGCCGACTACGATAGTATGCCCCGCATTGTTTCCTCCTTGGAAACGGACAATCATGTCGGCGTTTTCATCGAGGTAGTCTGTGATTTTTCCTTTTCCTTCGTCGCCCCACTGGGCTCCGATGATGGCAAGACTTGGCATTTGATAGGCTCCTGTCATTCTGGACACAATACCGATAATAAAGGATTGTGTTCGTTTCAGGCATCGGGAGAAAATTCTCTGTACAGCGACAGCACATCATTAAGAGGAATGTCTGTTTTGAACGAAGTCGGGCAGATATGGGTTTTTGAGGCATGTCCGTGTTCGTTGAGAAATACTATGAAATCGTCGATTCTCGGAGGAGACATTTTCAGATGGGACGACAGTTCGCTCATGTCGTATACGAATACCTCGGTATCGAGTTCGTTGCGCCACAGTTCCAGGTACTTGGCCACACGTTTTGTTTCCGCCAAATCGTCCGGACGCATTCTCTGAAGCGTGTTCTGATCGTGCAACGGGCCCAGCCAGAACGGTCCGTAGCGGTGTTCGCTGTCCGGAAGATGAGAGGTCCCTCTTTCCAGAGTTTCTGTGTTGTAATGCATGTATCCGAGCTGTGACATCATACGGTCGGCTGCCTGTGCGCCTTCTTCGATCTGAACATAGGTTCTGAAATAGTGGTCGGCGTAGAATGACAGCAACGGGCGCATTCCGCGGTCGAATTTGGCGAGTTCGCGTGCTATGGAAGCCATCAATATCCTGAGGCCGCCTTCGTGACACATGTAGCCTCTTATGGGTTCGGATTGATATCTGCGACGGCATTTGACGGCATGTGCTCCGGCCAAAGGTGCAGTATCGGTAGCCGTTATCGCAAGAATTCCCTTGCGTCTGCATCCGATGATGGCCGATTGCGTGAACGGTACCGGGGATCCGAAAGGATCCAAATCGACATAATCAAACTGTTCTTCCGACAGCAGAGTGTGCATATTGCGGTTGGAAGCAATGCAGTTGCCGAGATTATTCAATTTGATATTGGCTTCAACATAGGGCATTGCATCGGCACTGATATCGTTGGCCGTAACGGTTGTTCCTGGAACTTCATTGGCGATGCGCACGGCTCTGGATCCGGTGGCAGTCATACAATCGACAACGGACAGGTCACGCTCCTGAGTACGTAACAGCATGATGCTTACATCGCGGTTGAACGACATCTGTTCATTAAAGAACACGGAACCCATAATCTTTCCAGGCCCGTGTACCGAATGGCCTTCAGGCACCAGGATGTCCGTTAAACCTTCTCTTATGGTGACGCCGTCGGGAATCAAACGTTCTCACCGTTCATGAGACGGACAATCTTGTAAGGCAGAATGTTCCTGTTGGTGGGGGTAACTTCCAGGATCCTTACGTCGTCCCTTCTCCTGATATCCTGCAGAAGCGGGTTTCTGGATTTTTTGTGAAGTGTGATAATCATCGGTTTTTCTGCATCCAATGCGTCTTTAACCGCATCTATGAATGCTTGGCTTTCAACTTCCACTTTGCCGATTTCATCGATTATAATCAAATCGCATTCGTCGATTGCCTGTCTGATGGCAGCTACGCCGACCTGTTCCAGTTTGGAAAGATCTATGCCGATTTTGCCGACCATAATCTTGCTTTCATAGCCTGTTTCACCGAAAATAATATTCTCGCCGGTGAGCAGATTTTTCACAGTGTAACCGGTTTTGTGCCTGCCTTCTATGACAGGTTCGTCGACCATTCCGCCGATGCTCATTTCTTCGTCTTTGAGCATCTCGATAACACGCATCAGCGCGTAGGTTTTGCCGGATCCCGGCAATCCTGTTATTCCAATCTTTATGTCGGATATCATGGTCGTACACCGCCTGTTGTTAGGCTGGTTGTCCTAATATATACACAATACTATTTAATTCCTATTTTATAAAAAGGATTGTTGGATAGTTTAAGCATCCTTTATTTCGGTTATGTACATAAGAGGGTAGCCAAGTTCTTTCCGATATTCCAATTTGGAATGAATTTCTATATTTTCTACCTTTGTGACGAGATCGGCAGAGATCATTTCGCCGGTTAGCGATACGTAAGAATATGTATCGTTTTTTTCGGGAATCACGGAGCGGTCTATATTTACGGTACATTGTTTTACATACGGTTGGACTTCTATTGCTTTAGATATCGCTTTTTCCAAAGATTCCACACTGTTTTTATCAAAGGGGGTGCCTACAAACTGATGATATATTGTACCCATTTTGATTCCTGTTTCGAATGCGGCACGGTCACGTATCGTACATTTGAAAAGATCCATTGCAACCGAATCTCTGTTTTCCATATACAGTCATTAACGACTATGTAAAAAACATGATGCAGTCCGGATGCCGATTATTCCTCTTTCGATTCCTGTTCGTCATCTTTATTTTTCAATGTTTTGTACAGAGATTGCAGCTGTGTTATGATTATCATAGTGCATACGCCGACGATAAGCACGGATTTACCGAACCAGGATGAAAGGAAGATGATGATGTTTCCCAAAACCTGCGATACGCCTACGACTTCTCCGATTACGTCTCCACTGTCGGAGGTGATTGTCTGTGTTGCCCCGTTGGTAGGATCGTCGTCCACAGAGTCTCCTTTCATTGTAAATGTATAAACAATGTTGCCGGAACTGTCGGATGTCTGGTCGATATCGATTATTCTGTGTGTAACGACCATTCTTTCTCCGGAAACGGGGTTATTGTAATAGAATGTGAGTATATCTCCGACATTCAGCGAAGCATAAAACGCATTCTTTTCCGATTCGTCCGAAGGTACGTCATGGATAACCACCATGCTTTTGATCGGTACCGTTTTGATGGGATATTGATCGCGTGGTTCACCGTCCATCGAACCGGAGATGACAACCTTTACTTCGGTATCGCTGAAATCCATGGAGTTGCCGTTGAGATGATAGGTATATCCTGCGACCAGCCCTATGATGACGACTGTTACGACAATCCATATTTTTTTGGAACGGGTGATTTTCATCAAATGACGGTATGGTTTCCCGTATTAAAGATATATAGATGCAAAAACGAAGAACGGTAAAAGTGGAGGGGGTTGCCCTCCTGTTTAAGGGAATCAGTTCTTCCTTGCGATTACGTAGACGCTGAGGACAGCGGCAACCACACAGACAACTGCGATAACTGCTCCGAGAGCGAGTGCGGTTGTCGAGGATTCTTTGACGTCTTCAACTACGTAAACCATGTATGTGGAGTTGTGGTTGAATGTGATGATTCCGTTGTTGTCGATGGTTGCGGCGTTGTTAATCACTTTTCCGTCGGAACCGATGCATTTGATTGCGAGTTTCTGTCCGTCTTTGAGTTCGAACTGGCTGATATCGATGGCCATGGTCATGACGGATTTCGTGGAATCTGCACCATCTGCGTAGATAATTCCGAAGTCAAAAATCATGTTCTTGTCGGATACGGCATCGGACATGATTGTGTCGACTTTGTCTTTCATAGCGTTGTTGAGAATCTCTTTTCCTTCGACGTATGTGATAGATTCAATGTTTCCGTCGTTATCGATAGTGATGGTAACGTTGCCGATGTTCATGCTGTTGGTTCCGGCAATAACATCGTTTTTGGTTACATCAACTTCTTTGCCGTTGATAGTTTCTTTTTCAACTGTTCCGCCGACGGTGAATTTGAACTCCTGTGAAATAGGTGTATAGTCGTCGGCCATGAACTTACCGGTTGCGCTGAAGTTATCGACTTTGCTGTCGAAAACTACCAGTACGTAAAGGGATCCGCCGACTTTGTCAGCCAGTTGGTTGACGCTGATCTTGGCTTCTTTGCCCAATTCGACTTTTTTGCTCAGTTCTTTGTTTTCAAGCTTGTATACAGTGTCGATTCCGTTATATTTGACGGCATTTCCGTCTTTGTCGACTGCAACGGCATAGATGCTTGCGGTTACATCGTTGGAAACGGTGATTTCGGCACAAACGGTTCTGAGATCGTTGGCATCAAGTTTTTTGTTGAGATCGAAGCGGCCCGCAAAGGCATTGTTTTTCGATTCTGCATATTTGCTGAGTTCCGAAGGAAGGTCGGAAATTTTTACGGATTCGCCGGTGATTGCATCTTCAATCAGTGTAAGGGTGTTGGAGATTTCTTTGTCTCCGACCATAAATGTCATCGAAGCCTCGAGAGGTCCTTCGTAGTCGTATGCAAAAGCGGCATAGAATACGCATTTTTCAGCACCGTTCATGTAGTTGTTGATAACGGAGCTGGTAATTCCGAAGTTGACTGTTGCTGCTCCGGATTTGGTGGTAATTGCCGTACTGAAAACATTGTCGTCTTCGTTTTTCACGCCTTCGGGGAGTGTAAGAGAAACATCTTTTTCCTTTCCATCTTTGTCTACGGTGTAAACTAAACCGTATGCGGTCCCCGTAATGTCGGCATTGGCTTTGATTTTAATGACAACGTCTCCGGTTTGATCAATTGTCGAGTTTAATGTGAATTTTGCCAATGCAGCATAATTGGTTGAGTACAATTTGGAGAATATCTGCAGAGGGGTTTCGTCGTCATCATTGACGAACTGCCCGGTGATGGGCGTTGTTTCAGCAGCATCGCTGTCATCCGAATAAACGGCGACAGACGCAGCCGAAACAACCATCAATGCGATGGCTACGAACGCGATGAATTTGCTGTTCATGATTGCGTGATTCTCTCTAATAATATAAATGTGAGTAATCCTGTTTCGATTTAATAGGATTTGTTAAGAGCGCAATATACTACAATAATAGCCGGTATTATTCCTATTACAGTTCCGGCAAATATGTCAAGCTTTAGTGAAACAGTGCCTGAAATCATATTTTCCACAGGTACCGTGGCAGTCATGCCGATTGATGCAATTGTTGTGAAAACAACGATGCATACCGCAACCGCTATCGAAATTATTTTTCTGCGGGGATTGTCCCGGGACATCGACGTGTATATTCCGAAACATATTGCCAACGGTATCGATCCCGCAATCATTGTCGGATTTGAATATGCAATATTATACAGGCAGTCAGAAAGGTTGGATGACAGTATATTCGAGCATATTGCCGAAATAATGATGTCCGCAATAATAATCAACACAGATACGGAGAACAGGACGAGGGAGAAACCCCATATGAAACTCATAATTTTTTCGTTCATGACAAGTCCTCCAGTCTGTCGAAGAACCAAGACAATGCAGCAATCAAATCGCTGCTTATCGGATTGCTGTTGCCGTCCATAATCAATACGGCGGAGTTTTTGTCGACATTGGTAAAGAAATCATGAATGCCGGATCCGTTATATGTTGTATTAATGGCAATGCAATCATTAGAATCGACTTCAACGATAAGAGATTCTGTGCCGTCGCTGACAGTGAAGGAAAGATTTGTTTCGAGGGGCATATTGAGACCGGAAATCAAATATTCGGTCGATCCCGGAGTTACGTTTTTGGAAACTTCTACATTTCCGTTTGTCAGTTTGTACATTCCTTTTACGTCGGCTTTGAAACACAGCATATTTCCAAGATATTTTCCTGATATGCTGACGTCCGGATCTATTGTCGTTACCGAATTGTCCAAAACAGAATTGACAACCGTCACCATAGATGTTTTGGATAATTTTCCGTAGAATACCAACATGCTGGACGATTTTGCTTTAATCACACTGTTGTCACTCCTGAAACTGATATCTTCGAAGGACGGATCATCGAATTCAATATTCAGAGACAGGTCGGATATGTTAAAACTGAATCCGGATTCTACACAGACATATGCTGTAATATGTATGTCTTCTCCTTCTGATTTTACGTCAAAAGATTCTATCGAAACGTCAATGGCGTTATTGGATGGAACGGCCGTTGCTGCAAATATGCATGAAACGGCAATTGTTGAGACGACAGCAATCCCTATGATTTTACGTTTTTTCTTAATCAGCGCAAAAACATCTTTGCGGTTTATCATAATCACAATGCCGCAGGCGGATGTCAGAGCAATTACGGCAAAGAAAATCGCCGGATTGCCTTCGGAGTGTGATTCTGCCGACTGTATATTGTCGTTGGATATACGTACGTATTTTGCCATTTGATCTTCTGCAACAGCACGGCTGCTGATTCCGGAATAGAGTACGGAATCATCGGAATACGGCATTCCGTCCCATGGTTGTGACAGGCCCGCATCGGTAAAATATCCCGTAAGGTATCTGGACGGTTCGCCGTACACAATAACTGTTCTATGCCAGATTTCGTCTGCGATGTAATCTCCGTATCCTTCTATGCCGGTAGACTCCAACGTCGAAGAAACTGTTTTGCCGTAATTTTCAAAATCGGATTGACCTGTTATGAAGATTCTGCCTGCGTATGTTCCGTAATTGGTTAAAATCGAATCATTAAGACTCAGATATGCCGGTGGAAGATCGGGATACTCGGTACCTTTCCAGCTTGTGCGGTCATCATAATAATCATATATGCTCAAAGATCCTTTTTCCGTTACCCGGATTTCCGAGTTGACTGCGGTTATGACAGATCCTGTCATTGCTTTGAAAATGCTGTCGATTTCATATATGCCGTTGTTAAGGATGAGATCCATTGATTTCAGCGGCATGCTGTAATTTTCTGTTGATTGGCTCATACCGTTTATTGATATTTTGGATGAAGAAAACAAAGCACCGCCTGTTATTTTGACGGCAGTGCGGTTATCAGAGGATGTTTTTTCGGCATAAGCATCTGTTTTAAGACGTATAAGGCCGTTGTCATTTCCTATCTGGTCGAATGTTCCGGAATAAAACGAACTGTTCAGGTATACTTTCAGAAGACCAGTATACAAAGCACCGCAGTTTATTGTAATCCTGCAAGATATATTGTTCATTGAGTACATGTTTAACGGATAAATTTCTTTTTCGAGACAGGATCTGGTTGTGCTTCCGAAGCGCCAATTGTCCAATGTGTATAAATCTCCCAGAACAGATCCGGAATCTGCGGTTACAGATCCGCTTCCTTCGATTATACCGTAGTTGTATAACGATCCGTTTTCCGATATTATTATTGAGCCGGAGTTAACGATGCGCGCCCATCCGCCTGTAATATTCCAGTTTTCTGCATTATATGTCAATTCGCTGGTGTCGGAAATGGGGCGGTTTGTTACTGCGTTAACGATAAGGGTACCTTTTACGGTAAGCGTGTAACCGTTGGTATTCAGAGACGTATGCGGAGTTTTGTCACGTTTGGAATAGACAGTACCGTCAGGATTTATTACGGGCTCCCCGCCATTATAGTAGTCCCCGCACATCAGGATAACTGTTTTGCCGTAAGGAATTACAGTATCTCTGCCAATATGGCATTTTCCAGACAGGATTTCTGATTCTTTATCGGATTCGAGGATATCTGATATGTCGTTATCTGTATAATCGCCGTTTGTTTCCTGTATGGGAACAAGGAACATTGCAGCCACGGCGGCGAGAATTATTACAGCGTATGATACCCTCATCATGCGGTCTATGATGAAGTTAGTATATATACCCAAAGAAAAAATGAAGGATATGTATTTATATACTAATTATTTGAAACGGAAGTATGGATCAGGTGGAGTCCCGTATAAGGGAACTTAAACAGAAGCTCAATGCCGTAATTTTGGCTCATAATTATTGCCGTCCGGAAGTCCAGGACGTGGCAGATTTTGTCGGAGATTCTCTGGGACTCGCAATTAAGGCTTCCAAGACCGATGCAGATGTGATTGTCTTTTGCGGTGTTTCGTTTATGGCTGAGACAGCCAAGATTCTGAATCCTAAGAAGAAAGTGCTTATGCCTGAACCCGAGGCACTGTGTTCCATGGCGCAGATGTGCAGCGCAGATCAGCTTGAGAGAATGAAACAGAAGCATCCCGATGCGCAGGTCGTAGGGTATGTCAACAGTACGGCTAAATGCAAGACTATGATGGACGTCTGCTGTACGTCATCAAACGCAGTAGATGTTGTATCTTCACTCGAATCAGACGAGGTCATTTTCGTACCCGATATGAATCTCGGAAGGTATGTGGCCAGTCAGGTCCCGCAGAAAAATATCATTCTTTGGGACGGGTTCTGTCCTATGCACCAATGTATAACCAAAGGGCAGGTTCAGAGACTCATCGACAAGTATCCCGACGCATTAATCATAGCACATCCAGAATGCAGGTCGGAAGTCTTGGCCATGGCAGATAATGTCGGTTCGACCGAGAAAATGATTCGTCTTTCAAACGAATCCAAAACCGACGACATCATTGTTCTTACCGAAACAGGTATGCAACACAGGTTGGAGAAAGAGTGCCCCGGAAAGAGGTTCCATTTCGTCGACAACGTGTGTTGCACAGCGATGAAGATGATTGATCTCGATTCAATCTGTTCCGTGATGACTGATCTGTCTAACGAGGTTGTGTTGACGGATGATGTTATGCAGGCAGCATACAAACCCGTTAAACGCATGATTGATACAAATTAATCATGAATACATGACGTCCTTCCTGATGGTTATTCCTTCGGGAAGGGCATCTTTCAGTTTTCCGTCATGCATATCTACTGTTTTGAGCGCGATTGTAATCAGATGGGCAATCTGTTTGGGGCTGGGCAGGGAATCGAAGAAACTCTGTACGATTTTGAAGTATATTCTGTCCCCTTCTTCCGATAGATAGAATCCGCCGTTGTTTATCGTGTTGTTCAGTTTGTTAATCATCGGCAGAACTTTCGATTCGGCATGTTCGGGTATGTCGACCATGACATAGCAGTAGAGGTTCAGTGTCATGTTGTCTTCGTCAACCATTATGGCCATTCCGATCGGCAGGTCGTCACCCATAACGCGCAGTCCGACGAATCCCGCTTCCGAGTCTTCATATTCCAATCCGAGATTTTTCAATGCTTTGCGTAGATTGGAATTTATGCGTTTGGATGTGTTACCGAACATAGTGACACGGTACTCCTTTCGTAATATATAATAGGCTTTTTTCACTCGGTGTCTGTGCGGTCTTCCATCTCCACGTATTTACGTTCGGCCATAACGTTGACGTAAGCGGGCCTCAGGATTTTGTTGGATGTAATCAGCTCTTCCATCCTGTGTGCGCTCCATCCGACTATGCGTGCGGTAGCGAACAACGGGGTGTATAACTCGCGGGGAATGTTCAGCATATCATATACAAGACCGGAATAGAAATCCACGTTGGCACTGACTATCTTGCCTTTGCGTTCTTCCACCAATTCGATAGCGATTTTTTCAACCGACGTGTAGAACTCGAAATCTTCGTGTCTGTTCTTTTCGACCGACAATTTTTCCACGTATGCGCGGAATACATCGGCTCTCGGATCAGATATGGTGTAGACTGCGTGTCCGATTCCGTATATGAGTCCCTGTCCGTCGAAAGCTTCCTTGTCGAGAATTTTTCCGAGATATTCTCTTATGGCGATTTCTTCGTCATAGGCGCCCGAGACGTGTTTTCTGATGTCGTCCATCATGTCCATGACTTTCAGGTTTGCACCGCCGTGTTTCGGTCCTTTAAGGGATGACATGGCCGCCGATACGACCGCATACGTGTCGGAACCGGATGATGTAATGACATTCGTTGTGAATGTAGAGTTGTTGCCTCCGCCGTGTTCCATGTGAAGGACAAGCGCAAGATCAAGAACTGTTGCTTCCAGATATGTATACGATTTGTCCGGCCTGAGCATTCTCAGGAAGTTTTCGGCAGTGGAAAGGTTTGAATCCGGCCTGTGGATGTACATGGACTCGTCGTTTATGTAGTGGTTGTATGCATGATAGCTGTATACCGTGAGCATGGGGAAGACGCTGATGAGGTAAATGCACTGACGGAGTACGTTGTCCAGCGAATTGTCAAGAGGTTTTTCGTCATAAGATGCTAAGAACAGCACGCATCTGGATATGGAATTCATGATGTCCTTGCTGGCAGCTTTCATCACCACATCCCTGACGAATGTCACCGGCAGATCTCTGGAACGGTTAAGGTACTTTTTGAATTCGTTCAGTTGTTCCTGTGTGGGAAGATTACCGAAAAGAAGAAGATATGCCGTTTCGCCGAAACCGAATCTTTTGTTAAGGAAACCTTTGACTATGTCTTTGATGTCATAACCGCGGTAACACAGTTTTCCCGGACACGGAACTTTGGTCCCGTTTTCGATACGGGTTCCGTCAACCTGCGATACAGAGGTCAGACCAACGATGACTCCGTTGCCGTTTTGGTCGCGCAGACCTTTTTTGACATCATATTTGTTATATAGGTCTGTTTTGAAATGATCGGTTTTACGGCACAATTCCACTTTTTCATCGATAAATTTCTGATAGTCGCTGTCCATTTCTCTCTCCCCCGAGATTGTCAGATTCAGAATCACTCTAAACGGCGATATGAACGATACCAGTAGGGTAGCACCCTATTAAAGCATTGGTCTGGAAACTATCGACTGATGTTTATACATCGTGGATGATGGAGGGCTATGCCCGATTATTTGATACAAGGCAAAAGAGAACCGATTGCGGACGGAGAGACAATAGAGAACGGAATGCGTCGTTTGGGTATGCATCCCGATTCGTATCTTTATGTGATTTCCGGAAGACCGGTTCCTATGGACACCGTTCCGCACGAAGACGTAAAGGTCCTTAAAGTTGCATCAGGCGGATGAATCTCTCATAATTTCTTCGAGGCCTTCAAAGTCGAATCCGCTTGATTCGGCCGCATCGGTGAGTTCCGAAATATTCTTTTTGAAAGCCGACAGGGCATCGTCTCCGTCCATTCTGCCCTCGGAAACGGACAAAGAATCCTCTTCCGGGAATCTGAGGTTTACATACGGCAGAGTTCCCAGATATTTCATTCCAGTGAGTTCAGTTATCCGATCTATTGCCGGACCCAGAATGTCCGGATCTCCGCGGAATCTGTTTATTACAAAGCCCTTCAGATATTGCCTTATATCTTCCGGGATAAGCAACCAAGTACCGTACAGAGCAGCGAAACAACCTCCCCTTTCAATATCTCCGACAAGAACAGCGGGTATGCCGGTAGCTCTTATCAATCCCGTATTGGCTATGTCACGGTCCATTATGTTCAGTTCCACAGGCGATCCCGAACCTTCGCATATAATCATATCATATTTTTCGGAAAGACGGTCCAATGCCGAAATGACATGTGTCATCGCCCCATCTCTGTTCACGGGATTTTCCCTGTTGATGTCTCTGAACGGTTTTCCGTTGACTATGAGCTGTATAGTTCCGTTTCCGGACGGTTTCATGAGAATCGGGTTCATGTCAATGCACGGTTCTATGCCGGCCGACCATGCCTGAAATGCCTGACCCATTCCGATTTCTCCGCCGTCTTCCGTAGCGAAGGAGTTTAATGAAAGATTGGATGCTTTAAACGGAGAGATTCTGAATCCCGAACGACTGTAATGGTTGCACAGCATGGCGCAGAATGTAGTTTTTCCCGCACCCGACGAGGTACCCAAAACAAGAATTTTCATAAATCTCCCTCCAGTATCCTCATGACTGCGTCCATATTCAGATTCTCTTTGAAGGATGAAGCGATCTTCTTTATGCTGT
>CAKQHC010000039.1 GCA_934234005.1 uncultured Methanomassiliicoccales archaeon | reverse complement strand
CGAATTTTACCGTCAGATCGTCGCCCTTGGACACAGTAACTGATCCGTTCGGATCGGTTGTACCGCCTTCCCCAGATGTTATGTCAACGGTGTATTCTTCTCCGGGTTCGACAATCTTGTCGATCATAGCCACAATACTCAGATTGCCGGTGATGTTGTCTATCCTGTACTCCGTTACGGGACCTTCCGACATTCCGTTAACAAGAAAATCTCTCATCGCATATCCGGGATTCAGTATCACGGAAATTACCAAAGATCCGTTATACGGAACTCTTATCGTTCCTGACGGAACGATTGTACCGAAATCGTGTTCTGCCGACATAAGCATCAGCATGCTTACGGAAACATCGACATGTACGCCCACAATTATTTCGGGATCTTCAGGGACTGCTTCCCTGAAGACTACTTTGACTTCGTACGGTTTGTCAATACACAGATCGATAATATTGACGGATCCGATCGATTCTCCGTTTACGATTACATCATCGATAACATAACCGTCGTCAGGCGTAGCAATTATTCTCACGTCGCCGGTCGAAAGAACGGTTCCGTCGGGAGTAACCGTTCCTCCGCCGTTATGGGATACAGACAGATACGCAGACGACACCCACATATCAGTCTGGATTCCAAACCCGCCCGGTTCTCCGGTAGGTTTGGGCTCCACGCAAAAAGTCCAACGGTCGGAAGATTTCCCGACCCCCCCCCCAACGTATTGGAGAGAGGGCGATCACGCTTCCCCACCTTACAATAAGTTACTAAGTTCTAAAATAAATAAATTATCTGAGCTATTACATTCATAAAATATAAACCGAAGAATACTGCAGAAAATACCCAGACTAAAATAAAAAGGGGAAAATCCCCTAAAATGTTTCAGATAAGGTCTTCGAACCCTTCGACAACCTGAGGATACTTTTCCTTGATGGTCTTGAGAAGGTTATAGACGGTAACTTCTTTGATGTCGGCCGTGGAAATCATCTTGATCAGGTCGTCGATGGTGTCGTCGTCGAGAGTGGCGAGTTTTTCCTTGGCCATCCAGTTCCTGAAGAGCTTGTCTTCCATCCTGTCGCGCCACATCTTCTCGTACGGCATAAGTGCCTTCTTGGAGAAGTCTCCCGTTTTGGCGCATTCGGTCAGAACTTTTCCCGCATACATTCCGGTCCTGCATGCGTGGCATATTCCTCCGCCGGTGATGGGGTCTATGATTCTTGCGGCGTCTCCTACAAGAACAATGTTGTCGTCAACCGCACAGTCGAGTCCGGGACATGTGGAAACGAATCCTCCCATAATCTCGAGAATCTGTCCGTTCTTGAAACGCGGATCGGCGGCAATCCATTTGTCGAGGTACATCTTGGCATCCGCATTACCCTTGCAGAGCTGTCCCGCAACGCCTATTCCGACGTTGGCAACACCGTTGCCCTTGGGGAACACCCATATGTATCCTCCGGGTGCGACGGAACCTATGACGAACTCGCAGTAATCGGGAGCAACATCGATGTTGCACATCCTGTACTGGATACAGGAATCGATATCGCTGAGTTTCAGTTTGGTGTCGATACCTGCCCATCTGGCGGTCTGACACTCGTAACCGTCTGCCGCAACGACACACTTTGCGCGGATCTCGATGGGTTCACCCATGCATATTGCCGTAATTCCGACAATCTTTCCTTCCTCGCGGATGATTCCGGTACAGGAAGTTCTCATCATAATCTTGGCACCTGCTTCGGCGGCCTGTTTTGCAAGAGCCTTGTCAAAGAGGTGTCTCTCCAAAACGTAACCGACTTCCGCACCAGCTTTTGATTCGTCGAGCTGGAACGAAGTTCCCTGGGGCGATTTGATGATTGCGCCTTTCATGTCCGCGCGGATCCAAGTGGGATCTGCGGGAATGCCGACTTCCTCCAGCCATTTCTTGGATACGCCTTCGGCACACCTGAGGGGTGCTCCGATTTCCGCTTTCTTCTCTATGAGGATTGTGTCGAGTCCTCCCTCGGCACAGTACCTTGCGGCCATGCTTCCGCCGGGACCTGCTCCCACGACAACGATATCGCAGTTGTATGTCTTCATCGTATCACTCCATCGAAAGAGCGGCCACGGGACACAGTCTGACGCATATGCCGCATTTGATACAGTCCTTGTTGAACTCAAGGACGAAATCGTTCAGAAATATTGCATTCTTGGGACAGGATCCCACGCATCCACCGCAGTGGAGACATTTGCATACATCTACCTTCATATTCACACTTCCTGAATCACTGGTTGTCGACTTTCATGTCATCGGGTACGATGAGCGCTTCCTCGAGTTCTTTGGCCGCTTTCGCGTTCTTTGCCTTGAACTCCGCCAACGGAACGGAGAATTTCTTCTCGGTTGCGATACGGTACTCGGGTCCGCTGTTGTATGCGCAGAACGGAATAACCTGGCAGTCGGGCGTTATGTAGTGGACTCCGCAGCGCCTCACCCTCTCGATGTCGTAATTGTAACTGTCCTGGAAGTGCATTCCCGATATAAGCATCATCTTCCAGCTGAACGCCGCAAGGTTGTCCTTGGAATTGCTTCCCATCACGCTGGAAATCATCTTCACGAATTTTGCCTTGGTCAGTCCCTCGGGCATCTTGGATTCGTCCACGCACTTGTTCAGCAGTTTGACCAGTTTGACTGCGTAGAGTTTCTTGAAGCGGGCTTTGTCCGCTTTGTCGGCCATCTTGTCCAATTCCGTGCTGAACTCTTCCACATTGACAAATCTGGGGAACGGAACAACGTTGCCCTTCTCGTCGCAGAACAGGTATGTGGCGATACCGCAGTGGGGATGGGTCGTGAACGTGACCTTTGTGTGTCCGAGGATGGCGGATGCGAATTTGGAAATAGGCGCGACTACGGGAACGGGGTACCAGTCGTCGGGTTTCGCGAATCCGGTCTGTTCGTCTACGCACCTTACAAGATCGGAGAGGGTGAACCTTCCTTTCTCGCGCTCTTCCTGCGTAATCCTTCCGGTAAATGCCACGGGCTGGAAGTTGATTCCTCTGATTATATCCGAATTGTCCATGGCGAACCTTATGATATCTCCGATCTGGTGGTCGTTCATTCCCATAACAACGGTCGGAACCAAAACGACGGACGGAGACTTCAGCCCCTCTTTCACGAGTCTGCGGCAGTTCTCCAAAACATCCAGTTTAACCTGGAACATCTTCCTGGCCCTTGCCTGGATATAAATGTCGTCCGATACTCCGTCAAACGACAGGTAAATAGTGTTGAGTCCTGCCTGTTTGGAGGCTTTGAGGAACTCATAATCTTTTGCGAATTTGATACCGTTGGTAGCAACCTGGACCTGTGCGAATTTCAAATCCTTGGCATCCTTCACGATCTTAACGAAATCGTGATGTACCGTCGGCTCCCCTCCCGCGAACTGAACCGCAGTACATTTTATGGGTTCTTCCGACCTAAGCGTAAGCAACATCTTATGAATCGTATCGAAATCCGGTTCGCATACATATCCGGCGGAATTTGCTTCGGCAAAACAGATGGGACACTGCATATTACATCTGTTGGTCAGATCGATGTTCGCAAGAACGGTTCCGGTAAGAAGCGTAACCTCTTCCCCGCCGATGTTAATGCTGACCGTATCGTCGTCGTCCTTTTTCAGATTCTCGTTCATCTTGTTGTGAAGTCCGATACCGTCATGTGCGAATTTTTCTGCTCTGAGGTACATGTCGACGTCCGACCAGTAGATGTCCGAGAACTTTCCGTGTTCCGGACACTCCTTGTCCATCCACACCTTTCCATCCCTTGCAAGGATGGTGGCATCCAAGACCTTTCCGCATTCTGGGCAGATCGATCTGGTCTTCTTAGGAAGCCCGGTGCCACTAGTGTAATCTACTGCTGTGATTGTCATATGTTACCGAGGATATGAAGAGGTCGCGCTATATAATGTAATAGGAGAGATACACAGTCTGGATGTGACATTGTTTTATATATGAGATAATAAAAAACTGCATCCAGCGGCATTTGTTATATCTTTGAACGGCAAAACGCGGGGCATGATTTCAGACCGCAGAGGGAATATGCCCTTCGCCGCGATAGCAGTCTCGATACTCCTGCTGTCAACAGTCATGCTCGGAATCACCGGGGAATATTCCAGATCGGAATCCGCCTCGGACGGGATGGCCGATACCGTATCCGGTTTTGACGGATCGGTGGAGAAAATGCGCAACCATATCGAGAGAGGATTGGGAGAAATTATCCTCGACATCTCCACGGCCGACGGTATGGGCGGAATGAGCGAACGCGCCTCGGCATTCCGCGAAAAATCGGAGAAATGGCTGGAATACAACAGCCCCCTGATCGCGGACGGCGTTTCCGCCGAAATCACAGACAGCAGTCTGAATCTGACGGCGGCACGTGCCGGAAACGGATACTCCGCGGAAGGGTCGGTGCCGTCATATCTGAAAGCGGAAGGAACCGTCACCCTGGAATTCAGAGAAAAATTCATCAAAACAACGAAAGAAATCGAAATAACATCCGACGGCACGTGCGGACTCCCTCTGACTCTGGAACGCACATCTATGTTCGAATCGATGGCCGACGGAAAAGTATCCCTGAGCAACATGATTACTTATCAGCTGGAAGCTTTGGCTCAGTACAGGGTAATCAACGGATACGGCATCGGAAACACGGACGTGAGTAAAATACTCACCAGATCCGATGTTGAAAAAGCATATTCCTATGCGCTGGATGCAATGAAACTCATATGCTTCCGTTCTGACGGAACCGTATTCGACGGAACCGATTCCGTGGATTTGGCCGGTTTCTTCGTCGGCGATACCGATACACTGGAAATCGATCTCTCGTCTATATACGCACAAACGCTGTACTCGCAGATGGATTCTGTCGTAATGAAATGGTTCGAATACCTGTGCGGTGACAAAATTCTGCATGTCCTCTCGCCGGAAAAAGATTATTACAAAAGGCTGTGCGACGCAATCGGGTCTTTCGTTAAAGGGGAAAGCGTATCGGGTGCCGAATCATACATCGAGGATGTGATGTCGTCCCACGGATATTCCAAGGAAGATTATTCGAATCCGGGAAAGGGTACGACCGAAGTTACGGTATCCGGGATAACGGTCTCGATAGAGAATCCTACCGTCAGTCTCATGGACCGCACATGGATCAAATACTTCAAATCGGATTATTACGAGGGCAAAGACAGCATAAAGGACTTCATGAGAGGCGCGATACGTCTGGCATGTACCGAGATGACCTCCGGGAAATCTCTTGGAAAAGTATCCGTTCCGATGACAGGATACGACGAATCGGATTTTTCCGGGAAACTGGGCATAGCTTTGGAGAAAGCACTCGATAGCACGTCCGGCATTCTCGCAAAATGTTTGGAATCTTCCGTAAGTTCTGCATCGGCATCGGATCCGTTCTATGCCGCAATAGCCAATGCGATATACTCCCGTCAGGACGAATTCGTTCTGGAAGACGAATTTCTGGACAGAATATCATACGAAATCGAGGCGGCCACCGGCGGCGAAATTTCGTTTGAAGAAGCCAGACAATCCGATGTTGTGTCAACAGCCCTTCAGGAATACCGCCGTTCCGTTATCAGTGACCTATCTGTGTTCGGAATCCTGGCGGAGGTACCCGGCGGAGAACCCGGACTTATGAAAAAGATAGCCGCATGGATGCTGAAACAGACCGAATCTCTCACGGACATTATGCAACCCGTACGCGGCAGTATGCACAGACTGTGCGAAGAATGGTGTTCCCGCATATCTGTAAACCCGGCATCGGGATTCACCGAACTTCCCGACTGCGGCCCGTTTGTGTTTACCGACGGCGATACCGTATCCTACGAATATCTGGATGCAAAAATACTGTCGGATCCCGTTTCCACCAACCCGACAATCAATTCGGAAAAAAGCATCCATTCCGTCGGTTTTTCCTCGGATTCCGTCGCCGCGTATACCACAGTATTCACCGCAACGATACACGACAGAATAACATATGAAATAAAAGGCGGAAATTCAATCGCACTGTCGTCCGGCAATTACGACAGCAGATGTTCCGGAACCGCAGACATCAATCTGACGATAGAGGTGCCGGTCATAAGCGGATGGGCATTGGACAACGTGGAATACCGTCCGTCCGCCACAATAATAGACGAATCCGTCCGTATGATATTGAAGATACTGGAACCGATCATAGAACCTCTGATGGACGTCATGTCCGTTGTAGGTGATGCATTGGAGTTTCTGGCAGAGAAACTGACGGTTGTAACGGAATACATAGCCAAAGCCGTCACGGACATGTACGAAAAAGTCATGGAACCGATTCAGAAGCTGAACGAATGGATTTCGGCCGAAGCCGCGGACATATTTTCCGATGCCGCACTCAATCTGTTCTTCAGCATAGGTCTGGGAAAGCAGTATATCGACATCGGCCTCTTCGGATACAATCTGAGGATATCCACGTCTGCCATGACCTGGGTATCCAATACCAAGACACTGTTTACCGCAACCCTTTCCGGTCCTGTCGCAGGCTTGTTTGTATCGGCCGGCATTACCGTAAAGGTCAAAGGAGACGTGAAAAGCGACAACCTGATTTTTACCGGAAACGGAAGTATAACTTCAGACAGCTGGAAAATAAAGATGTCTCTGGACCCTCTGATGAAATCCAGCAAACACCTTCTCACGCTGGACGGATCCATAGGAGATACAGACATATCGTTGGTTCTCCCGGAACTCGTAAATTATTACGAGACAGGACTGTCGTTAAGCGACATACCCGGTTTGGGCGAGAGGTTGTCATCCATACCGGTTCCCGGCCTTGGAGTAAACGTCGGATTGGATGCGGGATTCACATTGAGATACTCGCACCCCGTCCAGGAGGGTTTGCTGATAAACGAATTCGAAAGCAATCCTCCCGGAGACGACAGAGGTAATGAATGGGTGGAACTGTATAACAACAGTCCGCACACCGTCGAACTCGACGGATATACACTCCTGGCATGTTCCGACCGCAAAACCAAAAACATGACTTTGTCGGGATCCATATCTCCCGGGGAATATCTCGTAATAACCACCACATTCCTGCTGGTCAACCAATCCGGCAAACACACCAAAAACGGAGAATCTCTGGTTCTGAAAGATCCGGACGGGAACGAAGTGGACAAAACACCGACCATGAGGGACACCGCAAACGACCTGCAGACGATACACCGCAAGTTCGACGGCTCGACCGAATGGACTTTCGGAAAAGGTTCCATGGGAGAGAGCAACGGATCCGCCGTGGTAAGCGAACTGATAACCGCCGCCGATGCCAAAGACATTGTCTGGTACGGTGTGCAAAAAGCATTCGAAGACGTCGGCAGCATAACCGATACGGACAGTCTGACGGAATTTATCCGCAGTCTGGTAAAGAACACCGTGGACCGTACCATAAAACATGTCAGCGGAAGAATACTGGAAGCGTCGGTGTATGTGAATGTCAGTGTAAGCGACCTTACGTCGTCCGCGTCCGGAAGGCTGCGCCTGGCTTTGCGTACGGATTCGGATTTGGCATCCGATACTCTGAAAGCAATCGCCGGCAGGGTAGAATCCTTAATACTGGGCATAAAAGACCCGTACCGCATACAACCGGACAGAATAATACCCGAAGACGTCGATATCGAAATATGTCTCGGTATGGAAGTGGGATTCCCGAAACTCCTGTGCAAAACCCCGGACATACCGCGGATATGCGGCGACGTAGTCTTCAGAGCGAATCTGGCATCGCTGACGCGCATCGTTGGCATCGATACCGGAAAACCGTCCGTAGACTGCGGCATAAGATTTGACGATGTCCCTACCGAAGCGATACCGTCGGTAATGAAGCCGAACAAAAAGATGTCCCACGACATCTGGCTATTCAGACTGACCGTCTCGTACGGATAACCGCGCGCGAATAACCTAATATAACCGATGGCGATGGGTGTTGTATGGCCGCAATGGATTTTAAAATTCCCACAGTACTCACATCAGAGGAATTGATGGAAAAAGCTTTCCACAGGGCATCCAAAATCTACAAGAACGGCACTAACACACTAGACACCCGTAAGAAAACGGCTTTGGCAAAAGTCACCGCGTCGGGAGACATTGTGGTTACTGCCCTCCAGGGATATGTGGAAAAATTCCCCCGTATGGATAAGGAAGAGGATTTCCTTCCCGAACTGATTGATATCATCATCGGCATCGACAGATACAAAAAGGCTCTCGGGGCCGTGAATTGGTGTGCGGGAAAAGTCGAGAAACTCAAAAACCAATCGCTTAAAGACATCCGCAGACACAAAGATCCGGAAATAATCGAAGCAATAAGAAGGGGATTCTACGGAAGACTGAACTCGTATGTAGACAGAATCTCCGACGACCTTGAATTCCTGGGAGATGCCAAGAACAAACTCAGGAAACTGCCTGCCGTCGATCCGAAAATGCCCACTCTGGTAGTTGCCGGATTCCCCAACGTGGGAAAAAGCAACCTGGTCACCGTGCTGTCAAGCGCGGAACCCGAAATAGCTCCGTATCCGTTCACAACCAAAGGAGTGATCGTGGGCCACATAGAAGACGACTGGAGAAAATACCAGATTATCGATACTCCCGGACTGCTTGACAGAACATTCGACGAAAGGAACGCCATCGAGAAACAGGCCGTTCTCGCACTGAGGTATCTTACGGACGTTATCTTATTCGTTGTCGATCCGACGGAAACATGCGGATTTACACGCGAAGTTCAGGAAAAACTCCTTGCCAACATCCAGGAAGGATTCGGCAATGTGGAGATAATCGTAGCAGAAAGCAAATGCGACATAGGCAAGAGCGGAGACGGACGTCTCTTCTTCTCCGCACAGAGCGGAGAAAACATGGATGAACTCAGAAACACAATTATGAAATCCATGCGCGAAGTGTTCAGACGCAAAGCGCTTCAATACGAAGAAGAGGCCTGATACATGGCAGACAATATTTCCGGACCGGTACGCAGCAAAGAGATGGATGATTATTTCAAACAGCTCCTGAAAATCAACAACAACTGCTACGACATAGCCAATAAAGCACGTGAATTGGGCTATGATCCGGAAATATCCGTCGAAATACCTCAGGCGGAAGATCTTGCATCCCGTGTGGAAAAACTTCTGTCGGACTACCACGTAGAAGGCGCGGCAGAAATCATAAGACAAAAAACAGCCGAAATCGGTAACCGTGAACTGGTTTCCTTGGTAGTTGCCAAAGAAATGGCAAAAAGACCCGCAGAAAGCCTGGAAGTGGCATTGGACAAAGCAACCCGCGTAGGATTGGCTGTTCTTACCGAAGGGGTTCTCGTCGCACCGCTTGAAGGTATCGCATTCACAAAAATCAAAAAGAACGACGACGGAACCGATTACGTCGATCTTATTTTTGCCGGACCCATCCGTGCGGCAGGAGGTACGGCACAGGCTATGAGTGTGCTCATCGCAGATGTCGTGAGAACGGAATTGGGCATAGGAAAATACAAGCCCACCGAGGGAGAGATTGCAAGATTCGACGAGGAAATTCCGCTGTACAAACAGCAGCAGCACCTTCAGTATACCCCGACATCCGAAGAAATCGACCTCATAGTCAGAAACTGTCCCGTATGCGTAGACGGAGAAGGTACGGAATCGGTCGAAATATCCGGATTCAGAGACCTTCCGCGCATAGATACAAACCGTGTAAGAGGCGGTGCATGCCTTGTCATTGCCGAAGGCATGTGTCAAAAGGCCGCCAAACTAAAGAAACACGTCGACAAACTCAATATTCCCGGATGGGAATTCATAGGACAGTATCTGGAAGCGCACAAGACCAAACCCAAGGAAGAAGAGGCAAAAGAAACCGTAAAGACCGTCCAACCCCAGTACAAATATCTGATGGATATCGTCGCAGGACGTCCCATCTTCGGCCATCCGTGTAAAGTAGGCGGATTCAGACTCAGATACGGAAGGGCCCGTACTTCCGGATTGGCATCCCTCGCATACAGCACGGCAACGATGTACGTAATGGACGAATTTATGGCGCTGGGCACCCAACTAAAAATCG
This sequence comes from uncultured Methanomassiliicoccales archaeon, assembly GCA_934234005.1. Taxonomy (GTDB): domain Archaea; phylum Thermoplasmatota; class Thermoplasmata; order Methanomassiliicoccales; family Methanomethylophilaceae; genus Methanoprimaticola. The sequence continues at coordinate 2,723 of CAKQHC010000039.1, read as the reverse complement.
AAAGACCGGGTAAAGCCAGTGTGGTTACGCCCTGCGATATGCTCGAAGGGCCTACAGTGTTACTGAAAAACGGAGATCTTGTGTACTGTCAAACCAAAGACGACGTATTGGCAATCAGGCCCCAAATATCCGAAATAGTGGATAACGGAGAGATACTCGTACCATACGGCGAGTTCTGCGAAAACAACCACACACTGTGTCCGCCGGGATATCCCGTAGAATGGCATAAACTTGAATTGCGTGAAAAAGGCGAACTGCCGGACGATTGGCAGAACCCCACATATGAAAGAGCCAAGGAAATGTGCAATACGATGCATGTTCCGTTGCACCCCAACTATAATCTGTTTTGGTCGGACTACCCGTTAGACAGAATAAAAAGTCTGAGAGAGTATATACTCGCCGAAGGGGATTATTCGGACGGCAGTATCGTCATTCCTCTGGAACCCGTTTCGAAACGCATGTTGGAAGACCTCTGTGCACTGCATATCGTAAGAGACGGAAAAGTGATTATCAGTTCCAAATACAGCCTTCCGATTCTTGACTGCCTCGGATTGTCTTACGAGAACGAAAAGATGGTTTCCAGGGCAGAGTTGGAAGGAGACAATACATTAGAGGCCGTATCCAAGGCCGCAGGGTATGAAGTACGCGCAAGAGCCATGACGCGCATAGGAACCAGAATGGGACGTCCGGAGAAGGCGAAAGAACGCGACATGACTCCGAAAGTATTCTCTCTCTTCCCGGTAGGAGACGAAGCGGAAGTAGGCAAGGAGATTAATGCCGCCATCAAATTTTACAAACAAAATGCGTCCAGAGAAAACAGCGGAAAAGCCGTCGTAACCGTGGATGCGGGAAACAGGATCTGTCCCGAATGCAGAACCAAAACTATCCTCAACAAGTGTCCGGAATGCGGATCGCATACCGTATATACCCCCATGAAGAATGAATTCGGAAATATGGGTTCTGCAAAGATCGATGTCAATCTTGATGAAGTCTTCAAAAAAGCATGCGAAAACCTGGGCGAAAGACCCCCGGGAGATATGAAATGCCTTGATGCTTTGATTTCCAAACTGAAATTCGTGGAACCGATGGAAAAGGGAATCCTCAGACGCAAATACGATGTATCAACCTTCAAAGACGGTACAATCCGTTTTGATATGACCGATATTCCTCTGACTCACTTCAAACCAAGGGAAGTGGGACTCCCGATTGAGAAAGCCCACGAACTTGGCTATACGCACGACTGGAACGGCGAACCTTTAACCGATCCCGAACAGATAGTCGAATTAAAACCGCAGGACATCGTACCTTCAACGGATTGCGGAGATTATCTTGTAAAAGTCAGCAAATATATCGATGATGAACTGGAGGAGTTGTACAAACTTCCCAGATATTACAACATCAACAACAGAACGGAATTGATCGGAAATATTACGTATGCATTGGCCCCCCATACATCCGGATGCGTTCTTACGCGCATTATAGGATATGCTAATGCACGCGGGTGCTACGGACATCCGTTCTTCCATGCAGCCAAAAGAAGAAACTGCGATGGAGATGAGGACTGCGTTATGCTGGCGATGGATGCACTTCTTAACTTCTCCAGGCACTTCCTGCCGGACAGACGCGGAGGATTGATGGATGCACCGTTGGTTCTTACCACCAGACTTGACCCTAATGAAATCGACAAGGAAGCACATAACGTCGATTGCCGCAGAGAATATCCGATAGAATTATACAGGGCCGCTATGGAGATGAAAGAGCCGAAAGAGATTGAAAAAATGATGGATCTCATAGGCAGCCGTATCGGAACCGAAAAACAATACGAAGGTTTGGGATTCACCCACGATACTCACGACATTTCTGATGGTCCGAAATACTCTGCATACACCACGTTAGAGACAATGATGGATAAGATGGATGCTCAGCTCATGTTAGGCAAGAAAATACGTGCTGTGGACGAGAAAGACGTAGCAACGCGTGTTTTGAACAAACACTTCATGCCGGACATGATTGGAAATCTTAGAAGCTTCTCAACCCAAACCGTCAGGTGTACAAAATGCGGACAGAAATACCGCAGGATGCCCATATCCGGAAAATGCAACGAATGCGGAAACGGATTGACACTCACGGTACACGAAGCAAGTGTAAAGAAATATCTTGAGATATCAAAGACCATCGGTGAGAAATACGGACTTGACACCTATACCAAAGAGAGAATCGAGATTCTCGAGATGAGTATGAATTCCGTATTCAATAATGATAAAGTCAAAAAATGCAAACTGAGTGATTTCTTCTGATTCTACACTCGAATAAATAAGTACGGCAACATTCTTTGATCGAACGCTGATTAATGAAAATAGGATGAGAAAATCTGCATTGACACAGACTGAAATACTCTGAAAAATTCAAAATAAAAAAAAGAGGATGAGATTTTTCATACGAAACCTGTTTAACTGCTAGATCACACTCCAGCGACGTCTAAGAACTTTAGTAAGCCAGGACTGAATATCTCGGCGAACCTCGATACTTACATCCGGCTTCTATCAAACCCGTCATTTACGGGCGTTCTGTGGGTACCTCTTTTTTAAGATGGCTTCGAGCTTAGATGCTTTCAGCTCTTATCCACTACCGCGTGGCTACTCAGCGTGCCTTGTCAGACAACTGATAAACTAGAGGCGACGAACCCCTGTTCCTCTCGTACTAAAGGGTCCTTCTCATCAGGT
>CAKQHC010000038.1 GCA_934234005.1 uncultured Methanomassiliicoccales archaeon | reverse complement strand
GTTTTACACCGTGATATATTTCAAGCATCTCGCACAGTTTATTCAGCGAATTTTCGAGTTTCACATCGGTAAAATCATCTACGTATGTGTCCAAATATTCCCTGCGGAGACGCCCCTGAATTTTATTACTATCATTTAGATACAAATGCTGATCGTACGCTGTCCCGACAATATCTACAAGTTTCTCACGGAAATTAGCAAGATTGCCCGTATCAAAATCCATCATAGATATGCTTATGACAGGAAACTTGTTTTTCAGTCTTGTACAATTCTCGTGTTCATTAACCTTCAAATCGTCAAACCATGTGTTTCCTTTATATTTTAGGTTAAAAAACGAATCAATCATCGACAGATTGAGAGATTTACCGAAACGTCTCGGCCTGGTGAACAGATATACTTTGTTCCCATCGTCGATGATGTCAGAAATGAGCTCGGATTTATCGACGAAATAATAATTTCCGTCACGGATTTCTCCGAAGTCAAATATTCCTGTTTGCGGTATTTTCAATCTGAATTCACCTGCTTCTGACATGAAGCAATAGTTATTGTTGTTCTGTATTTAAAAAGATTCAGTGGATGCAGTCGATGTCAGGAATGACAGTATTTTACCAAAATTATGTCTCATATCAAACAACTATCATTTAACTTTATATTTTTGATAACAAACTAGCGAAACTCAATATAGTTTATATTCTACAAAAATAGAATTTGGTTTACAACACACGCAGACTTATGTCCAATATTGCTACTATGTGTTTACCGAAAGAACCTTTTTCTATATTCTATCAGATTAACCGTCATGACGCTCGGGATTAAGGCAATCGGTTTCGATCTTGACGGTACTTTTTTGAAAACCCGTGTAGACTATGACGAACTTTACAGTATCGACAAACATATCCTTGCATCCCACGATATTCCGTTCGAAGAAATTTACGGCCCTGATCCGGACAGAAAAAGACTCAGACATCCGATTAAGGATTGGCTTGAATCGCACGGACGCGGAAACGAATATCAGCAGATATGCAATGAAATCGATAAAAAAAGTACCGAGATAGAAATACGCCATGTAGACGAGGCCGTTCCGTTCCCCGGTTCGCTCGAATGTCTGGACATACTTCACTCCAAGGGATTCAAAGTAGGCCTGCTGACCAGAGGAAGTCTGGAATACGCAGAAAAAGCACTGGGCCGCTTTGGCGTATTGGATAAAATGGATGCCGTCATGGGCAGAGACCACACATGCTACGATGATGCCAAACCTTCGCCCAAGGCTATGATTGATTTTGCGGGTCTGTTGAATGTAAAACCGTCGGAACTTCTGTATCTCGGCGACAATATAACCGATTTTCAGTCCGCACGCGATTCGGGAGCAATGTTCATCGGTGTTTTATCCGGATCGGCTACCGAACAGGTATGGGAAGAACAGTCTCCGGGGATGATGACTCTTGACTACGCAGGACAGATTGCCGACATCATCGATGAATTCTGAGAAAAGAAACGGCAGAAAAGCAGATGCTTTGTTATGGGCGCTCCTGGGAATTATGATTGCCGCATCGATATTGAAAATTATTTTCACAATCGTATAACCGCCCGCAGCATCACACCGGCAGCTGTTCCGCATACGTAATGTAATTTCTTCGCCGAAAGACCGACGGAATTCAGGAACAAGCCGAATTAAAATAAAAAAGAGGGCCCGAAGGCCCGTTTTTACATCACTGGGTTCCGTCACCCAGGGTGTGTACCCTGTCCAGAGCCTTGATGTGCTCAAGCTCGTTGTACCTGAACCTCTGGAGGTTGTAGTTGAAGGTCCTGTCTGCGGGCATGATCTTCTTCATGAACTGCATGACGAAGCTTCCCATGGTCATCAGAGGCTTGGACATTGCGATACCGAATCTGGTCATACCGGTGGTAACGTGTCCGGGAGCTACGACGTCGTGGGAATCCATGACGGTCTTGAGGCATCTCATCCTGGCAGCAGTATCCTCGTCGTGGATAACATCGAGCATCCATGCGAAGAAGACTCCGAATCCCGTGCTCCTTCCGCCGTATTCTGCGGCAACGTCTCCGAGGTAGAAGTTGAATCCGAATGCAAGCATTCCGGTAAGAAGCTCGTCGTCCTTGAAGTAGTAGGGCATGAACAGGGTTGTGGACCTGTCGACCATAACTCCGATGACTCCTCCTGCTTCCATCTTCATTTCCTTGAATCCTTCGTAGCACCTGTCGGTGAACTCTCCCCAGTTGACTGTGGGCACGATAACCTCTGCGGGAATCTCTCCCACTCCGAGTTTCCTTGCGCGGAATTCGTAGCACCTCTCGTCCCACTCGTGCTCGGCAATCTCGGTGGCAATCTTCCTTCCGCCGGCTTTCTCGGCTGCGGCATCGAAGAATGCTTCCTCGAGATCGTTGTGCTTGTCGTCTCCCTGGAGGGTTACAAGCAAAACGTTCTTCACGTCGGGTGCGTGGCATCCGGCCCTCTTCTGGTTCTGGAAGTGGAGGTAATCGGACCATGCGACGTGCAGAGGCCTGACGGATGCGTCTGCGACCATGTCCTGAATGGGCTGGTTGGCATCTTTGAGTGCGTCGAATTCGTATCCGAGGCATCTGAGTTTTCCCGCGGGGTAAATCCTGAAGGTAACTTCTCCGAGAACCGCAAGGGTACCCTCGGCTCCGGCGAAGAACTGGTTCAGGTTGTAGAGGCACCTGTAGTGACGACGGAACCATCGTCGAGAATTGCCTGAACGTTGAGGATGTTGTCTTTGGCGGATCCGTATTTGTAGGAACCGATTCCCATACCGTTGGTGGAAATCCATGCTCCGACGGTTCCGCTGGGGAACGAAGAGGGCATGGAACCGACGATATATCCTTCCTTCTCGCATGCGTCGAGCAGTGCTTTCCATGTGATTCCGGCCTGACACCTGACGCAAAGGTTCTCTTTGTCGATCTTGATGATTTTGTTCATCTTGGAAGGCATATCGAGAACGATACCTCCGGATGTGGGCATGCATCCTCCGAGACCCCATGATCCGTTACCGCGGGGAACAATCGGAACACCGTATTTGTATGCGAGAGCAACGACCTGAGAAACCTGTTTGACATTCTCGGGCCTTACGATGACATCGGGAAGGTTGTTGAATGCAATACCCGCGAGTTTCGGGAGAGGAGCGAGATCGTGGCTGTACAGAATCTTGTCCATTCCGTTGGTGGACACATTGATTGCACCGACGATTTCTTTGATTTTGTCGATGAACTCGGGAGTGATTTCGCGTTTGAGCTTGGGCTCTTCGACGGAAGCTCCGAGGAATCCTGCTTCGATTCTCTTTACGAGTGCCTGGGTGGCCTCGTCACGGTATGTGGAGGGGCACCTGCAGCAGGACCTTCCTCCGTACTCCTCGGCTTTGTCGACGGCTGCCATGTACGCATCCTTTCCGACTTTTCCGAACAGCTTGACAACTGCGGTGCTGCGGTCGGGAACGTTTCCGGCAACGGTGGTGAAATCTGCGATTCCGGCGAGTGCATCAAGGTATGCGCTCAAGTTCTTCAGGGGAATGTACACTGTAGGTGCCTTGGGGCAGACGCAGTGGCAGCATCTGATGTTGTCCCATGACTGTTTGGTAGCTGCTGCATCTCCTTTGGAAAGGCCGACTTCGGCTGCGATGGCATCGACTGCCTCGATGTCGAGATCGACGAGGTCCTCTCCGCCCTGGAATGCAACCATGATTGCTTTCTTGGAAGCGTTGAAGGAAATGTGCAGAGGTTTGACGGAAGCTTCCTGGGCAATCCTCTGAGCAAAAGTCTGAATGAGAGAAGTCTCGGGTGCGACGAATCCGACGACTTTGGTAACTCCTGCGGGGTGGATCTTGAATGTAACTTCGGTTGCCAGTGCGAGCCTTCCGTTGGATGCCGCGAGGGTCTGGATGAGGTTGTATGCGGACATATAGTATCCGATTTTGTCGTATCCTGTGGTGATGACGTCGCCCTGTGCTCCGACAGCAACGATGTTGTACACAAGATCCTTGACGGTCCCGTATTTGTAGGATCCGATGAGTGCTTCCTCGGTGTATATGACAGAATCCACGGTAGGCTCTTTTCCGGGGAAGGATGCTCCGAGAGTGAATCCCTCTGCAGCGAGTGCCTTTTCGATATCGCTGATTTTGCATCCGGCCTGGACCTTGACGGTCATATGAACTTTGTCGAGCTCGATGATGGATGCCATATCGGACATATCAACCGCAACCTGGCCTGCGTGTTTGGTGTTTTTCTGGTAGTAGGGCGTAATGGAACCTTTTGCGTTCATCACAGTAATTACTACTTTGGACAGATCTTCGGTACAGGACGGTTTGACTACAAGAACGTCTCCGTCCATGGTGCATTTCTCCTTTCCGATAAGTTCCGCGATTCTTGCGGAGGTCTCTGCGGAAATGGGTGCATTGACTGCATCGATTGCTTTCATTTAGAATCCTCTGGGCAATCGTACTCCGTAACACAATATAAGCCTTCGCGGAAAGACGTTTCCGAAAAATCATCATATATAAAATTAATCTAAATAAAAATGAGATTAAATGAGATTTTACCCGCCGTGAAGGCGGTAATGGGTTTATGGATTTGTTGTGGGTAATGTTGCCGCAAGCTGGGTAGCCCTAGCCGTAATTGTAATTTCAGATGATGCAGGCATGGATGTAATCTCCGTGTTGATTGTTATCGTCACGGTTACATCCACGCTAGAATTCGTTCCGAATTCTTTGTATCCGGATACATCTGCGTTGCCACATTTAATGGAAATGTTGAAAACATTCTTATCATCGACCTTCAAATTTCCTCCGGCAGCATCAACTGTCCACTTGGCTTTGATGTTACTACCATTGGTAATCTTCATCATGAAGGTCACGGAATCACCGGGCGCAGCCTTATCGAACGTTATCGATGCAGCAGTCGCATCGTTTGTGGAAGCAGTTGTCATTGAGACTTCTGCTCCAGAGCCTAGAATAACTGTACCGCCCTCACTCAGTGAGGTCCAATCACTGTCATAATTCTTAGCCTTTGAATCCGAAACGGCGACATTGATGTCTATCGATCCGGGAGTAAATTTCGCAGTGACGGTTTCTTTGTCTTCAAACCAGGAATAGGTTGCACCAATGATGGCAGAAGACGCAAGAGCAATGATTACCAACGATGCTACTATGGCTGTAGTCTTGGTCTTCATTTTACGCACCTGCTGTTCCGGACGTAATTGCCTGGGTCTGGGTAATCTCATTGATTATCGTAACCGTAGGGTTGGCTTTTTTGGCATCTTCGAGAGACCATTTTTCGGATACGGTAAACGACACCGTTACGGTGAATTCCTTAGGTGCATCGAGTTTTCCGAGATTCTTCCAACCGTCAATCGTTTCCGTCACAGACCCACCAGTCGTTTTATGTGTGTATTCGACTGATACGGTTCCGGAGAATCCGTTCGGAAATGCTTCGGTTTTCACGGAAGCGGAACTTACGGTGGTGTTGTATTTCACATTGTATTTGATGTGGTATGTCATGCCGGGTTCCAGCGATGGTTCCGTCATTGGAGGTTATTGTTACCGCTCCTGCGGTATTGTCTCCTGCCCATACGGTGTATTTGTTGTCTACGGCACCCACTTCCATCTCGGCTGATCCGAACTCGGCCTTGGTCGTCTCCTCGGCGGAAAACCAAGAGTAGGTGGCTCCGACAACAGATGCCAGAACGATAACCGCCGTTGCGGTTATCGCTATCGCGGCTGTTTTGTTCATATTCATTGTTATCATTCCTTTTATGCATCGATATCGACTTTTACGGCCAATTCAAACGATGCGTTCTTGTTCAGTGCCAGGTTGTCGTCGTCTCCCGGAGGGAACGAGAACACCAGGTTTATCTGCGATTCTTCGGACAGGGTGCCCAACGAAATATCCGAAGAGAAAAGTTCTGTCAGCGAACCTAAGGTTCTGCCGTCCAGAGATACTGTGATTCTGTCTGTCAGTTCCTTATCATATGATGTCGGGGTGAACGACAGATTGGCTTTGCAGCCGTATTTCGAAGAAATCTTCATGACCAGTTCTTTACTGTCTCCGGGTTCAAAAGCTTCGATTTTTATCGGGAAATCGGAAAGACGCTTGTTCACCGACTGGCCGTCGAAAGACACAACGGTAACGGAAAACACCTGGTCTACGGAATAGACTGTAACGCCGTACGAATCCGTGAATCCGCCGTATCCGACGGTAACTTTCTGAATGCCGACAGTATCGAACTTCTTCGGCGATACCGATAAATCGGATTCGGACAGCTTAACGGAAGATCCGTCGCTGTACATCGCAACGGCTTCGATTCCTGTGATATCAGGAACGCTGCCGACCGTATACTCTGTCTTAACCGGCGGTTTGACGATGTCTATACCGATTAACTTCTTCTCCGGGATCGGTTCAAAATATACCGAAACGGACATGTTCTTGGTGATGTTGCGGATTGTGTACGAATCGCCGCTTACCGTAATCTCGGAATTATCGATAATCAGCTTGGATAATCTGTATCCGTTGTTCGGAACGAATTTTATCGTTAAATCGTTGCCTTTGGATATCGTAACGGATCCGTTCGGGTCGGTTGTACCGCCTTCACCGGATGTTATGTCAACGGTATACTCTTCTCCGGGTTCGACAATCTTGTCGATCATCGCCACGATACTCAGATTGCCGGTAATACTGTCTATGCGATACTCAGTTACGGGACCTTCCGACATTCCGTCAAGAGAAGATCTCTCATTGCGTATCCGGGATTCAGTATTATTGAAATCACCAAAGATCCGTTGTACGGAACTTTCATCGTTCCGGACGGAATAATCGTACCGAAATCATGATTCATTGACATAAGCATGAACATACTGACGGCGATATCCACACTGACATCGACTGTTATCTCCGGATCTTCGGGAACCGATTCTCTGAAGACTACATTGACTTCGTACGGCTTGTCGATAAACAAATCGATGATGTTCACCGACCCAATAGATTCTCCGTTGACAATCACATCATCAATAACATAACCGTCATCGGGAGTAGCGATTATTCTCACGTCACCCGTTGAAAGAACGATTCCGTCCGGAGTAACTGTTCCACCGCCGTTATGGGATACGGACAGATACGCAGATCTGACAAACTCCACGTATATTTTATGGGTGTCGAGATCGAACACGCTTGTACGGTACAGGAACGTACCGCTTCCGTCGTATTCTGCCGATTCTCCGTCAACATAAACAACAGGCGAGAAACCTTCGTCGGGATCAATGCCGAGAAACAACCCAGAATGGAATCTTACCGTTCCGTCTTCCGATATCGTACCGTGTTCGGAACAGGAAACTTCCGCAACATGCGGATGAACTATCATGAATGCCGCAAATACGGCGATAAAAGCTATCGCTGTAATACAGATCCATTGCTTCAATTCTTTCATAAAATCTCATCCGTTAATGGATAAGGTGGGCCCGAAGGCCCTTAAATCACTGATTCTTAGTAACAGTATATAAAGTGTGGTTGTCTTTTACCTCGGAATTTACCGAATAACCATCAGCGACGAAGTTTCCTTTGAGATTATCGTCTCCCTTAGAGGGGTCATAATCAACAAAGGTGCCGCCGTTTACAGTTATGGTTCCAGGACTACCATTATTTTGATTAAGTACGTAATAAAAACCGTGGTAGTTATAATCGGTGTAGAAATATCCTCCATTGACTGTGATATTTCCACCAGATGATTCGATAACAGAATTACCGAAGCCGCTTGCATCTGCTCCGACGGTGAAGGTACCGCCGTTAATTATAACTGTACTGTCTTTACATGCATGAACAGCTTGGTTGTCTCCACCAGATCCTCCATCAACAAAACCATCACCGGTGATTGTTAACTTTCCGTCAGACGTGACTTTTATAGCAACACCTTTAGGGTCAGACACAATGATTTTTTTACCGTTGAGATCCAACGTTATTTCCTTATCAATAGTAAGTGGCTTAGACACATCGCTCAATAATGTAACTGTATCATTGTTTTTTGCTGCATTTATAGCATCGATTATATCATTGTATTCTTTATTACCAACCTTAGCAGGCGACAAATATGTTCCCTGGTATGCTTCGACTGTAATTTTTATTACTAATCCAGTTTTTTCGGACTCAGAAGATTGGTTATTTCCATACGAACTAAGTGTAGATATATTAAATGTAAAACTATCGGACTCGTCACTAACGCTCAATCTTGTCCAATCTTTGACAAATATTTGTTCACTTGTCAAAGGTTCATGATTGATGTATATATTTTCTAAATCGTCATTGGTAAAATCCCCATTCTCCCAAGTTGCATAAACACGATATACAGTTTCAATAGAAGATTTGTTAACTATACCAACATTAATTGAATACTTTTGGGATGCTGCTAAATCAGTTATAGTAATTGTGTCACTATTTGCAGAAAGTGTTCCTCTACCCACAACAGATGATCCTGTAAGATTGGGTTTTTCATAATTCACTACTGCTGTAGATACACTAATTTCAGCCTCTTCCGAATCCGAGAACCACGAATACGTGACTCCGGCCACCGCGGACAATGCCAGTGCGATGACTACAGCAGAAGCAATAATTGCTTTCATCTGTGTTTTCATTTATATTTCTCCATATCTTCTGGAGAATCGGACATACAGTCTGCACAGATTGTACTCGATAATCAAATCTGGATTCCAAACCCGTCCGGTTCTCCGGTAGGTTTGGGCTCCACGCAAAAAGTCCAACGGTCGGAAGATATCCCGACCCCCCCCCCAATTACATTTTATGGGAGAGAGGGCGATCACGCTTCCCCACCTTACAATAAGTTACTAAGTTCTAAAATAAATAACTTATCTGAGCTGTTACGACTGTAAAGCATAGATTGCGGAACAGTAATCGGCGGGAATATCCCGCCGTAGGAAAAAAATACTCAGGCATTCCTGAGTTTGTCCTCGTCCTCGACCTGGGAACGGGTCTTGATTCTGATCAGTATGCTGCTGTCGTCGATTCTGGACGGAGTTATGTCCGCGACTTCGCCTAGCCTGCGTCCGTAAACCATAACGTTCTCCAGATACTCATGGTGTTCCTCGTAACCGATTTTTATCCTCAGTCCGTCCAAATGGAGAACCATCGGAGCCGGCCTGAGACACATGTCTATCGGTTCGTATTCCTGCAGAAGCTGTTTGACTTCCGCGGGATGCACGAACAACGGATCCTCTTCCAGAACCTTCTTCTTCTCGCGCAGCACGGATTCCAAAGCATCCGCAATCTCTTCGAGCTTCTTCCTTTCGTCGGGAGTTCTCATCCTTGCGGATTTTCTTCCGACTCCGGACACTATCGCCTCGCAAGTATCCTCCACGCCTTCGGGCATGGGCCCGGACACGAGAACAGTGGGAACGTGAATATCCCTGATCAGTTCGGCTTTGGTCTCCACGCATGTCTTGAAGTTACCCAAAACAAACACCGCCGCATCGTATTCGTCGATGATTGCCTTCTCGGTGGCGGATATCTGCGCCGTGGCTTTGCCGCGTCCCCTCGCCGCTCCCATAACAACAGTCACGGAACCGTATCTGCGCAGTTCTTCCGCGATATCGCATATCGGATGGGGCATATGGTGCCTTCCGAGAGTCGGCCCCACAACCGCAATCTCCGTACCCGCAAGGGGAACGTCTTTGACTACTCCTCCGATTTCGCTGCACAGTTTGGAAACGGCTTCCCTGTCTTCTCCGGGAACCGACATTATGACGGTAAGCATCTGCGAACTCCTGTTCTTCTGCAGGACCACACCGCCCACATCCTCTATCATTTCGTAGAGTTCGTCCGAACGGTATACTCCTCCGTCGTACATCATTACTTCAAACATTATGCCGTGCCTCCCATCGAAACATGTACCGATCTGCCTTCGTCCATCATCTCCGGAAGCATCAGCTCCTCCGTCGCTACAACGGTAATGACGTTGCCGGTCATCAGCGTACGGCGGTTTTTGATTCCTTCCGGCATGACTCTCCAGATTGCTCCCATAATTTCGCGCGTGTCCTCCTCTCCCGTGGATATGGGAAGAGCTGCCACATCGGCCTCTTTGGCGTTGGAAACGTCGATGTCGAAACGGGTCTGCTGGGTTACGAACCTTCTTCCGTACCTGTTCCACAGCTGGTTGAGTATGTCCGGCGCGTATCTCTCCTGGGTGATGGTCACATGCACCCCGTCCCCCTCGGTTCTGACGCTCGAAACATCACCCAAATTCTTGGCGGAAGGTTCGGCTTTCAGCACCACGGAAAACACAAAGAGCGGAACCGACGGTTTCAGCACAAGCTTTACCCTGTCGATCAAGACGGCTTTGTTGAGATCGGTCATTATCTCCTCGAAGAGTCTGCCGTACGCGGCCGAACCGAACGGGTCGTCGCCTTCGACAGTAATATCGATGGCCATATCGATGCCTCACAGGAATCCCGAGCTCAGAAGAGCTCCTCCGACGGCTCCGATGTACTGGGAATCCGGAGGTACGATGGGTTTCTCTCCGAGAACCTCTCCGACGGCGGTAACCAGACCCGATATGAGCGACGTACCTCCGACCTGGATAATCGGATGTCTGACGTCGATTTCCTGAAGCTGCTGCTCGTAGACCTGTTCCGCAACGGAATGGCATGCGGCTGCAGCCACGTCTTCGAATTTCTTTCCCTCTCCGAGCGTGGTAACCAAATCCTGGATTCCGAAAACCGAACAGTACGAGTTCATCTTGGCGTTTCTCCAGTTACCTTTGTCCGCAATGGCACCGAGTTCGGTAACGTCTACCTTGAGTCTCTTCGAAGTCATCTCGAGGAACCTTCCGGACGCACCCGCACAGATACCTCCCATGGTGAAGTTGTCCGGAACTCCGTCCCTGACGGTGATGGCTTTGTTGTCCATTCCTCCGATATCAATGATTGTAGCCTCTCCGCGCTGCCTGTCGGCCAGCCAAACCGCTCCCTTGGAGTTGACGGTAAGTTCTTCCTGTACGAGTTTGGCCTTGAAGTGCTCTCCGAGAGTAAAACGTCCGTATCCGGTGGTTCCTATGGCCTCCACCTGTTTCATCTCGATTCCTGCCATCTTCAGGGCGTTTTCGAGAACGGTTGTGGCAGAAGCAACAACGTCTCCGGATGGAGTCCAGTCTTTTCCGATAATCTTGTTGTTTTCCATAACAACCGCTTTGGTGGTAGACGATCCGGAATCCAATCCTACGGTAATGCCGGTCTGCCTCTCCCTGGCAAGAAGTTCTTTTCTGGTGACTATGGTAACCAGAGCTTCCATCCTTGTCAGCAGCTGCGATGCTTTCAGCCTCTCCGTAAAGGAATACGTAACCACGGGAAGTCTTGTGTTCTCCTGAATGAAGCGCCTCAGCTCGTTCCTGACCAACGCAGCCTCCGCACATCTGAAACATGTGGTAATGAAAACGGCATCCGCATCGTATTTTCCGTCCGCAAGCTGGACCGCACGTGCAATCATCAGCTTGAGCTGGGGCGAACGTGGGTTGAAACCGAATCTCCTGACGGCTTCGTCGATGTCGTTCACGGAAACATCGGGATATACCACTCTTGCTCCGACGGACCTTGCCGCTTTCTCGATTTCGTACTGAACACTGCTGTATTCCGTTCCGCAGGACAACTGCGCGATTTTGATTGTCATTTCAATCCCTCCAGGAACTCCTTCGCCTGTATGACGAAGTTGGTTGCGGCCTCCTGATCCTCCGGATATTTCACGTAAAGGGTAGGTATACCGCGTCTTTTGATAAGATACTGAACCATAAGGTTGGAACGTTCGCATCCGACGCATCCGAAACTGAACGGACAGTCTTCCATAACGATGGCCGCATCGGCCTGTTCGATGAGCGGACCCCACAGGGAGAGTCTTCCGCGCACTCCCGACGGAACCTCGACGCCGGCATATTTCAATCCCTTTACGACGTCATCCAGAGTGACGTTCATCGGAGGCATGTCAACCTCTATGTTGTCGACCCTCTCCTGGATCGAGGCCATCGTACTGAGCGGTTCGTGTCCGAACCTTTCCACAAGATCGAACAGCACCAGACTGTTCGGGGGATCTATGAATACCTTCATCACTGCACCTCACAGATTTTCTTGAATTCGTTTACGGGAAGTTGTTTTTTCGGTTCTTTGGGCTTATACTTTGCTCCAGCCTCTACCTGCTCCAAAGCAATCTGAATTTTGGCCAGGAGCTCCCATTCTGCTTCCAGCTGCGCATATCCCGGCCTTGTACCGTGCTGTGCACGGCATCTGCGCGGATCGCTGCTGCGGTATGCCCTTATCTTGGAGAATACCTCGTTGCGGTATCCCTCGCGTACCTTGGCGAGGGTTCTGAGCACCTCTTCTCTGGTGCCCTCCACCAGACATCCGTAGCATGTCTCCTTCACCAGAACGCCGTATCCGAACGAATGGACGGCACGGACAAGCTGATCGGGGGTCAACATGGACCTCGGCGATATCATGAACAGCCTGGTCTCCCTCTGCGCACTCATAATTTCTCCTCCGTTATGTATACAACGTCTTCTTCCTCCAGACCGTCCATGAGTCTGTCGAGGTCGTCGACGAATTTACCGATAATGTTTGTACCGTACGGCTCCTCTCCGGTAGGTCCGTACTCTTTGCTGTCTTCCAGCCTTATTCCGATCAGTCCCCTGTGGGGTCTGACCTGGTTGGTCAGTCCGATGTCTCCGCGCTTAACCTTTTTGAACGGCGCCAGCGGGAACAGGTCCTTTCCTCTCATCTCATCCCCGTAGAACGTGACCATGGGAAGACCTTCGAAAGTAAACTGTACTTTAATGGATCCGACCGGTTTGTGGCTGAGTCCAGTCACCTTGCGG
>CAKQHC010000037.1 GCA_934234005.1 uncultured Methanomassiliicoccales archaeon | reverse complement strand
TCCAAATGTTCTCTGAACGACAGTAACGACAACATTTATGAGTGGATTCTCAACGACCATCTGCAGAGATTCGATGCTTCGCACAAAGAAGTCCTGCAGCAGATTCGTGATTTCGATACCATCATATCGGACATGGACAGAAAAATCAACGAAAAACGCGAGTTGACAAAGAACCGCGTGGAAGAAATATTCCAGGATAATCTCAAATACATCACCGAATCCAAGAGACGCGGAGACATTAACAGAATTATAGAATCCAAAAGAAAATGGAGCCTCAACAAATTCATCGACCGTTACGGATACGAGCTTTTCGAAGGGGTACGTGTATGGCTGCTTACTCCGGAAGTGGTATCCGAAATCCTTCCGCTTAAGATGGGTATTTTCGACATGCTGATTTTTGACGAGGCCTCGCAGATGTACGTCGAAAAGGGAATACCCTCAATATACCGTGCCAAGAAGGTAGTAGTTGCAGGCGATCACAAACAGCTGCGTCCGTCTTCGCTCGGTACCGGAAGGATAGAATACGACAGCGACGACGAAGACTTGGAAGATACCGTTACTGCCGCTTTGGAAGAGGAAAGCCTTCTGGATCTCGCCAGAGCAAGATATGATTCGATTCTGCTCAACTTCCACTACAGATCGCGCTACGAAGAGCTTATTGCATTCTCCAACTATGCATTCTACGGCGGAAGGCTGTATGTTTCGCCCAATGTGAAGGAACCTCCGAGCCCGCCCATAGAAGTACTGAAAGTAAACGGTTCCTGGATTGACAAATCCAATGTGGTCGAAGCACGCAAGATTGTCGAAATGCTCAGAAAATTCTTCGCAACCAGAAAGAACAACGAAACAGTCGGAATAATAACATTCAACTCTTCCCAAAGAGATTTGATTAACGATGTTCTCGACGAAGAATGCGCCAAAGACCCTGTGTTCGGAAAGGCCGTCGCGGACGAAATGAAGAGATTCGACAACGGTGAAGATGTCGGATTGTTCATAAAGAACATCGAAAGCGTCCAGGGAGACGAAAGAGACGTCATCATGTTCTCCGTCGGTTATGCAAAGAACGAGGACGGCAAACTCATGCAAAGGTTTGGTTGGTTGAACAACCGCGGCGGTGAAAACCGTCTCAATGTTGCCATATCGCGTGCCAAAGTCAAGATTGTCATCGTGACATCCATCGAACCCGAGGATCTGCAGGTCAGCGACACCAAAAACGACGGACCGCGTTTCCTCAAGAAATACCTGCAGTATGCCAAAGCCATCAGTTCCGGAGATAAGGGTATGGCGGATACCATACTGCATTCCTTCGGAGAGGACAGATGGAAAGACAAAGAAAACGGGTGCGGCGGAAAGATTGCCGACCGTGTGTATAATACACTGGTAAGAAAAGGATATTCTGTGGAAAGAAACGTCGGTATCGGAGGATACAGCATAGATCTTGCCGTCAAACAAAACGGCAGATATATACTCGGAATAGAATGCGACAGCCACCTGTATGAAATGTCGTCATCGACAAGAGAAAGAGATTACCACAGACAGAAATATCTTGAATCCAGAGGCTGGAAAATCCACAGAGTATGGACGCCGGGAATGTGGAAGAACGCGGACGAAGAGATTTCAAAAGTCATCGCGGTCATTGAACGCGAATGGCCCAGAGATACTGCATGAATGAACATCCTGCCCTCACGGGCAGGATCCATTAAATCAACAATCTTTTATCTCAACGACAGACTTCGGAATTTTTCCCCAGAACGCCAAACCGACAAGGATAACTTTTCCGTGCATGTTCGCGTAGTACTTTCTGTCGTGGATCTGCTTCACGGCATTCTCCGCACAGACTTCCAAATCTTCATCTTCATATGCCTCAGTTCGATGATTATTGAACTATTCCCTTTTTGAGAATTAAAATTGTGTCCGTTCTTCTGTTTTCGTATCAGAAACATTACAAACACAATGACTGTTATTTAGGCTAAACTAAATATTTGTAATCAAATTACCGATACATGACAAAAACAACTCTGAAAATTGAGGGTATGATGTGCGAAGGCTGCGTGAAGACCGTCAAAACGGCACTTGAGAACGTAACAGGCGTCACATCAGTAGATGTAAATCTCAAAAAAGGCACAGCCGTCGTAATGCATGACAATGTCTCGGACGAAAAACTGATTTCGGCCGTCGTTGACGGAGGATTCAGAGCCAGCGTCAAGCACGGTTTGTTCTCATGAATACAAAAACATTCCGTATCGGCGGCATGTCGTGTGCTGCCTGTGTGAATCGCATAAATAATGCCGTTGAGAATCTCAACGGCGTAGAATCATGTTCGGCGAATATCGGAACGAATACTGCCACAGTAATTTACAACGAAGATGCGATAACAGAAAAAGAAATTATCAAAGCAATAACCAATGCGGGATACACCGTAGTCAGCGATAACCGTGACGAAGCAAACAAACAAGAATTGGCAGGTTTACGTGTACAGGCAAGAGATCTTGCCATATCTCTTCTGTTTGCCATCCCTTTATCGGTCATCGCCATGGGCCATATGTTCGGACTGGAACTCGGATTGGATCCATTCGCATTCTGTCTGCTTCAAATCGTACTTGTGGTACCGGTACTGTATGCGGGACGCCGCTTCTACAAAAAAGGCATTCCGGCCCTATTCTCAAAGAATCCTACAATGGATTCTTTGGTTTCCGTCAGTACGATAGCATCAATGATACTTGGTATCTACAACACATACCTCGTCTGGAACGGAAATATGCATGCGATGCATTCTTTAAGCTTTGACGGAGCTGCGATGATTATCGCACTGGTAAGTATCGGAAAATACATCGAAGCGAGATCCAAACACGAAACCAACGGATCTCTCAGAAAACTTCTGTCCCTGGCTCCTTCGGAAGCTTCCGTAATCAGAAACGGCGAAGAATTCAGAATAAACTCTTCGGATTTGGTCGTAGGCGACATTGTATTAATCCGTCCCGGAGAAAAAATTCCGGCCGACGGAACCGTGATAGACGGCACCTCGTCGGTGGATGAATCTATGCTGACCGGCGAAAGCATCCCCGTAACCAAATCCGTGGGCGATACAATCTACGGTGCGACGGTAAACGGACAGGGAAGCATGAAAGCGAAGGTTGAAAAAACAGGGGAAGATGCCGTCCTGTTCCAGATTGCCAGAATGGTCGAAATGGCCCAATCCACCAAAGCACCCGTTGCCAACATGGCCGACCGCGTGGCTGCCGTGTTCGTACCGGTCGTAATGTGTATTGCACTGTTTTCCGGAATCGCTTGGTTGCTTGCCGGCAGGGACGTACAGTTTGCCATGACCATTGCGATATCCGTGCTCGTCATCTCATGTCCGTGCGCTCTGGGTCTAGCAACTCCGTTGGCCATAGTCATAGGAACCGGAAACGGATCAAAACACGGAATCCTGTTCAAAACGGCCTCTTCCATAGAAGCCGCAGCCAAGGTAGATACCGTTGTTCTGGATAAAACGGGCACGTGCACTGTCGGTCGCCCGGAGGTTGTATCATTCCGCGGTGACGAATCATCCATAGGGATAATTGCAGCCGCAGAATCCGATTCCGAACATCCTCTGGCCAAGGCAATCGTATCGTATGCGGAATCCAAAGGAGTACCTATTCCCGCACATTCCGAATTTACCAGCATTACCGGCGGCGGAGTATCTTGTTCGGTCAACGGTACAAATGTTCTGATCGGAAGCAGTTCGTTCATGAAATCCAACGGAATCAGTGTGCCTAACGACGGACTTGAAGAAGACGGAAGAACATATGTCCATGCCGCTTTCGACAATGAATTTGTGGGAACAATCGGCATAGCCGACCGCATCAGACCCGAAAGTGCCGCATCGGTATCTATGATGAAGAACGAAGGCCTCAGAGTCATGATGGTCACGGGAGACCGCAAACAGACTGCTGAATGCATTGCGGACGAACTTGGAATTACAGAAGTCTATGCCGAAACAAAACCCGGCGACAAATTGGACATCGTGAAGAAACTGCAGGTCGGCCAGGCACACGTGGCTATGACGGGTGACGGCATCAACGATGCTCCGGCACTCACTCAGGCCGACATCGGCATAGCCGTCGGTTCCGGTACCGATATTGCCATGGAATCGGCTGACATCGTACTGATGAATGATGATCTGAGGAATGTTCCGGCATCCCTGGAAATCGGCAGAGCCACATTGCGCAATATCAGGGAGAATTTGTTTTTTGCGTTCTGTTACAACGCCGTATGCATACCCATAGCGGCCGGACTGCCCGTACTGTTCGGTTATGACGGACTGGTAGATATGATGCCTATGCTGTCCGCGGCAGCTATGTCTCTGTCGTCGGTATCTGTCGTGACAAATGCCGCACGCATGATGCGTTTCGAACCGAAAGCTCTTAAAACAGGGACGCAGACGTCACCCTAAGCGTACCTGAACCGCGGGTCCATGAAACTTCCGAGGAATCTATGCGCAGTTCTTTGCTGTGCATGGGAGACCACAAAGTCATGGACTCGTATTCCCCTCCTTCTCCCATAATGCTGATTCCGTACTTCTTACGCAGTTCTTTGAGTTCCGCCACTGCAGCGCGATCGATTTCTCTTCCGAGCCAGCTCTCGTCCAGACCTTCCGCGAAGCATCCCACGATAACTGCGCGTATACCGGCATCCAGCATTTGATCCATCATCATATCCTGATCTTTGCGCCACATCGGAGTTATTACTTTGAGACCCAAATCCCCGCATACCAGGTTCATGCGGTCCCATTGGTAGTCTGACCACAACGCGCCTGTAACAACCCCTTCCACATCCAAACCTTCCAGAGCCCTGCGCAAACCGTCCATATCTCCCTCTTCGCTTCCGGTGCTGGGTGCCGTAACCAGCTTTTTGCCCATAGACTCGGCCATCAAAGGAACCACGGACAGATTCGGGGTGTGGAATATCCATGATGCTTCGTCCTCCGGCATTATGTTTACGAGATACGGTACGTCGTGTCCCATCTGCTCTGCGAGATACAATGCGAACGTAGAGTCCTTTCCGCCCGAATACAGGGATGCTAGCCTCATGACGGGAACATACGCATATCCGACTTAAACCCCGTGTTCACCGAGCCTCTTTCGGAAATATTAATAACACAGCGCCCGTAGTAACCGCACGGACAGACGTCCCTGTGAAGCGATACCATGCCGTTAGACCAGAAATCCATGAAGAAACTCGTAGCAGAAACCGCTGTTGAAACGTATGTGAAAGATGGAATGAACGTTGGACTCGGTACGGGTTCGACAGCATACTTCGCGATAAAGAAGATAGGAGAACTTGTATCGCAGGGATATGACCTCACCTGTGTCGCAACCTCCGTTCAGAGCGAAGAATTGGCCAAAGAATGCGGTATCAAAGTCGTGGATTTGGACGAAGTAGACAAACTTGACGTTACCATCGACGGTGCCGACGAAGTGGATCCCAAAATGCAGTTGATTAAAGGGCTGGGAGGCGCACTCCTCAGAGAGAAAATTGTTGCCGCGGCCACTGTCAAGGAGATTATCGTAGTGGACGAATCCAAACTCGTGGATGTGCTGGGTACCAAATCGCCGCTCCCGGTCGAGGTACTGAAATTCGGACACGAACACACAAAATATGCACTGGAAAAACAGGGATGCAATGCAGTGTTGAGGATGAAAGACGGACAGCCTTTCGTCACGGACGGCGGCAACTACATCTATGACTGCAGGTTCGAGAGCATTTCCCAGCCGTTCTTCCTGGAATCCAGAATGGACATAATACCCGGTGTTGTGGAGAACGGACTGTTCCTCAACACTGCCTTCGATGTCATTGTCTGCAAACAGGACGGAAGCATCGAAAGAATGAACCAGTAAACCTGATCAGAAGGCGTCGGACGCCTGCATACCGCAGGGTTCCGGCATCTTCATTTTTCTTAAGTCCTCCAACCCGGATCTGATGGCTTTAATCCTTTTTTCCTCCATCTCTTCCACGTCATCGACTATCTCGTCAAACGGTTTGGACAAGCGGTATATATGTCTGGGACGGCCCTTTGTCTGCTGGGAGATTACAGTAACATGCAACCAGCCGTACTGACTCAGTTCGCGTATGGCTCCCGACACCCCCGATTGCCCCAAACATATATCGTGTTCTATCTCCGATGCTTGTGCCTCTCCTTCCATCGCTATGTAAAGCAGAACCTTGGCGGCCGAACGGCTGACTCCGGAACGGACCAATGCTTCAAGACCTCTGCCACCTTCTTCAGACATTAATTGACGATTATACAAAATATATTTAAAATTATGTTATAAAAGGTATTAAAAACGGTTTTTGTTAGTTAAATGTACATAAAATATCTGAATTTATGTTCAAACATCTATGCAGATTTTGGAAATGATTCCCGTCGGCAAAACATGTATGCGGAACACTCTTTATAATAAGGGAAAATAAGAGATAAGATAGATTGTCTGTTAATTATATTTTTATATGACTTCGTACTAGCACGTTCCGATTCATTTCAAGGTGAATATCATGAAAATGCCCAGGACAATCAAAAGATACTGTCCCTCTTGCAAGACCCATACCGTTCAGGAGGTCGAGAGGGTCAAGAAAAAGAAGGCCAGCGAACTCAAATGGGGTCAGAGGAGATTCAGAAAAGTAACCGCAGGTTACGGAGGTTTCCCCAGGCCTAAGCCCGAAGGAAGAGAGAAGCCCACAAAGAGGATCAACCTCAGATACAGATGCACTACCTGCAAAAAGGCCAATCTCGCACCCTGCATTCGCGCGAAGAAGTTCGAGCTTACGGAGTGATTACCATGACCGGAGATTTCATCAAGATTAAATGCCCCGACTGTGCAAACGAGCAGATCGGCTTCAGAAAAGCCGCAACCAAAGTTACATGCAACGTTTGCGGATCTACCCTCATCGTCCCTCAGGGCGGCGTCGGAGAGATCAAAGGCGAGATCCTTGAGGTAGTCGGCTGATGTCCAGAGTCAGAGGCTTTCCCGAGAATGGAGATCTTGTGGTCTGCACCGTCAAGAACGTCAAGAACTTCGGTGCCTTCGTCACACTCGACGAGTACGACGACAGAGAAGGCTTCGTCCATGTAAGGGATGTTGCCACTGGCTGGGTAAAATACATCAGAGACTTCGTCAGAGAAGGACAAAAAATCGTCTGCAAAGTTCTGGGCGTAGATTCATCCAAAGGTCATATCGACCTTTCCTTAAAATCCGTTAACGAGCACCAGAAAAGAGAGAAGATCCAACAGTGGAAGAACGAGAAAAAGGCCGAAAAGCTCATCGAGATCATCGCAGAAAGGATGAACATAACCGTCGATGCTGCATACGACCTGTTCGGCAACGAACTTCTCGAAGTATACGAAACACTGTACGGAGCTTTTGAATCCGCAGTTGCGGATAAAGAAGACTTTGTCGCAGACTTCTCGGGAGACTGGCTCGATACATTCCTCGAAGTCGCCGCCGAAAACGTGGCAGCGCCTTCCGTCCAGATTGACGGCATCCTTGAAATGTCGTCTTCCGCTCCGAACGGAATGGAACTTATCAAGAACGCTCTTCTCAAGGGACTCGAAGCAGCCGATGGCGCAAAGGTGGAAATCACCTGCGTGGGTTGCCCCAAATACAGAATCGTCGTAAATGCCAGCGAATACAAAGAAGCGGAAGACGTAATGAAAAAGGTCTCCACCGCAGCCATCAAAGCGCTGACCAAGAACGGCGGATCTGCAGAACTCAAACGCGAGAGTAAGTAAGATGAGGTCTGAACTCAGGAAGTGCAGAAGTTGCGGGAGATACACACTCCGCGACTTGTGTCCTTCCTGCGGTTCATCTGTTTTCTGCCCCATCCCGCCCAGGTATTCACCCGAAGATCGTATGGGAGAATACCGTCGTAAATCCATCATAGAGGAGTATGGAGAGAATGGCAAATACCATAAGGTATGAATCCAAACCTGATTTTCACAACCCGATAATCATTGAAGGATTGCCGGGGGTCGGCAACGTAGGAAAACTTGCAGCAGACTTTATAGCCGACAAACTTAACGCCAAAACATTTGCACGCGTATATTCCGACGAACTCCCGCCGCAGGTTCTTATCAACGAGGAATGCGTCATCGAACCAGTATGCCATGAATTGAAACATGCAAAGACGGCGGACGGCAGAGATTTGATTTTCATTATGGGTGCATTCCAAGCCAATACTCCTGCAGGACAATACAACCTTACGGAATATGAATTCAAACAAATGCTGTCTTACGATCCGTCATTGATAGTTACTCTCGGCGGCTACGGTACCGGAGAAGTCGTAACAGATCCGCGCGTGTTCGGGGTCGTATCCGACGCCAGGATGAAAACCGAATACGAACAATACGGAATTCTTTTTGCACCCAACGAACCCAAAGGCGGAATCGTAGGTGCTGCCGCAATGTTTGTCGCATTCGGCAAAATATACGGCATAAAATCAATAAGTGTCATAGGCGAGACATCCGGATTTATCATAGATGTCAAGAGTGCCAGAAATGTAATCGATGTTCTGAGCGGTATGTTCGGAACCGAAATAGACACGTCCGATTTGAACGATGCCGTAAATCAGATAGAAAAGATAAACAGCAAGGCTAAAGAACTCAATCCGGAACCTGCCGGAGAAGATCTTTCCTATATAGGCTGATTAAATATGGCGCTGGTTGTGGCCGTACTAAGATTTATATAAGACTGCGCCATCCCAGATTTAATCCCCACTTAGCTCAGACTGGCCAGAGCGGCTGACTGTAGAAGTGTTTTCGGAACAACCGATGCAGCCGCTGAAATCAGCAGGTCCCCTGTTCAAATCAGGGAGTGGGGACCACTTCTGTATTAAGTATGTGTCTGTTCGTAATCATGCCGACATTTTTCCGGCTTATTGTAAATACGATGGGCGTCATGTCACCGTGTGTTCGATTCATCCGATGATCCGGCCTGTTTCTCGATATCATCCAAAGATTACAGAACCAAAAGCCGTCTCAAAGAATACTGGGAAAAACGCAGCAGAGGATATAATCTGACTACGCTGTTGGAATTGCATAATTCTGAAAAGTATGAACATTTGGTCAACTCCCTCGTACCCAGAGGACGCAGGGCGAAAATATGCGATATCGGAACGTCCTGCGGATTCATGGCTATTGTAGCCGCCCGCATGGGCCGTGAAGTATCGAATGTCAATATATGCATTTCATTTCAATACCAGACCTGGGAGAAACAGAACATTTCTGTTATGACACTGATTACAGATAACAGACGGGGATTCATAAAAGTTTAAATTAACATAGAATACCTTTACGGACTCAGCAAAAATCTGATTTTATACGGTGTGTTTCAACGGTGAGAAACCAAAAGTTGTGATGAAACGGATTTCAGGACGACATGTGTGATTTTGTCCGCGGCATATTGAAAACAACCTCAGTCAACAGACTGCTGCGCATGAAAGCATCATCACAGCAACTTCTGTATTGGCTCTGAACCAATCCAACGAACCGGAGAATATACTTTCGATACCCATCGCAGCTATGAAGAGTCCGATTATCTTGGTCATTATTCCCAATGCCTGAACGCCGACATACTTCAAAATCAGCGACGATTTTCTAAGAATCGCCCAGGTAATCAACAGAGCCAAAGTTCCGGCTATCAGGACCGTTACGATACCGTAATGATCTGAAAACAGAATTGCGGTTGTTATTACTCCAGGCCCCGTGAGTATCGGCGATGCGATAATGGCCCATTTTGCGCCTTTCTGATCGCTCACCTTGGACAGGTTGAGGCCGAATACCAACTCTATGGCCATCATCAGGAAGATTATGCCTCCGGCGACACGAAAACTTGCCATCGTTACGCCGAACACATCCATAAGGCCGGAACCGACAAACATGAATGCATACAGCAGAATTGCCGCCACTACGACTGCCTTATCGGCATAGCTCCTGATTGTTCTGTCGTCCAAACCCTCGGTAACGTTCATGAACATCGGTACGCTGGCAAAAGGATTCAGTATAAAGAACAGTGAAACCGTCAACGAAAGAATTGTTCCGACGTCCATATACCGAGTATCTGCATGCCATCAAGATATATCTTGTGATTATACAAAGCGTACATGTAAAGAAAAACGAAACTTCGTAGCTTAATAAACAACAATATGAATCTTAAATCTACCATAATATAAGTTGTTTAAAATTGTATTGAGGGCAGAAATACTCTTATTTACTGATTTTATGGTTGTAGTAACCTCTTAGTAACTATATTACTACTAAGTTTCTGATTGATACATATATTTCTCAGACTTATCCCCAAAACAAGCCCAACGGGCAAGGAAGATAAGATGAGAACAGAAGCATTTGAATTGAAGAACGGTACGATGACTGTAATGGACTTCGGCAACACGGCAGTCCATGTATACGGAACCGGAGACGCATTGAACGATCAGGTAATCATTCTCGAAAACAGAAAGGAACCGGGAAAGAGATCGGTAGTCGTTGAGCAACCCTGCTTTCGCAACACCATAGACGAAATTACAGAATACATCAGGGAGAAGGGATTGAACGTTGAAGGCAAGATGATCTCATACCATGCAGCCGGCGCGGAGTTTCTCCCCGATGTCAAGGCATACATGACCGAGAATGCAAGAATCTACAATACAGTCGGAGGAGGAAAGAGCCTCGTGGACAGCTTTGTCGGCACGTTCGGAGTTGCATTTGACGGTTCGACCACCGTATCCGGCGAGATTATTCCGGCCGGAGATGCGGAAATTGCCGGCATAAAGATGATTGTCAGACCGGACAACGATGCATACGAAGTAGAGATTCCGTCAATCAGAACTGTATATATGCATATGCTGGGACACGACTGCCACTCCATTGTCGCAGGTGCAGGACATGCAGATGCAATCATTTCAAACCTGAAGGGATATCTTGACAGGGGGTACGAACTGTTCCTGTCCTCCCACTACGGGCCTGAGAACAGATCCGACGTAGAGACGAAGATTGCATATCTGAACAGTCTGAAGGAGATTGCACAGTCCGTATCGTCTGCAGAAGACTTCACGGCAGAAGTTGAATCCAGATATCCTGGGTATTCCGGAGAAAACTATCTCGGAATGACTGCCGGGTTCTTCTTCCCCCATTGACTGGGAAAAGGCGGGAAATGAAGAAATACGCGTTATTCAATCCCGCCTCCATGACGGAACTGCCTGCGTGTCCTGTAGAGACAACGTTGCTCATGATCGGCGACAAATGGATTGTGCTGATTTTGAGAGATCTCATGGGAGGGACCAAAAGGTTCGGAGAACTGCAGAAATCCCTAAACGGAATTTCACAAAAAGTCCTCACTGACAAACTCCGCAACATGGAAAACAGAGGTATGGTCAGCCGTACGGTATATCCGGAAGTTCCGCCGAGAGTCGAATACACGCTGACTGAATTCGGACGGACTCTGTCCCCCGTATTGGGTGCGCTTGCAAACTGGGGCACGGAATACAAGGCGAAAATTGCCGAAGGTTCCGTCCCCGTACCCACAATCTGACTGTATTCGCCGATAATCGTTCTATGTCTCGGCGAAGAATCCGAGTATTCTGTAAACCGGAGTATAAACAATTAATAGTTTTACATAATCGGCACCGTATGGTTTCGACCGTCAGAACGTTCAACGGCACCGTGTTCCTGTTATCAGTGTTGGCGACAGGAGCCATTGCGGGTGCCGCCGTCTGGGCGGTTCTGTTTGCCATCGACGCAGGCATATCTTCTCTCTGGGGCAGATTCCCGGACTATTTGGGGACCTTGTATCCGATTATAGTCTGCGTCATCGGAGGATTGGTTATTGGCCTGTTCACACGCAGATTCGGTCCGTATCCGGAGAACCTTCCGGAAGTTATGGCTAAAGTGAAGAAAGACGGCCGCTACGAATATGACAAAATAGGCGTGATGTCGGTCGGCGCAGCACTTCCATTGGTGTTCGGAGGATCGGTCGGTCCCGAGGCGGGGCTTACCGGAGTAATAGCCGCTTTGTGCACATGGGTCGGAGACCGTTTCAAACGTTTCGGAAACGATTTGAAAGATCTTACGGAAGCTGGCATGTATGCTGCATTGTCAGCTGTGTTCACCGCACCTCTGTTCGGTTTTGCGGGTGTTTCCGGAGAACGTACCGCCGAAGGTTTCGTACTTTCCCGCAAAATGAGGATTGTAACGTATGTGTTTGCCATCGTTGGTGCCATGGGTGCCATGATGCTGCTGTCCCATTTCATCGGAGGAGGCATGTCCATGCCCAGATACGGCGGAATGGACATTGGTTACGGAGAAGTTACATTTCTGATTCCGGTGTGCATCATAGGTGCATTGGGCGGATGGCTGTTCCGTAATCTGGATTATGTATTCAAACGCGTTTCGGGACTGTTCGGGGACAGATGCGTGTCCAAAGCAGTGGTCGGAGGAATTGTTCTGGGATTGTGCGGATTCTTCCTTCCGCTCACTCTGTTCTCTGGAGAGGCCCAAACGGAAATTCTGGATTCATCATGGATCGAAATGTCCGCCGCAATATTGCTGGCTACCGCAGTCGTCAAGATTGCCGCCACTGCATTCTGCATAAACATGGGTTGGAGAGGAGGACATTTCTTCCCCGTCATATTTTCCGGAATATCGATGGGTTACGGATTGTCCGTACTGTTCGACATAGACCCAATGTTCTCCGTGTGCGCATCTACTGCGGCACTGATCGGAGGCGTGATGAAAAAACCGCTGATGGCGGTACTGCTGCTGTTCCTGTGTTTCCCGATACGCGGAGTAGCGATACTGGCAATAGCGGCAGTTATAGGAGCATATCTTCCTCTGCCGAATATCCGCAAGGATGAAAAATGATCAAATAATAAAAATCCATTTGGTGAGAATACATAAAATAAATACAGAGATTTTAAGTTCGATGACGGACACACAACACGAATGAGGGCATAAAATCGAAGATGGGAACAAATCAAAAGAAAATCATGTTTTGATAAAACTCTCTGTGATTGAAAGCACACTGTCCATTCCCATAATAGGGCGTTCCGCATAATTCACAAGTCTTTCTCTATCTTTCTTGGATATTCCGGAATCATCGTCTATCACTACAATAGTTCTATATTTCTCATTCATCTTCTGCATCAAAAGAAGATTTATCGCCACTTCTTTAGCACGTTCAGAACTTCCGGCAATAAATAAAATTACGGG
>CAKQHC010000036.1 GCA_934234005.1 uncultured Methanomassiliicoccales archaeon | reverse complement strand
GGATTACCTTGAAATCGTTCTTTCCTGCCTGAGGTATCAACAATTTGAATTCACCGGCTTCGTGCATGAAGCAATAATTATTGTTGTTCTGTATTTAAAAAGATTCAGTGGATGCAGTCAGTGAAAAACTGGATTGGCATATTTTGAATCACTATATGAAATACAGACATGAAAATACACATGCCCGTATCGAATAGCCTAATTATAATCTTTGAAATGCATTTTGAAAAAAAATCCCGCAGACAAGTCTGCGGTAATTTGTTTGTTGATTTGTATTTAAATCAGCTTGGCTTCGAAGTCTTCGATTTCCATGTTGAAATCGGCGGGGTCCTTAAGGTCTCCGCGTGCTACGAGGACTTCCCTTGCGAGGAGCCAGTAGATGCATGCGAGTGCACGTCTTCCCTTGTTGTTGGTAGGAATGACGAGATCGACGTTGCGGGTTTCGTTGTTGGCATCGCACATTGCAACGATCGGGATTCCGAGGTTGAGTGCTTCGTTGAGTGCCTGCCTGTCTGCGGCAGGGTCGGTAACAACGATGACTTCGGGCTCGATGAAGTTGGGGTTGGCGGGGTTGGTCAGGGTTCCGGGAACGAAACGTCCGGCGAAGGCAGGTGCTCCGATGGCTTTGGAGAACTCTCTTGCGGGTTTCTGTCCGTACTGCCTGGCGGAAACAACAAGAATGCGCCTGGGGTCGTAACGTGAAAGGAATGCGGATGCAGCTCTGATCCTCTCGTCGGTTTTTGCAACGTTGAGGACGTAAAGTCCGTCCTGCCTGACCTTGTAGATGAATTCTTTCATGTCGGCAGATTTCTGCTGTGTTCCGATGTGTACACCTGATGTAAGGTAAACGTCCTCAAGAACCAAAAGGTCCGTGTTAGCGGGTGTAATTGACTCGTCGGTCATATGATTGCCTCTTATCTTTTGACGGTGATTGGCACGAGATCTTTCTCGAACTCGAGCATGGCAATATCGATGGGATCGATCATTTCCATGGGATAGTCGACAAGTACAGGTGCTCCGTATGATATCTGAAGCGCCCTTGCCCCGATGATCCTCGCTTTCTCAAATCTAGTGTACTTCATAAAGTCACCGCAATGACCAAGTGTACACACATCTTGTTTATATAGATTTGCCCTCCCTAATTTTTACTGTTAGTCTTATAACAAAAAACGCGCGCGCATAAGACACGCTCGCAAGTATTATAATAAGGCGGCGAAATAGCACCATTATGGCGGATGAATTGGCGGTATGCGTGGCAGCCTTTTTTCGTAGCATCGGTAAGGATGTAACGACTGCAGAAGAATTTGTTATGGTTTCGTCATTGGAACTCAAATGGATGTCTCCGTCCGATGCAAAGGTTTTGTTGTCGATGCTGACCTCGGCCGGCATGGTCACACAGAAAGACGGATACGTGCGTCCAAACGGCGATATAACGGCCATTGACGTCCCCCTTGCCTACAGACCCTCCAATGACGTTCTTGCCCGTGTAAAGCTCGGAAAGGGGCAAAGCGGGCAGGTCCCGTCCAAAAAGCCGATCCGTCAAGCTCCCAAGGAAAAAGATCTCTTTCACATTCTCAGAGACGCAGCGGTGGAGAACGGAATCGGCGGAGGAGACTTTGTGAAGAGCTGCAACGCAATTCAAAAGAAGCTTAATGTCGACATAAAGGTCGCTGCGTTAATAGTCCTCCGCGATAACGGCGTGGATATAACAGACTATACAAAAAGTGTGTATGAGGCCGTGGCGGCCTCGTAAATATTTTATTCTTTTTTTATGAAGTTTCCAAGGGTCATTCTGTTCGTGGTTCCGCCCGGACCCACGGACACGCCCGATTGAACTGTTTCGGTCAATTTCACATCCAGCGCTTTTTCGATTTTCTTTATGATTTTATCGTCCGGAACAAGGCTGTTCGATTCAATTTTTGATATCGTTATTTCTTTTTCCGAAATCGAGGCTGCGAACTGTTTTCTGTCCATTCCCTTGGCTTCGCGGGCTTCTCTGATCACTCCGCCGTAATCATCGACGAGTTCTACCGTCGCCATACCGGAGTAAATGTCTTTGGATTGCATTCTTCTTTCGCGTTTCTGGAGACGTTCCTCGATGACGGTTTGGCTTACGGGGGCTGCACCACTTCCCGGAGCTCTGTAATCCTCTCCGAATCTGGCACAGTTCGGGCAGACGTTGAGCCTCGAACCCTCTACGATAACCGTACGCGTCGTGGGAACGCTCTTGCCGCACATCTCGCACAACATGAACCGGTCATCTCTCGACTAGTAGATAAAGTGCGCGCGCAGTAGATAGAATAATAAATGAATCTCGCACTTGAAGGCATCACAATGACAGCTGACGACATGAACGACGAGATATCCGAACTCAAGGCCAAAATCCTCAACCTTGAGGAGAGGAACGTTAAATTGACGGCGGATCTGCAGAACGCTGAGAGCGAAAGACGTCACTCCGAGAGTGAGATGTTCAGATTGCAGAAGGATCTTTCCAGGCTCAGAGGAGAGTTGGAAAGGCTGAAGAGCCCCCCGCTCATCATAGGTTCCGTGAGGGATGTGCTTCCCAACAACCGTGTCGTCGTAAAGAGCACAACAGGCCCCGATTTTGTGGTTTCGGTATCAGAATATGTTGATGAGGAGGATTTGACGCCCGGCGCACGTGTTTCGCTGAACAAACAGACACTGTCCGTGATGGATGTTTTGCCTGCGCCGTTGGATCCTGTCGTCACTGGTGCAGAGATTGTCGACAAACCTACCGTTACATACAAAGACATAGGCGGATTGAAGGAGCAGATGAGAGATTTGCGCGAGGCTGTCGAAGATCCTCTCCTGAGGCCCGAACTGTACGCTAAAGTCGGTATCGAACCTCCGAAGGGTGTTCTTCTTGTGGGTCCGCCCGGAACCGGAAAGACTCTGATGGCCAAAGCAGTCGCCAATGCCACAAACGCAACGTTTATCAGACTCGTCGGTTCCGAACTTGTGCAGAAGTATATCGGAGAGGGAGCGCGTCTGGTGCGCGAGCTGTTCGAATTGGCTAAGGAGAAGGCTCCGAGTATAGTATTTATTGACGAATTGGATTCCGTCGGCGCCAAGAGATTGGATGCAACAACCTCCGGCGACAGAGAAGTTCAGAGAACACTTATGCAGTTGCTCTATGAACTCGACGGATTTACCCCGATGGCCAACATCAAGATAATAGGTGCAACCAACAGGCCCGATATTCTCGATGACGCATTGCTCAGGCCGGGAAGATTCGACCGTATCATAGATGTCGGCCTTCCCGATATCGACGGAAGGAAACAGATTTTCGACATCCATCTTTCGCATATGCATGTTGCAGACGAAATTGATTCTCAGAAGCTTGCAGAGGCCGCAGACGGAATGTCCGGTGCGGAGATTAAGAATGTCTGTACCGAAGCAGGAATGATGGCGATAAGGGACAACCGTGATACCATCGAACAGAAGGACTTTGATGCCGCCAAGGAAAAGGTCCTTAAGAACAGGAAGTCCGCAGGACCTCCGCTACCCGCACATCTGTACGGATGAAAACACCGGGGGAAACCCCCGGATATTATTTTTTTTTAAATTTCCCTGTCGTTGTCTTCTCCGGCAAAAAATATTTGTTGGGATAAGGAATATATGTCTTCCATCCCCATAGAAATCCTTGCGGATACGGGGCGTATTTCTCCGAGTATTCCTACATTTTCCATGGCTTTGAACAATTCCATACCGATGACGGTTTCAGGATTCGAATCTTCGTCCAAAAGATCTCCGTACAGTGCATCGGGCGTATTGTACCAATCGAGCATTCTGTCCATTTCTTCGTCCGGCAGAATATCGCATTTGGAAAGAAGATTGATGACCGGGATTTGAAGTCTGAATTGTGCCAATGCGCCGAGCACCATTGCCGATACAAATCCGTTCGGCGATTTGCTCAGTGCAGGATCGGAGAGAAAAGCCATCATAGAATCCTCTTTGCCGAATGCTTCGATAGTAGCTTCGGACGATTCCCTGAATGCAAATAGTTCCAATTGTCCCGGAGTGTCAATAAGCGCATAGTCCGATTTGTATGTCTCGAGAACTTCTATGAGTTTTGAGATGTGTACTGCCATAAGGTCGGCGGCTACAATCTGTGCTCCGTTGGGTCCGAGCCTGTATTCCTGCATGACATCTCCAAGAACCACCCAGTCCCTTATGTCGATATCTGGCTCATACGGGAGAGAGTCGGCTCCAGGATCCATGTTTACAACTATAGCATCGACCCCGTTGTCGTCAAGCCATTGTTTGTATGCTCCGACAAGCGTGCTCTTTCCGCTTCCTGCGGTTCCGACAAAGAACAGATTCTTCATGATGACACACAGGCTATCCCACAGTATTTAACATCTCGCGTAACAATTATTATAAAAAGAAAGTGCCTTCCAGTAGTTATGGAAGAAGTGAAAAAAAGCAACGTACCGTTCGCCTTAGCCGGACTGTGCGGTGCATTCCTATTCGCTGTCATGTGGTTCGTCGCCGCACAGGCAGATGGAAGTTGGATCTTCTCGGAAACACTTGTCTGCAGTCTCGGAGAATCCGCAAGTTGCACGGCATCAAGTGTGTTCCAATACGGATCCATCCTGTCCGGCCTTCTCCTGGCGTACCTCGGCATGGGCAAGGTACTCCATTCTGATTGGCTTAACCGCGCTGGCGGAATCCTCATTGTTTTTGCTGGATTCAGTCTGATTATTGTCGGAGGATTCGTTCTTGATTCCAATGCCGACATCCACGAGATTGGCTACTATCTCTTCATGACATTCATGGCCGTCGGTGTTCTGCTTTCCCTAATCGGTGATTTCGTGAACGGAAGAAACCTTTGCGGAGCAGCAAATGCGGTAATATTCATCGTCATGATTGCCAGTTTGTTTAGCATGAAATTGGAGTTCATCGAGAGTTGGATTACCCTCATGACCATCGTTTGGATGTTTATCGAGAGCACAAAACTCGCACTCACGAACCCCGAGTAATCAAAGGAAGTGTAACTATGTCCGCTCAACCTAAAAAAATGATTGCCGGAATGGCAGTCGGTCTTGTCGGGGCAATCATTGCCCTCGCAGCAATGGCCTACTCCTGGAACGGCGATGTCGACAGTATTTACAATGTTGCATTGAACATGCTTGTTGCGATGATGTTTTTTGCAGTAGCCGGAGGATTCTCCAAACAGGCTCCTGTTGCAGGCAAGACTCTTGTAGTCCTTACCGCAGTCAACGTCGCATTTGCAGTTATAGCCACGATTTATTCCGCCACATTCATTCAGGTGGAGTTTGTCCTCGTGGTTCTTGCGGTTGTCGAAGTACTCTGTGCCGCTTGTCCCAAAGTAATCAAGTGGATCGACAACACAAGATCTGCTTAAACATACGGCCTTCGGGCCGCTCTTATCCTTTTTCAATAACTTAACGGATTCTGGCTCAGTATCGGAGATATAAATTTTCCATTGTCTCCGGTTAGGTTTAAATCCGAATTCTTGATAGCCCCCAACATGGACGAAAAGTACTCATTCGCACTCAGGAAGCTTGCGCTTCTCGGCGCAATCGATGATTATGTTGCCATATCGTCGAGGGAACTGGGCGATTCACTTGAGATGAGTCAGCAATCGGCCTCCAAGCGTATTTTAGAATTATTGGATGAGAATCTCATCATCCGTGATCTCGGTGCGCGCAGGCAACGCATAAAGTTGACACCCAAGGGAATAGACGAACTCAAAAAGGAGTACAATGAATACCGTCGCATTTTCGAGCTTACAGATCAAATTGCGATTCACGGAGTGGTATCATCCGGAATGGGCGAAGGCGGTTATTACATCTGTCAGGAAGGATATATGACGCAATTCCAGTCCAAGCTCGGATTCAAGCCCTTCGAGGGTACGTTCAATGTCCGTATAGATCCCGAGGACGCCGGAAAATTGGAAGTCATAAGAAGTACGGCGGGAATCACAATTAATGGATTTTCGTGCGACGGAAGGTCTTTCGGAAACGTAATAGCATACAAGGCAAAGATACACAATATCGATTGCGCCATAGTCGTTCCCGACAGATCACATTACACTGATATAATCGAGATTATCTGCCAGTATCATCTCAGACGCACGCTGGATCTCGCCGACGGGGATCGCGTGGATATAAAAATCAAACTTTGATTGCCGGATGCAATTCAGGGAATATTCTGTAAGCAAATAATAAAAAGGGGCCGAGGCCCCGTATCTTTCAGATGCGTTTGAGGCATTTGAGGTTGGGCTCGTAGACGAGACCCTTGTCCATCAGAGACATAGTCACTTCTTCAAGCGTTATGCTGTCTATTCCTGCTGCTTCGGCACGCGATTCGAGCTCTTCTCTGGGAGCGCCTTTTCCGTCCACATCCAGTTCATCCAGAAGATCCAGAATAACATCTTCCATCTGGGCTATCTGAGATCCGTTGTCTGCGGGTGCCGACTTGCCGGGCTCGACCATTGCGTCGGGTTCGTCTGACAAATCCTCGGTAAATCCGAAATCAATGTCCTTGTCTGGTAGAATGGTTCTGAGAGCATTCTGTATTGTCTTCAGATACATTGTGCTGTCAGGCCTTTGTTCGTAGTTTTCCAATGCATAGACCAGGTTCTCGGCATCGAACGGACTCATTCCTCTTGCAATGAGATCGTTGACCGATGCATTGCCGAGATCCAGTGCCTTTTTGGTGTTGGTCAGACGCGTCCATGTGGATTTTACTGTTTCCAATAACCATTCGTTGCGTTTGGCTTCATCGATTTCCACAATATGGTCCGGACGGAAGTTGACATATGTTTTGTCATTGTTGGTATATGTCCTTACGCGTCCTACCGCCGCAACATAGCATGGAGCTTCCAGATTGACGATGGCTGCTGTTGCCTCCGTCTGATATCTTCCTATGCTTAGGAAGAAGCTTCCGTTAACGTCCTGTACTCTGGCCCTCCAAATGGGATCGTCGGCCGTTCCGACATTTTCCTTCTCGGTGAGAACGCCGGCGATGATTGCCCTGTTCATTTTCGCTCCGAGGGGCGATACGACATACGAGGGAGTCATTTCTTCTGTTGATTTGATTTCTAGTGTTGATGCGTTTAATTCGGTGGAGAATACTCTCCATGACGTCTCTCTCATGGCCATCAGATCACCTTCTCGATTTCGGAGAGGATGTTGTTTGCTTCCTTTACCACATCGATTTTTGTTTCACTAACCTGTTTTACAATAATGCTCGGGCCGAAATCATCGCTCATAGCGTTACCGTTTACAGACACTCTTTTCATGAGTATTTTGGAAGTAAGTTCAATCATGACTGCTCCCTCGCCCTGAACTTCGGCAAGATTTTCGGCGGCAGCCATCGATATGCCTGTGAGTTTCTCCGTATCGTCCTTGTTGAATACGGCTCCGATCGCTCCCGTTCCGTCATCTATGACAACTTTCAGTCTGAGGTCATTGACGGCAGCAACGGCACCGTGCGTTGTACATACTCCGTTTGTCAGGGTTCTCCTGCACTGGGGGCATCTTTTGATGAGTCCGCTTCCGGTTTTGACATCCACGACAAGTCCTTCCACGGTAATGTCCAGTCCGCCTCCGATTTTTTCAATCTCTGCGACTGTCTTTTTGTTGTCCGTGTTTGCGGACACATCTATTTTCTCGTCGGTTTTGGTTACTGTACTCCTGTCGCTGATATTGAGCTGAGGAATTCCTTTCCATGCACGTATGTATGCGTCTTTGATGTTGACGGTATCGCCTTCGTGCAGATCATGGTCGCTCCATGCCGAGTATTGGATTTTTCCGGTCGAATCCGCGAGTATTCCGGAGTACACGGTTTTAGATTCGCCTTTGACCATTACGTCACGTGTTTCTGCGGACAGGATGCGTCCCGTAACAGTAACGCTGCCCATTCCGTCCCTGATATCGCATATTTTGCACTCGGTGGACGGGGCAAATTCTCTTTCGGGCACGTTAATTTCGACGCCCTGCATGGGAACTACGCTTCCGCGGTTTCCAAGATTGACGGATATTCTGTCGTTCCATGTTTTTGCGTACAATCCTTTGAATGTGTATACGGAACCCTTTTCCAATAAAATCTGTCCCGGTTCCCAGATTGTGAATTTGGTTGTACCGGTTTCGTCACCGATATATCCTTCGACAATCGTTTTTTGAATATTTTTTACTTTGATGTCCTTGTTGGTAACGGACAGAACTTTTGCGACAACGTCAACACTGGTCTCATTGCCGGTAAGTTCGTTGATTTTCTTTGTTATGGCCAGACCCGATACGAGCGAGGACGTGTTTGTGTCCCCGTATTTGCGTATGATGCCTCTCTTGGCCGCATCCAGACTGATGTGGTATTCGTCAAGGTATTTGTGAAGTTCATTTTCGAGAGTGGCATCGTCGATTTTGTCTCCCAATACCCTTTTGATTTCGTCTTTAACGGGTTGTATTTCATCCATATTCATGTAATCGACCGGCCGTTTCTGACCTATTGTTCCCCATTCAAATGTTTGTATTTTAACTTAGGTAGGGGTTCTCCGAAAGTGAAAATACAGACCATAAACAGAAATCTGCGATCCCGTCATTCGATATTTTGAAGATAAGTTCATACCCAGCGTGTTGCCGGTAGTGCAATCGATTTTTTTCGCCGCATGTTGTATGAACTCCCGCGGAACGCTGTCGAATACAGTAGTACCAACACCAACATTTATATCATAAAAATCAATCAGAATATATGGTTCCCAAGAGCAAGATCGATGAGATTCTCGAAGGCTATGATCTCAAAGATTTGACAATAGCCACGTTATGCTCGCATTCCTCGCTTCAGATTTTCCATGGTGCAAGGAAGATGGGATTCAAGACGTTGGGTCTCACCATTTCTCACAGCACCAAGTACTACGATGCATTTCCGTTAGCCAAACCCGATAATATCATAAAATATGCGGATTTCGACGAGATGGAGGAACGCAGA
Organism: uncultured Methanomassiliicoccales archaeon; assembly: GCA_934234005.1. Lineage (GTDB taxonomy): Archaea > Thermoplasmatota > Thermoplasmata > Methanomassiliicoccales > Methanomethylophilaceae > Methanoprimaticola. The sequence continues at coordinate 4,460 of CAKQHC010000036.1, read as the reverse complement.
GAGGAATTGCTTGATCAGAACGTAATTCTTATTCCGCACGGATCGTTTGTCGAGTATATGGGCGCCCGCCGTTTCTCGGATTACGCCGTACCCTCTTACGGAAACCGCGCAGTCCTCAATTGGGAATCTGACAGGGACAAACAGAGACAGTGGATAACGTCTGCCGGTGTGCCGATGCCGCGTCTGATTACGGATGCCAGGGAGATTAACGAACCCGTGATGGTGAAATACCACGGTGCAAAAGGCGGAAGCGGTTATTTCATAGCACGCGATTATCCCGATTTCAAAATGTCGATTGACACGAGCCAACCGTATACAATCCAGGAATATTGTCTCGGAACTAGGTATTACATGCACTTCTTCTACGATCCGTTAAAGAAAGACGGTTATAAGTGCGAACAGGGAGGCACATTGGAACTCCTGTCGATAGACCGCAGGGACGAATCCAACATCGACGAGATGTATAAACTCGGATCGATAGAGGAATCCCGCAGACACGGACTCAACCCGTCGTTTGTAGTTACGGGAAACACGCCTGTGGTGATACGCGAGTCTCTCCTTCCGAAGGCTTTTGACATGGCGGAGAAGGTCGTCAACAAATCCTATGAACTTTTCGGAGGAATGTGGGGGCCGTTCTGTTTGGAAACCGTAGTCAACGATAAGCTTCAGTTCAAAGTGTTCGAAATATCTACAAGGATAGTAGCCGGAACAAATCCCTTCATTTCCGGTTCGCCGTATGCCGATCTTATCTATCCTGGTCTGAGCACGGGTGCCAGGTTGGCTATGGAAATCAAGGATGCGGCAGCATCCGGACATTTGAAAGAACTTATGTCCTGATTATCTTCGGACGGCGGACTGTTCGGTTCGCTGTCCTTCTTACAGTATTAGATACGGGCCGTTTTTTGTGCCATACTTCCTGTTTCACTCGCTAAATTTATTATAATGTCCGCGGATGCACGCCCCGAAGGCGTATTTCCATGTATTCGCAGAGGCTCCAGGCAGTTCCTCCATCAGGTACGATTGCAATCTCCAATCTCGTCAATCAGATGAAAGCAGACGGTATCGACGTCATCTCGTTTTCCCTCGGGGAACCGGATTTTTCCACACCGGATAATGTGGTTGAGGCGTGTTGCGATTCACTGCATAACGGTTTCACGCATTATACGCCGTCATTGGGTATTCCCGAACTGAGAAAAGCCGTTGCAGATATGACGCGTGACCAGGACGGAGTGCCCTGCGACATGTCCAACGTTTTGATTACGCCATGCAAACAAGCAATTTTCATGATTGCATTGGCATACATCGACCCCGGAGACGAGGTTATATTGGCCGATCCCACCTGGGTTTCATACGATGCCTGTATCCGTCTTGCCGGAGGCGTACCGGTATATGTGCCGACAAAATTCGAAAACGGATTCATTATCGATCCAGCAGACATCGAAGCGGCAATAACTCCCAAGACCAAGATGATTGTCATAAACACGCCTTCAAATCCTACAGGAGCAGTCATTCCCAAAGAATCTCTGAAGCAGATTGCCGACATCGCAATGGCACACAACGTCAAAGTTCTGTCGGACGAGATATACAGCAGCATTGTTTACGACGGTGCGAAACACACATCATTGGCTTCGTTCCCCGGTATGTTCGACAATACAATCATAGTGTCCGGACTTTCCAAATCATATGCAATGACCGGATGGAGGCTGGGATGGGCAATCGCACCCGCAGACGACATCAAGGCTATAAACAAACTGCAGTCCCATTCCATTTCGTGTGCAGTGTCCTTTGTGCAGCAGGCAGCAGTGGAAGCCATCAGAGGTCCGCAGCAATCCAAATACGATATGGTAGCGGAATTTCAGAGGCGCCGTGACCTGATTTTAGATCTTGTCAGCGAAATACCCGGCATGGAATGCAACGTTCCCAAGGGTGCGTTCTACATATTCCCGAAGTACAACAGAGACATTCCGTCCGCAAAGTTGGCTGAAACACTTCTCAAAGAAGGTCATGTTGCGGTTACGCCCGGTACCGCTTTCGGACCCGGAGGGGAAGGATGCATCAGAATTTCGTATGCAGCCTCCGAAGACCAGATCCGCGAAGGTATGGACAGAATCAAAAAAGTCATTTCCCAACTCTAATATTCTTATTAACGCGCGCTCGTGTGGGCGCGCGCATATTTTATAGAACATCCAAGATAGACCAGCCATCGGTCTGCGGACCGAAGAGGGATATATTGAGCAGGACTCTTTTCACGGTCGGTCCGGTGTATGTTGCCGACGACACGACCAAATCGATGGATAAACCGATGATTACTCACAGATGTAAGGAGTACAAGGAACTCCACGGAAACATTGTTGAGAAGGTAAAGAAGACATTGAATACCGACATGGAAGTGTTCCTTGTTGCAGGTTCCGCATCCGTTTTCCTTGAAGGAGCGATTAGGAACGGTGTTAGGGAAAAATCCCTTGGAATCACCAACGGTTCTTTCGGCAACAGGTCCATCGAAATCGGAGAACTCAACGGAAAGACTGTCGAAAAAGTCGAGGTTCCGTGGGGAAAGGCCATGAAACCCGAACATATTGCGGACAAAGTCACAAAAGACATTGAACTTGTCCATTGGGTGAGCAACGAGTCGTCCACAGGCGTATTCAGCGATTCCGTTGCTTTGGCAAAGGAAGTCAGATCCCAGAATCCCGATGCACTTGTAATGGTTGATGCGGTTACTTCAGCATACGCGATGGATCTCCACATTAAGGACATGGATCCGGATGCAGTTATTTTCGGCTCCCAGAAAGCGCTTGCACTCCCTCCGGGCATAGCTCTGATGCTTTGTTCCGAAAGGCTTCTGGAAAAGGCGAAGACCGTTCCAAACAGAGGATTCTACACCGATCTGCTCAAAATCAAGAAACAGAGTGATGTCAATTATGCGCTTACCACTCCGCCCGTGTCCCTCATGTACGGATTGGACTATCAGCTCGACAAGGCTTTGTCAGAGGGAATGTCCAACAGATACGCCAGGCATCAGAAGATGGCCGACATGGTACGTTCCTGGGCAGACAAAAAGGCCGGAGGAATGTTCCCCGAAGCAGGATATCAGTCGAATTCGCTCGGAGTTATCAACCGTGGCGGAATAGACTTTGACACACTCAATACAAAACTCAAGGCCAAAGGCTACGAAATCTCCAACGGTTACGGAGACATTAAAGAGAAAACATTTAGAATCGGTCACATGGGAGATACCACTCCCGATATGATGGCCGGACTTCTGTCCGCAATGGACGAAATACTGGAGGAATGAATATGACAACGAAAATTCTGGTTTCGGATCCCCTCGACGAGGAAGGCCTGGCAATTCTCAGGAATTCCGGATACCCCGTGGATCTCAAACCCGGACTGAGCGAAGACGAACTCTGTGCCATAATCGGCGATTACGACTGCCTGATCATCAGATCGGGAACCAAGGTAACCGCCAAGGTTATAGCCGCAGCGAAGAACCTTCGTGTCATCGGACGCGCAGGCGTAGGCGTAGACAACATAGACATTCCCGCAGCAACGGAAAAGGGAATACTCGTCATGAACACTCCTTCCGCAAACATTCTCTCCGCCGCAGAGCATTCATGCGCTATGCTCATGGCGATGGCCAGAAACATTCCGTTTGCACACGAGTCTATGCACAAAGGCGAGTGGAAGAGATCGAAGTTTACAGGTGTGGAACTCAACGGAAAAGTCCTCGGTATCATCGGTGTCGGCCGTGTCGGAGGCGAAGTGGCCAAACGTATGAAGGCATTCAACATGACGATGATCGGATACGATCCGTTCCTTCCCAAAGAAGTGGCCGACAACCTCGGAGTAAGGCTCACAACCTTGGAGGAAGTGATTTCCACCGCGGATTTCATGACTATCCACACACCTCTTCTGCCCGAAACCAGAAACATGATTTCTCTGCCTCAGTTCAAGATGATGAAGCCCAACGCGAGAATCGCCAATGTGGCCCGCGGAGGCATAGTGAACGAGGACGATCTGTACACTGCCCTCAAGGAGAAGATTATTGCCGGTGCGGCATTCGATGTTTGGTGCAACGAGCCTCTCGCCGACTGCGAGAAGAAACTGTTGGAACTCGACAATCTTGTTACCACGCCCCACCTCGGAGCATCCACCGTGGAGGCTCAGCTCAGGGTGGCAGTCGAGGTTGCCGAGCATGCCGTCATGTACCTCAAAGACGGAATAATTTCCAATGCAATCAACGCACCCCGCGGAAAGCTTGATGCGGAGTCCGAAGCATTTGTTCCGCTGGCCATCAGAATGGGTGTGCTCGTACAGCAGATGGTCGGAAACCAGCCGCTTTCGAAGATGGAAGTGGTTTACATGGGAGGCTTGGCATCCAAACAGAACAAGCTCATGACGGTTTCTGCCGCAATCGGATATCTCAGAAATGTTATCGGAGAAGCCAATCTGATCAATGC
>CAKQHC010000035.1 GCA_934234005.1 uncultured Methanomassiliicoccales archaeon | reverse complement strand
GAATGGAAATGACAGTATCAGACAAGGTTGTTGAAACAATCCGCAAGCATTTACCTAATATCGATGTAAAACTGCCGTTAAAATCAATGGATGATATTGATACAATATCCAGCTATTTTGCAGATATAGAAGGAGATCTTTCCACTGAATTATGTTCTGGCATGCCAGTTGACAAAGGTCTGTTAAGGGAAGCAGAGTTGGCTGTTACGGAGCTTATTCCGAATGACAATGATGATTTTGTCGACATTGACAAACTCAACAAACGTCTGATGAACCAGTGATTAAATCAAATCAGTAAAGATTGAGCAGGGGCTGGCGATTAATTTGCCAACCCCTCCCGCACTTCGGCAGGCATTGGGTTCAAACACCTTTCATGTACCTTCAATCATACAAAATCAGTGAAGTTTTAATCCTGAATGAAAGTTTTTGAGATTCAGTCCAACAAATCGGTTCTTACATAATCTGACATTACCGGTTGCAAACCTTTGTTTTTCAATGCGCGTATTATTTCATCCACACTGCGTGGATCGGATATTATGAACTGTCCGTCTCCGTGTTCTTTTCCGCTGTGTTCTCCGATTCCTACACTCACGCCGGCAGATATCTTGGTTGCCGTCAGTCCAACGATTCCGTCCCTGAATCCCGGTCTTTCGCGAGTGGATATCGTTTGTCCGGCATACGGCATGAATATACGGTATGCCATCGAAACTTGGAGCAAATCCGATTCGCTGACAGGATTTATACGGTCTTCGGCATTCTTGCACGGTCTGAGGCGCGGGAGAGAGAACGATATTTCCGCATGGGGGTATTTCTGCCTCAGATAATGTGCGTGCAGTCCGCAGGAAAACGCATCCTTACGAAAGTTACCAAGACCAAGAAGGGCGCCGAATGCCACTCCGCGCATTCCGCCCATAAGGGCTCTTTCCTGGGCATCGAATCTGTATGAGAATATCCTTTTGGGACCTCCCAAATGAAGCTCGGCATATCTTTTCGGATCGTATGTTTCCTGGAAGACTGTGACATAGTCGGCACCGGCTTTATGTAACTTGGCATAATCTCCGCTGTTCATCGGATATACTTCCACACCTACGACCGCGAATCTCTCCGATGCCAGTCTGACGCATTCGGAAATATAATCAACGTCGGATTTGACAGGCGATTCACCCGTGAGAATCAGGATTTCCCTGAGGCCTGATTTGGATATGGAATCCAGTTCGTCCGATACTTCGTCTAAATCAAGTTTGGCTCTGATGATTTTATTATTGACGTTGAATCCGCAGTATACACATTCGTTCTGACAGTAGTTCGATGCATACATGGGGGTGAAAAGACATACGGAATTTCCGAAATGTTTGCGTGTTTCTTCGGAAGCACGTTCTGCCATCTTTTCAAGATACGGTTTTGCGGCGGGTGAAAGCAACGATGCAAAATCATCTATGCCGGGACTGTCCGACGCAAGAGCCCTGACGACATCGGACGGTGTGTATGAATCGGGATTATAGGCAGAGGTTTTGTTAAGAACCCTGTCCATAATATCGGAATTTATACACTCCATACATTCTTTGTACTCACAGGCATCAACTTGTTTTTTTGTCAATTTTCTCGCTCTCCGAGAAATCCCGTAAGCGGACTGGATGCTTCGGCACGGTTTTCCAGTACACGTCCGGGACGTGCCAAATACGCTGCCCTTCCCGCTTCGATGGCCAATTTGAACGCATGTGCCATCAACGGTATGTCTCCTGCCGTGGCTACGGCGGTGTTAGCCATAACGGCTGCACACCCTATTTCCATAGCTTCACATGCCTGAGACGGCCTTCCTATTCCTGCATCCACAATTACGGGAACCGACAATTCTTCAACCATGATTTTTACGAAATCTTTGGTTAATAGGCCTTTGTTGGATCCGATCGGTGCACCGAGAGGCATTACTGCTGCGACGCCAGCCGCTTCCATATCTCTTGCGGCGGTTATGTCAGGCATCATGTATGCCATGGGAATGAATCCTTCGTCTGCAAGCATTTTCACGGCTCTAACGGTTTGTGTGTTGTCAGGCAGAAGATATCTGGAGTCACGGATGATTTCTATTTTTATGAAATCGCCGCATCCGAGTTCACGGGCCAGACGCGCAATTCTCAGCGCTTCTTCGGCAGTTCTTGCTCCGGATGTATTCGGAAGGAGTGTAATTCCGGCAGGCATGCTGTCGAGGATGTTACCCTCTATTGCCGAACCTGCTCTTCTCACGGCAAGCGTGGCCATTTCTACACCGCCGTTTTCGATAACGGAACGTGTTATGTCGAGAGAAAATTTTCCGGATCCGAGTATGAATCTGGATTTGAATTTGTGTCCGCCTATGTCCAGATAGTCGTTCATGATACCATCGCACATTCGCTCATAGACGATAAACTATCTTATTCGTCGTTTCTGCCGAGTATTATGCGCAGTGCCGTATGTGCGGCCATTCCGGCACATGTCATCACGCGCGTAGCGGTCAGTCCGGCCCCGACGGAAGAGTCCGATGTGCCGTCTCCGCATACGTACAGTCTGTTCATTCTTCTGATACAATGCATGGATTCGGTATCCGAGAATCCTGCCAATCCGGAAACAGAGACTATTTTGATTGATTTGCTGTTATAGAGCAACGTCTCCACCAGCATGCTCTTTGCCTGCGGCGTATCGAATGCTTCGCATACTACGTCGCATTTTCCGAAGATTTCCATGGCATTGCCTTCGTCTATGCGGAGGTCATACATCTTTAGATCCAAATCCGGATTGATACGTTTAAGAAGAGATGCAGTACATTCTGCTTTGCTTTTTCCGATATCGTCGATGAAATAATTCTGACGGTTCAGATTGGTCATGTCAACTTTGTCAAAATCGACTATCACAAGATGTCCTATGCCGACTCTGGTAAGCGATTCGGCTATATGCGAACCCACTCCTCCCAAGCCAGCTATGCCTATGCACGCGTTTTTTATTGCGTCATGAATGGCGGGAGTGTATCTGTCAGAAAGTATTCTGCCCGCGACACTGTTGACGAAACCTCCGTCGGGAATAAAGATAATCGAGTCTCCGTTTTTTATGCATGCATCGGATTCCATGTGGCGGCCGTTTACAAGGGCAATGGTGCCGTCGGGTTCTCCGTTCAAAAGTTCGCCTACGGTGCGACAATTGCATTCTGACGGTTTGCCGTTAAGAATTATGTACATCGAATCATCCGCCGCCTACGAAGGATACAATTTCCATAACGTCTCCTTTTTTCAATATTACGGAGTCATAATCGGTACGGGGACATATGTCGCCGTTGAGTTCCACCGCAATTCTGGTCGGATCCATATTCAGGCGTCCGATTACGGACTGAACGGTCTCGTTTCCGGATATCGGCATGTTGGTTCCGTTTACAATGATGAAGCTGTCTCCGTTCATAACGCTCTGCGACATAATTTGTGTTCATTTATTTGAGCAGTTGCTTTGAATATCGATTTTTGCATCGGAGAAGTTTTTTTTGATATCCTGCGAAGAATCGAAGTCAGAGTTAAAAATAGTAAAAGAGAGGTTATCCATATATGATTGACGACTTGTTGGAATACAATCGCAGATTTGTGGAGAACAAAGGTTACGAACCATATCTTACGAGCAAATATCCCGATAGAAAAATAGCAATCGTCACATGCATGGATACGCGTTTGGTTGAACTTCTTCCCGCTGCCTTGGGAATACGCAACGGCGATGTGAAGATGATAAAGAACGCCGGGGGTGTCATTACCGAACCGTTCGGAAGCGCGGTAAGAAGCGTTCTTGTGGGCATATACGAGTTGGGAGTCGAAGATGTCATGGTCATAGGACACTCCGATTGCGGTGCACAGCACATATCCGGAGAGGTTATGATAGATCTCATGAAAAAACGCGGAATTACCGACGAAGACATAGAACTCTGCAGATTCTTCGAGGTGGATTTCGATCATTGGCTGTCAGGATTTGATTCGAACGACAAGTCTGTCAGGGAATCCGTCAGAATGCTCAGAAACCACCCTCTTGTTCCGAAGGATGTGAGAATCCACGGATTCCTGATAGATTCCGTCACCGGTCTTCTGACGAGGGTTGTGTAATTTTGCCGTAAACCGAATTGACGGCTTCCAGGTAGAACGAAAGGGCGCGTTTATCCTCTTTTGTATTCATGTTCAGGAGTCTGAGAAATTCTTTTGCCACGGCATCCTCCGAAGCATCGGATTCGCCTATGGCTCTGAGTTTATCTCTTAGATTTTCGGAATCGTTTCTGACCTGGAATCCGGCACCTCCGTTGAACATATTACGCTGAAGGAAGTGCAATAATCCTTTTTCGTCATGATATGTTATGAAGATATCGCAGGTATGAACGGTGGAACGGTTGTTCTTGTCTTCCAGATAGAATGTGACTGCGGTTTGGGATTCGTCTACATCTTTTATTTTGGCATTCCACAGGGCATTTCTGATGGCAAACGTGACACTGTCGGACAGATGTTTGGCATTGGTTTTTCCGACGGGTTCCGGTATCTCCAGGTAATAACTGAGAAGATATCCTGCAAGACTGTCTGTTCTCGATCCTATGGCAAACGGAACGCTGTTGAGAAGCATAGGTCTGAATTCACCGGTTATTCCGAATTTTTCCAGTTGTTCGGACGCTGTTTTGAGATACGACTCGAATTTTTGTCTGATCGGATTGAATTCTTTCGGAACGATAAGCCCATATCTCTGCATGTCGGGATGCAGGCGGTATTGAGTAGTTAATGGTTGCCTGCAAGATTGTAAGAACCGGACAGGCAATTACGGCATATGACCAATGATGTTAAGATATCGGAACTCATGGAAAGGATTTCGGTATTTTGCAAAGACAGGGATTGGGACAAATATCACAATCCGAAAGATCTTGCAGTGGGGATGAGTACGGAATCAAACGAATTGCTTGATATGTTCAGATTCATTTCCGAAGACGAGTCATGGAAGAAGATGAACGATCCCGGATTTCGCAAACACGCATGCGAGGAGTTGATTGACGTATTGTGGTTCGTTTTGAGATTTGCCGAAAGGAACAATATCGATATCGAAGACGCATTCAATATGAAAATCGCCGAAAATGCATCGAAGTATCCGAGATAAAACGCTGTCGAGTTAAAAGTAGGCGGGTGTACCGCCAAGTTTCAAGATTTTTTGACAGTGACGTGAACTCCTTCTGCGGAAATTACGATAATTTCCGACCCGACTGGGATAATTTCGTCTGAATCGGCACTCCATATGTCGCTGTCAATTTTTACCTTTCCCTTCAGATTGCCTGGGGATACTTCCACTGTGACAATTCCTTTTCTGCCGATTAAGGATCCGGTCACCGTAGTTGACGGAGGCTCGGGTTTTCCCAGGAATCTGTATCCGTACATGGTTATGACCGATACCGGAACGGCCGTAACTATTGCTACAAGCGGGCAGTACCAGGTGTATACCATGTCCGGATTGAGATATCCCCATATACCTACGATTGTAAGTACGACTCCGGGTATTATGAGATATCCTCCGGGATTGAATGCTTCTATCGCAATCAGTATCAGTCCCAAAGCCATCAGGACCAATGATACGTATTCTGTTTCCATCATGCGGATCTCTGCTCCACTATGGTGTTGGAATCCTGCAGATCTTCTTCGACGTTCTTTTTGTATTCGTCGGTTTCCTTTTTGATGTCTTCCTGAGTCGGTATGGGGCCTAAAATGTCGTCGGGGTTGCCCACGGCTTCCCTTATGGATTCTGTGTCATTGACGGCTCTGTCGGGAACATTCTTTGCAGAGCCCATATAATCCGAAATGCCGTCTACGAGTTTGGTGAATTCCATTGGGAAGTAAATCTTGGAAGCCTCTCCGTCGCTCATGGTTTTGATGGTATCCATTGAAAGTACTGATAATGCTTTAGCATCCAAAGATGCCGCACCTACTGACATTATCCTCAGTTTCTGTGCCTCTCCCTGAGCTTCGAGGATTGTTGCCATTCTTTTACCCTCGGCTTCCAATATCATTGATTGTCTGGCACCTTCGGCTTCCAGGATCTTGGATTTTTTCTTACCCTCGGCTTCCATAATAGCGGCTCTTTTGAGTCCGTCTGCTTCAAGTATGGCAGCGCGTCTCTTTCTTTCCGCCGAAGTCTGTTCTTCCATCGAACTTTTAACTTTCAGTGCAGGGTCGACTTCTTTGATTTCCACGTTTTCCACACGTACGCCCCATTTGTCGGTACTTTCGTCGAGTGTATCTCTAAGTTCGACATTTATGGTATCGCGGCTGGACAGAATACCGTCCAATTCCATCTGTCCGATGACGGAACGCAGAGTAGTCTGTGCGAGATTAACTGTTGCCAAACGATAGTTTGTAACCTCAAAGAAAGCTTTGCGCGGGTCGGTAACTTTGATGTAAATTACCGCATCAACGTTTACGGGGGAATTATCTTTGGTGATGACTTCCTGTTTCGGAACATCCATCACTTCGGTACGCAAATCAAGTTTCACAACCTGGTTGATCAGAGGGCAGACGAAGTTAAGACCCTGGTCAAGTACGCGTACGAACTTACCAAGACGCATGTATATTGCCTGCTCATACGGCTGAACGATTTTCACTCCGCTGAACACGAAGATCACAATCACAATAACCAATAGCAGAGCGAAAGGGAGCAGTAAGCCTAGATCCACTTTTTCACCTAGGCTGTAATCCGCTTATACGTATTAAATCATGTTAATGTGAATGTGAACCTGTCGTTCCAGTGGCGTCTGAGACATATTTCCGCGGAAGGATTGGTATTGTTGAATGCAATAGACCATTGGGTATTGCTTGTTATGTCATCGGGGTCGGGTGACTGAGACGAGTCTCTGAGTGCTTTCCATACATCCGGGCTGTCGGTGCCCAGCTCATTTATGACAGTATCAAAGCGTTCTTTACCGTGTCCGTACGGTCCGTTTTTCTGATTCGGAACAACCATATTCTCATGAATCGAGAAGAAATTGGTCAATACGAACGTATGCGTCGTAATCAGAGGTCTGTCTTGACTGTCGCAGTCATATTCTACGGAAACAGATTGGCCTGACGGATCTGATACGAAGAAATGATAGTCGCGTCCGGCGTTGGCAATCATATCATACTGTTTAAACAATTCAACGGCTTCGTCAACGGAAGATGCATTATCTAATACAATGCGAATTGCCAGAGAGGTAGAAATCTTCTTTTTGCCGGTATTTTGTTTTGTAGGTTGGCTGTCGAGAGTTAAAACAGCTATGGAAACTCCTTTTTCATTTATTCCGTCGAGACAAACAAAAGGTGATGCAAGGCAGGTTGCACGGTCGGATTCGGAATTTAGAGGATTCTTAACGGAGAGATTGTCCAGAGCGCAGAATGCCAATGATGCCAATCCTTTATTCGGATGACATTTTACCATCATCGCCGATGTATCGCGCTTAAAATCGTAATTGCGGCCCATGAAGACACTGTTTCCAACATCGGTAGAAAATGCGGTACATCCGAATTGGGGGACTTCTATTTTGATCGGGATGCCCGGAACAGCTTCATTTAATATTGAATTTACCAGAGATGCATCATTCCCGTTCCATGAATCAATTATTCTGTCGATGTTGTAATCATACTCTATATCCATAGTATAGAGGTTATAATCATCATATTCGGTAATTTTCTTTATCGAAGAGACTGTTTTTAAACGTGATTGATCCATTGTAAACTCCCCCGAATCATGACCCTCTAATTGTATTACTTTATACATTTGACGGTAAGACTAACAAGACAATCAAACAGTATTCTTTTATTTTATGAATATCAGATTCAGATGCAAATAAAATCCGATGCAGAAATAGGACCTGAACAGAAGATAAACGGAGCCCTGGTGGTCGGTAAGCACCGATCCATATTCCAAATTCACTCCAACCGCTTTATTGTATTATGTAGTATATAATTGTTAGTGTGATTTTTAAAGAATACGAACTCAAATCAACAGATAATGCAGTTTCATCATATGAATGGGGATTCCTCCTTCACACAATCGATGTCTGCCATCACGCAATAGTTGTGTATCTGATTGCTGACACGCGGGATTTAAGTAGGGCGTTTTACTCGGAATATAAATGCCAAGGTAAATGATATGGCAGAGCCAGACAAAAAAAGTGGACAAGGCGAGATTCGAACTCGCGACTTCTGCCTTGCGAAGGCAGCGATCTACCGGGCTGATCTACTTGCCCAAATAATCCGGTGTACCTCCGATTGTTGACCAGAATATAAATCTATGGTTTATACATCACGCAGTCGAACGGTTTTGAGTTCTTCCGTAAACACACCAATACAGGGCTAGGCTGAACAATGCAATCATAACGCATGATGCATACATACTGCGGTATCCAGCGGAAACTACGACAAATCCCAATATGCTGGGCCCTAATCCAGTACCAAGGTCGGATATTGCTCCGAACGTCGACGTTGTTACACCATAGCGGTAAGCCGGATTCTTAGATACGACAACGGCTTGACAGACGGAATAGACGATAGATACGGAATATCCGATGAAGAATCCGGAAAGCATCAGCACGAGTCCGTTGTGTGTTGTAGAGAATACAGACATGCCTATGACAAACATGACAAATCCTGGAATTACGATTATGTTGGCACCCCTCCGGTCATAGATTCTGCCTGTTGTGAAACGGGATATGAGTGTACCCAATGCTGCTACAAGGAAGAAATACTGTGCTTCCGAAGACAGCCCTATGCTTTCGGAATAACCGGATATGAATGTAAGTACTCCTGAATATGCAAAGTAGAAGATCATGCTGGTGATGCCTAAGGGTATGGCACTTTTCTCAAACAGATTGCCCAAGTTGAATTTTTTCGCTTCTGCTTTTTGTTCTTTCGTGAGGATTTCTTCGGGAACTTTCATGAATAAGGCCAAAATCATTGCTGATGTATACAGCAGAAGCCCCATTGTAAACAGCATATCATAGTTTCCGCCATCTGCAATCGCCATTCCCAGGAACGGACCTATAGCCATCGAGGCTGTTATACTCAGATAGAAATATCCCAGTCCTTCTCCGCGTCTCGATGCCGGAACTATTTTTGCAACTATGTCTCCCGTACATGTGCTGTTGATGCCGTATGCCATTCCGTGAAGGAAACGTATGATAAACAGCATTGACAACGATGACACGAAGAAATATGAACATGACATCAGGGTAGCATACAACAACCCAAGTGTCAGCATCCTGCGCCTTCCTATCAATTCTACGTATTTTCCAAGAAAAATGCGTGTGAGCATACCGCCTATGACATAGACTCCTGCGGCAAAACCCGATTCGGCAGATGTCGCATGAAATGTATTCTGACAGAATCCGTCCAGTGCAATCAGCAACAGATAGTAATTCAGAGAACAGCAGAACGATATGCATGTGTTTAATGCAAAATTCTTGGTAAGCAGTTTTTCGCTCATGTAACTTCACAGTTGTACCACAGATCCGAATAGGATCAAATCATGATTGCCGTTATTTTCGATTGAATGGGAGGATCCGTTTTGACAGATATGAACACAACCCTCGGACACCTGTTCTTCGATTCCGTCGCATATGACTTTGCCGGAACCGCTCAGAACGAATATTGTTTCCTGGCTGCCGTTGTGTTTATGCATGCCTATCGAAGATCCGGAAGGAACTCTGATAATCAGTACCTTGTTCCTTTCTGTATATTTTATTTTGGCGTAGACCGTACCTTTACCGCCATTGAAGTTATCCAGAGCCGTTTCCTCCAAAGCATTCAAAACTTCAATCATACCGTACCGTATTTTCGAATTATTTATATGAATGCTTCTCAATTACAACGTCATGGCAGGAATTTGTTCTGACATCAAAGAGGTTATGAAAACACAGAGAATTTACTCTGTTGCCACCGCATCCAAGAACGGCGTTCCCAATGTTGTTCCGGTAGGTATGCTCTTTGTCGGAGAAGACAACAAAATCTGGATTGTTGACAATTTCTTCAACAAAACGCTTGCAAACATCAAGGAAAACCCGGAAGTTGCAATTTACATGTGGTCTCCCGAACACCAGGGTGACTCATACCAGGTAAAGGGAAAAGCAACAATCATCAGTTCCGGACCCGACTACGAGAAAGCGGTTTTCTTTGCGCACTCCAAGATGGAAAACGCACCCGCAAAGAATCTCATTAAGATCGATGTAGACGAAGTTTACTTTGTCACACCCGGTCCGAATGCAGGAAAGAAAATCTGCTGAGTAAACAGGCCCCTGCGGGCCTTTTTTTTTAATTTTTGCTGTTATTCAGCAAATCCTGTTTTGTTTCCCACAATTTTCTGGAAAGATCCACATAATAATGGTGCGGATTGGAGAAACGTTTGACTTCGGGCCATAACGTATCCAGCTGTTCGGCACAGTATCTGCGTATAGAAACAAGATCGGGCATGTCATAGACCAATTTTCCATTCTTAAATATTGGAATCATAAGTTCTTTCGCAGAATAGTCCGTCAGTCTTTTCTTCTTCCATGTGGACTCGGGATCAAAGAGTTCCAGAGGTTTGTCCGTGTCGATAATTTCATTATATATGCATATCTGATCAGCTATTGCTTTACCGTTATTGTCGAATATGCGATATATCTTTTTGAAATGAGGCGTCGTTATTTTTTCAACGTTTTCCGACACTTTGATTTTAGGTATTATGTTGCCGTTTCCGTCTTCTATTGCGGCTAATTTATAAACACCGTTAAACACCGGCTCACTGTGTGCGGTTATGAGTTTGTCTCCGACTCCGAACGAATCTATTTCAGCGCCCTGTTCGAGTAAATCTTTTATGAGCCATTCGTCAAGAGAATTTGAAACTACAATTTTGCACTCCGTAAATCCTGCTTCATCTAACATTTTGCGTGCTTTTCTGCTGAGAAACGCAAGATCTCCGGAGTCAAGTCTTATGGCGCAGTTCTTTATGCCCATAGGCTCCAATATGTCCCTGAATGCGCGGATTGCATTCGGCACTCCGCTCCGGAGAGTATCGTATGTATCGACCAGAAGTGTTGCATTGTGGGGATATGTTTTGCAGTAGGCACAGAAAGCTTCGTACTCGTTGTCAAACATCATGACCCATGAATGCGCCATAGTTCCGCTGGCCGGTATACCGAACCATTTATCCGCTACGGCACATGCGGTACCGCCGCATCCTGCAATGTATGCTGCACGCGCACCCATTATAGCGGCATCTGTTCCCTGTGCCCTTCTGGATCCGAATTCCATGACTGTCCTGCCTTCTGCGGCACGTACGATGCGCGACGCCTTTGTTGCAATCAGAGTCTGGTGATTGATTGTAAGCAGAGAAAACGTTTCGAGCATTTGTGCCTGTAATGCGGTTGCTCTGACGGTGACGACGGGTTCTCCAGGAAACACGGGCGTTCCTTCAGGTACGGCATAAACATCGCCGGTGAATCTGAAATTCGCCATGCGCTCAAGATATTCTTCGCAGAAAATTCCCTTAGATCTAAGGAATTCAATGTCGTCTTCGTCGAAATGTAAATCTCTGACATATTCGATCAATTGCTGTAGGCCCGCGCATACGGCAAACCCTCCGTTATCAGGTACTTTTCTGAAAAAAATATCAAAGTATACTATGCGGTCGGCCATACCGTTGGCGACATAGCCGTTTCCCATAGTATATTCGTAGTAATCGCAAAGAAGAGGAATGTTACGATGGTTCACGGAGAACCATCGTTTATGTTGTTTTTATAGTTGGTTGAAAGATTATTCGTCGTCGTCCATGTCTGCGGGTTTTAATAACTGCGGTGCGGCACCCATAATTGCGGTGAACGGACAGAGCAGCATGCACCACCACACGCCGGTCAGGACTGAAAATCCTACGCCGATTGCGGCACCGGCAACAGCTCCGAAAATCAAACCCTGCACGGCTCTGGAGGCCATTCTTACACCTTCGGACCGACGACGTCGTTTGCGGCTGCAACCATTTTGTCGACGATTTCCCTGGCTCCGCCGACATAGTTGGCCGCATCCATGGTTTCGATAATCTCCTCTTTGGTGAGAACTCCCTTGAGTTCTTCGCGTTCCATCAGAACGTCTCTGAGATGTCTTTTCTCCCTGGAGGCAATCATGGATGCTTCGCGGATGATTTCGTGGGCATCCTGTCTTCCGATTCCTTTCTCGGTGAGCTTCATCATGAGCGGTTCGGCCATCACGAGTCCATGAGAGGATTCTATATTGGCAAGCATATTGTCTCTTTTAACTTCCAATCCTTCGAAAATCCAGTTCATTTTCTTTAAAATTTCATCTGTAAGGACAAAGGCATGAGAAAGCGTAAATCTCTCCGTGGAAGAGTTTGAAAGATCTCTCTCGTGCCACAGAACCTGGCTTTCGAATGTCGGGGTGACACACGACCTGACAACTCTCGCAAGACCGCAGCAGTTTTCGGAATTCATGGGATTCCTTTTCTGCGCCATTGTGGAGCTGCCGACCTGTTTTTTCTCGTCAAAGAATTCGGCTGCTTCGTCTATTTCCGATCTTTGCAGATTTCTTATCTCGGTGCCGTATCTTTCGATAGAAGTGGCGATGTTCGCGAGAATGCATATGCACTCCGTGTATCTGTCGCGCCCTACAACCTGTGTGGCTGCAGGTTCATAGGTAAGTCCCAAATCGGACATGACTGTTTTCTGTATGGTGAAGAAATTCTTACCGAGGGCGGCACCCGTCCCTACGGCACCGGCCATTTTTCCGCAACAGATTCTGGGCATGGCTTCGATAATTCTTTCTCTGTGTCTGAGCATTTCCGCGATATACCCTGCGATTTTAAATCCGAATGTAATCGGGATAGCAAACTGGGCGTGAGTTCTGCCGATTTCCAAAGTGTCCCTTTCCCTTTCGGCAATAACGGCGAGCGTACGGATGAAATTCTCGACATCATCCAATATTATATTGAGAGCATCTTTCATCTGGAGAGCGGTGGCCGTATCGACAATATCGTTGGACGTAGCCCCTAAATGGACATACTTTCCGGCAGTGCCGTTACATTTTTCGGTCATAGCTTTGACCATTGCCATAAGATCGTGTCTTGTTTCCTTCTCGATTTCTTTGATTCTATCGATACTGACAACGTCCAGACTGGCGACGCGGGTGATTTCTTTTGCATCCTCATCGGATATGGTTCCCAAAGAAGCGTGTGCTCTTGCGAGGGCCGCTTCCACTTTCATTTCGTTTTGGATGCGGCTTTCCTCACTGAAAACTGCTTTCATGTCGGGACGGCCGTATCTGTAGTCAAGGGGACAGACACTGTTCATTTAAATCGATTCGATGATTACGCATATCCTTTATATTGTTGACCCTTCGCGAATCCTTCTGCGGATCGTCCGCATTGTATTACAATATAGAAAGCGTTATAAGTGATACGAGTATAGACTCGTCCAAAGTGGGCCATGCTTAATCATGGCCGCGTCGAATATTGAGTGTGGATTTATGGAAGATTTTGTGGAGGAAGTTCAGCAACAGAATACTCAGGAAGAGCAGCAGGCAGCACAGGTTACCGAGGAACAGACGGAGACCGTTGAGGCCACCTCTTCCGAGGAAACCGCAACAGAGGGAAAGCCCGGAATGTCCAATGAGGATGCCGAGGCCCACAGAAAGCTCAGGGACGAGTACAACAACCAGACCAAAGAGTGGAAAGCAAAGAGGGACGACCTCAACGCTCAGGTTAGGGCTCTCGTCGATGAGGCAGGTAAATGCCGCGAGCAGCGTGACAACCTCAACAAGCAGGTCAGAGAGACCAAAGTGCTCAGGGACGAGTGGAATCAGAAAGTCACCGCCCTGAAAGAACAACTGCCGCCCAGGCC
>CAKQHC010000034.1 GCA_934234005.1 uncultured Methanomassiliicoccales archaeon | reverse complement strand
GAATTAATCGTTCACGTTGCACCTTTAGTGACACACCTTGTGTGTGTCCTGATGCATCGCGCATCCCCATGTACACACAAGTTGTATATAAATATTTCTATTGAGTACAGAATTGTGCATAAATCTTTGAAAAATAACTGCAATACATAACTGCATTAGCTCGGAAACGGCGTCGATCTCGTGAGAATATAAATTTCACAAGGAACCATTTAATACCAATGTGTGATATGCCCGAATAACAAGTGGAGATGGCCCAGCCTGGTAAGGCGTAGGACTGCTAATCCTATGTCACTATGTGACCCGGGGGTTCGAATCCCCCTCTCCACGCTTTTAAAGAACACATTGTGTGGCCTTATGCGTTTTGTCTGTTGCCTTTCATAATAACGTGATTTCTTCGACATGACATTCGGCTTAATCATATCTAACATCGACAAAACATGCAGACTCGGACACGATGCAGCATGAAATACCGGTTCCGGGACAGGTTACATGAACAATATCTGTCTTTATTATTATATTATACATACTTCCAAACATGCGGTTAAGTTAAGTACACTGTTTATAATTACGCACTATGAAATTCTTGGTGATTTCTGACCTTCATCAGAAAAAATCGGCTATTGAGTGGATTAATGATGAAATTTCTAAAAATGATGCTGAATTCGTTCTTTTCCTCGGAGATGTTACAGATTTTGGCTCTGGCGAAGAGGCAGCAGAAATCATATCAATGATTAAATCCAAAGTCTATGTGATTCCGGGAAACTGCGATCCGCGCGATCTTCCCCAAAAAATATCGTCGGTTGCAGTAGACATGCACGGCAAAAGCGTCGATTTGTGCGGATATAAACTTGTGGGCCTCGGAGGATCCAATATTACTATATTCAATACAACTTTTGAATTAAACGAAGATGAACTGTATGAGGGTTTGGACAGTATATCTTCCAATGGCATGATTTTGATGACTCATGCACCGTCATACGGAATTCTTGACAAGATACCTTCGGGATTGAGTGTGGGCAGCCCCGCCATATACAAAATAGTTGAAAAATACCGCCCGATTCTTGCTTTATCCGGACACATCCATGAAGACATAGGAGTCATTGAAAAAGACGGGACTGTGTTCTGCAATCCCGGCCCCGCCAGAGACGGGCACTGTGCCGCAATCAGCATAGAAAACGGTAAAGTCGAAGTAAGACTGATAGGCCCCTTGGGATGATATGCCCGAACTGCCCGAAGTAGAAACCGTACGCAGAATGGTATCCTCGCACATCATCGGACATACCATCGTCAGCATCACGGTTTCGAAAACGTCGGTAATTGCCCGCCCGTCAGCCGACGAATTCACAACTTGCCTTGTCGGAGATGCGTTTCTTGATTCGTCACGCCGCGGCAAGTACCTTATATTCTATATGAAAAGCGGCAGGAAACTTATTCTTCACCTCAGAATGACGGGCTGTCTGATTGCGTTTCCGCCCGAAAACACATTCGAACCGCATACACATGTAATTTTCGAATTGGACAACGGATGGAATCTGTGTTATTCGGACACGAGAAGATTCGGAAGGTTCTGGTTGTTCGATACAGATGAAAAATATGATTGCGGCATAGAAAAACTGGGCCCTGAGCCGTTCGATGCCTGCGTCACGGGAAAATATCTTCGGTCCAAAATCGGTTCGTCTTCAAGAAGCATAAAAGAATGTCTTTTGGATCAAACTGTAATCGCGGGAATCGGAAACATATATTCCGATGAAATTCTGTTCAGAACACATATTCTTCCTACAAGAAATGCAAACACCCTGGATTGCGATGAATGGGAGGCTCTTGCAACCAACATCGGATTGTGTATGAAATTCTTTGTTGAGATGAATGAAATCTCTGATGAAGATTATATTCGCGGCCACGGAAAAGATTACCGCAATACGCCATATCTGTCTGTTTACGGTCATGCAGGCTGCCCATGCCCCGTATGTGGGGAAAAATTGATTCGTAAAACCGTAGGACAACGCGGTTCCGTTTTCTGCAAACACTGTCAGAATTGAAAGGTTTATATAGGGAACCACAATAAACCTGCTGATTACAATGGCACTTTGGCAGGGTAAATCCAACAGAAAGCCCACTGGAGGCAGACTTGTCGCTAACCAGGGCAAAAGGAAATTCGAAATCGGCAGAGAGAAACAGTTCACCAAAATCGGTGCACAGGTTCTCAAGCAATACCGCGGAGCCGGTGGAAACAAGAAAGTTGGAATGCTCAGTGCAGAGTACGCAAATGTGGTCGACAAAAAGACCAACACCGTCAAGAAAGTAAAAATCCTGACCGTGAAGTCCAACCCCGCTGATCCTAACTACGTTCAGCGTAACATCATCAACAAGGGAGCCACAATCTCAACCGAGGCCGGCGATGCTGTTGTGACTTCCAGGCCCGGACAAGACGGTGCCATTAACGCTGTCCTGCTTTGAGTAATCACAATCGACAAACCAATTATCCCGCTTCGGCGGGATTTTTATTTTATTGCCAATCAATTAATATCAATTTGTCATTCAGTGCAATATGGCATACGATGCTGATGTTGCAATAACACTCTGGCCCGAATATTTCGATATAAGACGCACAAGATCTGAAGGAAGAAGAGCACCTAAGGAGTTATGCGTTGAAAATCCCAGTCTTGATTTAATTGCAAAAGGTGCATTGATGCTGGATCTTGAATTCGAAGTATTTGAAAAGATGAGTTATCCGAAGGCACCCAGAGCATCACACGGATGTGTGCGTGTCGAAAAAGGAAAAATGTCCAAAACAGACATCATTCCCGCAATCGGAAAGATTCTTGTAGAAAATCAGTCAAAGAGATGATTGTTTGATAAGCATCATAGACTCCAGAGTTCTTGATGCAAATTCAGAAGCATTGGGCATACCGACATCCGTATTAATGGAAAATGCAGGGAAAGCTATCTCTGAATTTCTGAAAAATGAATATGGCAAGAAAAAGATTGCATTCGTATGCGGTACCGGCAACAACGGCGGAGACGGTTTTGCAGCTGCACTGAATATGGATCCCGTACAGACAAAGGTCGTATTGTTAAAAAAACCGTCTGCAATCCACAGCGACATTTCCCGCGAAAAATACTCTTTATTGGAATGCTGCATCGAACAATACTGCGACTGTTCTTTCGAAGACTGCGACGTTATCGTAGATTGTATTCTGGGAACAGGCGTAAAAGGCAGTGTATCGGAACCGTATCGCTCGTGTATCGAAAAAATAAATAATTCCGGAAAAACAATAGTATCTGCCGACATCCCCTCCGGATTCAATACAGATTGTACAATAAAACCCGATGTTACAATAACATTCCATGATACAAAAACTGGCATGAATCCTTCAAACTGCGGAAAGATTATCATCTGCGACATTGGCATTCCTGCCGATGCATTCACAATTATCGGCCCAGGAGATTTGTGCAGATATCCCGTTCCGCAGACTGACAGCCACAAAGGTCAAAACGGCAAATTAATGATTATTGGAGGCGGACCGTATTTCGGAGCACCCGTTATGTCCGGACTCTCTGCACTGCGCATAGGTACAGATTGCGTAAGAATTTTCACACCTGAATCCGTATCTGCGATTGTATCGTCATATAGTCCCGTGCTTATGGTAACTAAGCTGGATGGAGACAAACTGTCTGAAAAACACATAGATTATCTTCTTAAAGAATCGGAAAATTTCGACTCGGTATTAATCGGACCCGGACTCGGAAATTCCGAAGAAACAAAAACTGCAATCAGAATGTTCATACGTAATTCCCGCAAGCCTCTTGTCGTAGATGCCGATGCAATATCCTGTCTTTCCGGATTGCGCCTCGAAGTTCCTTGTGTGGTAACACCGCATAAAAAAGAGTACCAATCTGTCTCCGAAGGCATGGATATCGAAAACGTTTCGTCATTGCTGAATGCTGTTATTCTTCTTAAAGGAAAAGAAGACATAATTGCGGATGCTATCCATAAAAGGATAAACAAATCCGGAACAGCAGCAATGACCGGTGCGGGAACAGGCGATGTTCTTTCCGGAGCAGTTGCAGGCCTTCTTTCAAAAGGGATGAATGCTTTCGATTCTGCATGCTTAGGCGCATACATATGCGGAAAGGCAGGGGAAAAAGCATTCGAATCAAAATCATACGGCCTTATAGCAACCGATGTTATTGACTGTATTCCGACAATTCTGCGTTCTTTCGTGTAATTATGTACGTACAGCCCGTCCATGGAACTCCTGCTTTGAAGGCTGATAATTCTCTGGTTATCGGAGATCTACACATAGGTGTGGAATCACATTTGAGATCGAAAGGATTCCACCTTACGTCTCATACTAGTGACATGTATGAAACTATCATAAAATCAGCTGATGATGACATAAACAGATTGATTGTAATCGGAGATGTCAAAGATTCTGTTCCGGGTACATCAAAACAGGAATATGCAGAAATCCCGGATTTTTTTGAAAAACTGCTGGAACGTTTTGATATGATCGATGTTGTACGCGGAAACCATGATACGAATATTGATGAATTTCTTCCTTCACAAGTCCATATAAGGCCTGCGTCGGGACTGAAAATAAACAATATCGGATTCATTCACGGACATGTGTGGCCGTCCGAAGAGATTATGGATTGCGAGATATTGGTTATGGCCCACAATCACCCTACTGTCATGTTCCGTGACGGTGTCGGCAGATGTACGACGGAACCATGCTGGATGAGAGGAACATTTACATGCGGTTCAAATCAAAAATACAGAGCCCTTCCGCGCATGTTTATAGTCGTGCCTGCATTCAACCGTATGTTGGGCGGATCGCCTGTAAATGTAATAGGCGAAAATATGCTGGGGCCCGTAATGAACAGCGAACTTGTTGATCTCGATTCGGCACATCTTTATCTTCTTGACGGACTGGATTTGGGAAAACGCTGCAACCTTATGGTTGAAGGCAAAACATTTCGCAAAAATAACAATCACGCGTATTCGTAATTTTTGAAAAAAAAAATAAAGTGGAGGGATATACCCTCCGTTTATAATCAGTTGCGGCTGATTGTGTCGTAGACGGATCCGTCCGCATTCTTGATGACTGCGGTGATAGGCATCTGTCCGGGAAGGCTGTGGGTTGCACAGGAGTTGCAGGGGTCGTATGCCCTGAACGCCATTTCAACCATGTTCAGCAGACCGGGAGAAACCTCAAAGTTGTGGATGAGTCCCTTGGCTACCTTGGCAACGTCCATACAGATAGGTCCGTTGTTGTTGGTAGTTCCGACAACCATGTTACATGCGGTAACGATTCCGTTCTCGTCACAGGTGTAGTCGTGCGTGAGTGTTCCTCTGGGAGCCTCAACGGTTCCGACTCCGCGTCCTCCGGGGATGATATCCTTCTGCTTGATGTCACCGTAGGTGAGTTCAGGCTTCTGGGCATCCTCGAGACACTTCTCTGCGCAGCAAATCATTTCAATGATTCTTGCCCAGTGGGTAGCAAGAGTGAACTGGCAGGGTCCTTCGACTCCGTTGTCCTTCATGAATCCACGGTACTCAAGAAGTGCCTCCTGAGCTATGGGCGTAGGCATTTCTTTGGCAACGTTCAGCCTGGAAAGAGGAGATGCTCTGTACAGACCGCTGTCGGGTCCGTCTACGAGTCCCTTGTATCCGGGTTTCTTGAGGTAGGGGAACTTCTCGTAGGACCAGGGTTCGACGGCCTCGGCAATGTGGTCGAGGTAATCAAAGGGTTCGTAAAGATCGTAGTCGGCACCTTTCTGGTCGATAACCTTGACCTTTCCGTCGTGGATTTCGAACTGTCCTTTCTCGTTGACAAGACCCATGTGGTAGGTCTCGTGATAGTAGAGATCTTTGTTCAGAACGATATCCATGAAGTCTTTGTTGGCAAAGACAACGTCCTTGAAGACCTTGAGTGTTGTCTTGGCGAACTCAACCATGTTCTCGGCATAGCCGATGATCTCCTTCTGCTCTTCCTTGCTTACTGCTTTGGAGACTCCTCCGGGAACTCCCATGAGGGGGTGCGTGGGCTTTCCGCCGATGATTGCCTGAATCTTCTGGGCTTCTGCACGGGTCTTAATGACTTCCGATCCGAGTTCGAGTCCGACGTGTCCGACGACTCCGAGAATGTTCCTGTCTGCGGCGGGTGCTGCAGGTCCGCACACGAAATCGGGTCCGGCCAATGCATAGAAGTGTGCAATGTGGCTGTGAACGAAGTGTGCGTTGTAGAACGTATCCCTGATGAGGTATGCGGTCTCGGTGGGTTTTGTTCCGTAGCATCCGTCGATTGCCTTGGTGGCTGCGAGGTGGTGTGCACCGGGGCACACACCGCAGAGCCTTGCGGTAATCTGGTTGAGCTCGGTTACCTTCCTTCCGACGCAGAATCTCTCGAATCCCCTAAGCTCGGGAACCTGCCAGTATGCGTTGGCGACGTCTCCCTTGTCGTCGAGGAAGATCTCGATCTTTCCGTGACCCTCGAGACGGGTGATGGGGTCGACGGTCACGCGCTTCTCGGTGACTTTCTTCTTGTCATCCCAAATGATAGGTGCTGCCATTTACTGACCTCCTTTCTCAGTGACTGCTCTCTTAATGAGAGATTTTCCAAGAGTGAACGCGTAGAAGTATCCGAGAGGATCCTTCACTTCGCTCATAATCTTGATGATCTCGTCCTCTCCGATGATACCATCGTTGTCAAGGACGGGGAACAGGGATGCGACTGCAGTGAACATGGAGGCTCCCTGCTCTTCGACATCCGCAGTGGGACCGTAACATCCGCGGCAGGGCTGACCGACCTTGGTGCATCTGGCTCCGCATCCTCCGACGGTTGCGGGTCCGAGGCACAGGATTCCCTGATCCATGAGACATACGCCGTCTTTGAAATCAACCTCATGGGTTTCGCAAATCTTTGTGATCCTTGCATTCTCTTTCTTTCTGGGGCACTCTTCGCAGAGTGTTCTGGTTGTTACTCCGATGTGTGTTCCCTTGGGCGGGAGAGGCACTCCGTTGTATGCGAAGTCGGCAACGGCTTTCAGCATCTGGGAGATGGTCTCGGGCATAGGGGGGCATCCGGGGACATAGTAATCCACATCGATAACATCGTCAAGGGTCTTGACTGTATCATACAGAACGGGCAAAGTCAGAGTTCCCTCGGGAACCTCGGTCTCGTTCTGGGGGATGACGGGTTTGTCGGAGTGTCCGTTGTCTGCCTGGAAGTTAGCGGACGAGGGAGTCTTGGCGTAAACATAATCCAGAACATCCTTGGCTCCTCCGGGCACGAGGTTGGCAAGTGCGGGGCTTCCTCCGAAGCAGGCGCAGGTTCCGTAGGAAACGACTACTTTGGATTTCTTCCTGAGCAACTTTACCATGTGCTCGTTTTCGGAGTTACGGACAGCTCCGGAAATGATGGAAACAAGAATGCTTCCGTCTTCCATTGCCTCGATGTCCTTCTCTTTTCCGTCGGATGCAACGGGCCACATTACGATGTTGGCCATGTCGCCGATGGTGAGAATTCTGTCGTTGGTGTCCAGAAGGGAAACGTCGCATCCGCCGCAGGCTGCAGCCCAGTAGATTGCGAGGTTGAATTTTCCTCCCGGAGGTGCTCCGGGGAGAAGTTCTCCGAGATCTGCCATGGGAACTCCTGCGTCATCGGATTTTGCGGCTCCGCATCCGCATGCAGAGGCGGGTGCGGGCTCAGTCTTTGCGCAGCAGGGCTTCTCTTCCTTTACGGGTTCGGCCTTTGCGCAGCACTCTTCTTTTGCGGGTTCGGCCTTTGCGCAGCAGGGCTTCTCTTCCTTTACGGGTTCGGCCTTTGCGGGCTCTTCCTTGTCCTTCTTCTTGAATATCTTGTCAAAGAATCCCATTTCAGTTCGCCTCCTTTACAAGGGGGGTGGGTCCGAGAGCCTTAATGGTGTCAACGAACTCACAGATGGTCTTCTGGAATTTCTCTCCCTCGGAAGCGGAAACCCACTCGAGTTTGAGTCTCTTGGGATCGAATCCGTACTGCTCGAGAACCATTCTCAGCAGTGCGACTCTTCTTCTTGCCCTGTAGTTTCCGCCGATGTAGTGGCAGTCTGCAGGGTGGCATCCGAGAACCATGACTCCGTCGGCTCCTTTGGAGAACGCCCTGAGGACGAACTCGGGATCGACACGTGCGGAGCACATAGTCCTGATGATACGGAAGTTGGTAGGCATCTGAAGCCTGGCGACTCCTGCTCCGTCGGCTCCCGCATAGGAACACCAGTTGCAGCAGAAGGTTACGATTCTAGGTTCGAAATCTGCCATTGTAATCACTCTCCTCCTACGGGGTAATCGAGACAAGCATCGATCTCAGCGATAATCTGAGCGCACTTGAATCCTCTCTGTTCCATGGCACCGGCAGGACAGGAAGCTACACAGCATCCGCATCCTTTGCACAGACCTGCGTTGACATTGGACTTGAGTTTGCCGTCTACCTCGACGAGGGTGATGGCATTGTAGTCGCAGCATCCGACACAGACTCCGCATCCGTCGCACATAGCGTGGTTGGCTGAGGCGACAATACCTTCGGAAATCAGCTTGTCCTTGGAGATAACAGTCAGCATACGGGAAGCTGCTCCGGAAGCCTGTGCGATACACTCGTCCATGAATTTGGGCCAGTGTGCGGCACCCGCAACATATACTCCCTCTGTAGCGAAATCGACGGGCCTGAGTTTCTGGTGGGCCTCGAAGTAGTATCCGTCCTTGGAGATGGGGACCTTAACCATCTTTGCGAGGTTCTCCTTGTTCTCTCTTCCGGGTGCGATTCCGGCTGCAAGGATGACTGCATCGACGGGAACCTCGACTTCTGCGTTGAGGGACATGTCGTATGCCTTGACGGTGCTGCCGTTGTACTCGGGAAGGGGTGCGTTGACATCGTATCTGAGGAACC
Source organism: uncultured Methanomassiliicoccales archaeon (assembly GCA_934234005.1). Classification (GTDB taxonomy): domain Archaea; phylum Thermoplasmatota; class Thermoplasmata; order Methanomassiliicoccales; family Methanomethylophilaceae; genus Methanoprimaticola. The sequence goes on along the minus strand of CAKQHC010000034.1, from coordinate 5,154 downwards.
TTACGCCCTGCTGGCATGCCTTCAGGTAGAGTTCCTCGCGGAATCCGTATGTCCTGATGTCCTTGTGGAAGATTGTGACGTTGGCCATGGGGTTCTTCATCTTAATCTGGATTGCCATGCGCAGGGATGCGGCACAGCAGACACGGGAACAGTAGTGGACTTTGTCGTTCCTGGATCCGACACACTGGATGAACGCAACGTTCTGTGCGTCGAACTTGCCTTCGTCGATGAGTTTCTCGGCTGCAACCTGGGTCATGACCTTGGCATCGTTGCCGAAGTTGTACTCGGTGGGGATGTAGGGGTCGGCTCCGACTGCAAACAGAACTGCTCCGACGGGAACCTCTGCCTCTCCTTTGGCCTGTACTCTGAAGTTTCCGACAAATCCGGGGATGTCCTGGATATCGGCATTCAGGTGAACGGTGATGTTCTTGTTGCTGTTAACCTTGGAGATGGTCTCGGCAAGGAAATCCTTGACTGCGATTCCGTCTTCCTTGTGGTTGAAGTTGCGTGCGTATCCTCCGAGTTCTCCCTCTCTCTCGAAAATGTGGACAGGGTATCCCTGTGCGGCGATGTCGAGAGCTGCGGTCATACCGGTGATTCCTCCTCCGATAACGGCGGCTGCGTTGGTGACGGGAATCTCGGATCCGACGAGGGGCTCGAGCAGGCAGGCTTTGGCAATTGCCATTCTGATAAGGTCCTTTGCCTTCTTTGTGGCTGCCTCGTGCTCGTGCATGTGAATCCATGAGCACTGGTCACGGATGTTGGCCATGTTGCAGAGGTATTTGTTAAGTCCTCCGTTTCTGCATGCTTCCCTGAAGAGAGGCTCGTGGGTCCTGGGTGTACAGGAAGCGACGACAACCCTGTTCAGGTCGTACTCGGAAATTGCGTTGGAAATTGCATCGAGACAGTCCTGAGCGCAGGCGTACTGTGACTCCTGGGAAATTACAACATTGGGCAGGGTCTTGGCGTATTCTGCGACGGCAGGAACGTCAACCACAGATCCGATGTTGATACCGCAGTGGCAGACCCAAACTCCGACACGGGGCTCTTTGCCGACAACCTCTTTCTCCGGAGGGTAAACTTTGGGAGCGCAGGGCTCGAAGTTCTCGTCGACAATGTATGCACCGGCCTTTGCGGACGAACCGCAGGCTTCTGCAACGGTGGTAGGAATGTCTTTGGGTGCGGCGAATGCTCCGGAGACCATAATTCCGGGCCTGGAAGTCTCGAGGGGCTTGAAGACAGTAGTCTTACAGAATCCGTACTCGTTGAGTTCGATTCCGAGAGTCTTTGCGAACTCCTCGGTTCCGTCGTTGGGCACAAGTCCGATGGAGAGGACGACCATGTCGAACTCCTCATCCTTTGCATCTCCCTTGTCGTCGGTGTAGCTGATGGTCAGCTTCTTGGTGACGGGGTCTTCCTGAACATTGGAGACACGTGCTCCCCTGTGCATGTTGATTCCGTACTCTTCCTCACCGCGGTGGATGTATGCTTCGAATTCTTTTCCGTAGGACCTGATGTCCATGAAGAATATGTCTTCCTGAAGATCGCCGTGTTCTTTGGTGATCATTGCCTGCTTGGTTGCGTACATGCAACAAACAGACGAGCAGTATTTCTTCCAGCCTTTCTTCTCGGACCTGGATCCGCAGCACTGGATGTATGCTACTTTCTTGGGGGTCTCTCCGGATTTGGTCTGGATGTGTCCTCTGTAAGGTCCAGAGGCACACATGATCCTCTCGTACTCGATTGCGGTAACAACGTTGTCGTATCTTCCGTATCCGTACTCGGTAGCGACCTTTGCGTCCCATACCTTGAATCCGGGTGCCGCGATGATGGAACCGATGTCGAGAACGATTTCCTCATCCTTGTCATCGTAGTGGATTGCTCCCTTACCGCAGTTCTTTGCGCAGATACCGCACTTTCCCTTCTTAATCATGTTACAGTAATCTTTGTCGATAACTGCGACACGGGGAACAGCCTGTGCGTGGGGGATGTAGATAGCTTTCCTGGTGACAAGTCCGTACTCGTACTTGTCAGGGATGTTTTTAACAGGACACTTGGCGAGACAGTCGCCGCATCCGGTACACTCTTTGGGATTGACGTACCTTGCTTTCTTGAGGACGGTAACCTTGAAGTTTCCGGCCTCTCCATCGACCTTCAGAACCTCATGGTAGGTCAGGGTGGTGATGTTGGGGTGTCCGTTACAGTCAGCCATCTTGGGCGACAGGATACAAGCAGAACAGTCGTTCGTAGGGAATGTCTTGTCCAGACGGCACATAACTCCACCGATGGTGGCGTCTTTCTCAACGAGATAGACGTGAATGCCTCTGTCCGCGAGATCCAACGAAGCCTGGATTCCAGCGATTCCTCCGCCGATAACCAATGCAGATTTTGTCAAATCATTGCCTCCGTATACCAAATGGTGTTTTGGGATGATGTCTGGAAAGAGTAACTCTATATTAAGGGTTACCACAAAAATTATTTATATCGAATAACCCTTAATGTAAGGTTCATCTCATTTTGGAGAAAAAATATCTGCTAAAAAATTTAGGGTAGTCTAAATTTTTCAATAGCCAGATGTGTAAATTGATGCTCATGTATTGTATTATTGAAAAAGATAATACTACTAATTTTTAAGTTGTTACCAACTATAAATTTCGTAAAGTTACGAAGAAAATTTCAAAAAGATTTAGGAAAAACCTAAAACTGATAATATTATATATTGGATAGTTGCAAAAATACCTTTATTTTCAATGTCTGGGTTGGTATACGAAATGGAATGACCATTCATCCATCGAGTTAGTAACACGTAATTTAGATTTGTAATATTGATGCCTGCGTGACTGAAGAAAATGCCGTACTCCGTAAAATAACCCGAAAACTTGATGTGCGGACAGGTGCGGATACACATTACGGCAACATCAGTATTATATCGCCGCGGACGTTGGGAGAAGATATGGTAGTTAAGTCGGTGCGGGGAAGAAGAAGATATATTTCCTTCACTGCCGGTGCGGATATGCGTCGCGATGACATGGCGCCGATTGTAGAATCATTTGGAATCCCCAGCGTCAAACTCATAACATGCGGCAAAGGAAAAGCGGTCGTCCGTTGCGATCCCGCACACAGAGACGAACTGATAGACGCGTACATCGGTGCTTTTCCGGGATGCTGCTCGCTTAAGACTTCGGGTACATTACGTACCCTGCGCGACGAAGACGCATCGCTCAGAGTACCCCGCAAGAGAAAAAAGTGACGGTTTCGGAACCATTACAAATAACGTCTTTATAGTCCGAGCAGATATAGACGCGATAAGAAGATTAGGAGCGTCAAACATGCAACCCGGACAGATGGCATATGATAAGGGAATTAGCGTTTTTTCACCCGACGGAAGATTGTTTCAGGTCGAGTACGCCCGCGAAGCTGTGAAAAAGGGTTCCACCACGATAGGAATCAAATTCGACAACGGTGTCGCACTCATCGTTGACAAGAGGTCGTCAAGCAAACTCCTTGAGCCCAAATCGGCCCAGAAGATTCATGAGATTGACGATTACATCGGATGCGCCACATCCGGACTCGTCGCCGATGCAAGAATCCTCGTAGACGAAGCGAGGAAAAATGCCCAGATTCACAGAGTCAACTTCGGAGAGAACATCTCGGTCGAGATGCTCGTCAGGAAGATTTGCGACTACAAGCAGAATTTCACACAGTACGGAGGCTGCCGTCCTTTCGGAACCGCACTTTTGGTTGCGGGAACCGACGATCTCGGAACACATCTGTTCGAGACCGACCCCTCCGGAGCACTTGTGTCGTATAAGGCCACCAGCATCGGTAACGGACGTGCTACCGTCATGGACCTGTTCGAGAAAGAATACGAGCCGGGCATGAAATATGAAGATGCCCTGGTTCTCGGACTGAAAGCCCTCGGACGCGCCATTGAGGATAAGCCCAAAGCGGAATCCGTGGAGATCGGTGTCGCTGAAACCGGAAAGAAATTCAGAAGACTTACGGCCGAGGAAATCAGCGCATTGATTGACAGACTCCCTGCGGACAGCACCGAGACCCCCGCCATCGAAGAGTGAATCCATGGTCAACCTCGACGATGCCATAACCGCAAAATTGGAGAGTCACGGAGAAACATTCGAGATTCTCCTTGATCCGAAAGTGGTTGACCTGATAAAACAGGGCAAGCAGTTCGACATTGTGGAGTATATGGCCGTCGAGGATGTCTTCAAAAACGCCGGCAAAGGAACCAGACCTGCCGAAGACAAAATAAAGGAAGCTTTCGGCACGGAAGAAATCGCTGAAATCGCACGCCGGATTGTAGAAAAAGGCGAAATACAGATTACAGCCGAACAGCGCAAAGAAATGCTTGAGGCAAAGAAGCACCAAGTCATTACCTACATTGCTGCCAATGCGATAAACCCTCAGACGAAGACTCCGCACCCTCCGCTCAGAATTGAGCTTGCCCTCGAAGAAGCAAAATTCCACGTAGACCCGTTCAAATCTCTGGAAAAAGAAGTTGAAGAAGCTATGAAGGTCCTCAGACCCATACTTCCGATACGCTTCGAAAAAAGCAGGATTGCCATCAAACTCAACGGAACGGACTACGGAAGATGCTACGATGACATAATCCACTTCGGAATCGTGGACCGTGAAGAATGGACGCCCGACGGCGCGTGGATCGGACTGATGGAGATTCCTGCGGGACTCATAAACGAGCTGACGGACAAATTGAAGCACAAAACCAAAGGGACCGCCTCGGTCAAACTGATTAGTTGAATTTAAGAGTGATACAATGGAGAAAAGAAACGCCAGACAGACACGCGACATTGTCGTTCCCGGCGACGTTCTCGATGCATCGGGAATGAAAGCAGGCGAGAATGCGTACGTACTCGACGGCAAGGTGCGCGCCAGCATCATGGGAGTCAGAAACGTCTACCAAAACACGGTAGGCGTCATACCTCTCAGAGGTTGCTACATGCCCTCCTCCGGCGACATAGTCATCGGAGTTATCGTGGACATCGGACCCTCTAACTGGCTCGTAGATATCGGTGCACCGTACCCGGCACCGTTGCATGTAAACGAAGTACCCTGGAAAGTCGAGTTCGGAGATACGGGCAGATACCTTACGATAGGAGACACCGTACTTCTCAAGGT
>CAKQHC010000033.1 GCA_934234005.1 uncultured Methanomassiliicoccales archaeon | reverse complement strand
ATTTGCTTTGATTAAAAAGTTTAACAATCCATTCGCAACCGAGCCATACAATCGCAGTCATGCGAATGGATTGTTTATGCAATATCAGAACTTCTCGCCGGTTATTCTCTCGTACATATCGACGTACAGCTTACTTACACGGTCGATGATGTCCTGGGGAAGTGTGGGGATGTCGGGTTCTGGAAGTCCCTTTTCACGTGCATCGTAAAGTGCTTTGTGATATCCTGTCTCGCGGTAATACTGTCTCACAAACTCTTTGGAAAGCTCCACGATGTTTCCTTTGGCATACTCCTCTGCATCCCACCAACGGTCCTCGTCAAGAGTTCCGAAAGTATCGATGACCATAAGTTTCCTGTCCTTGTCAAACGCAAACTCTTTCTTTCCGTCGCAATGGATGAGGTTTCTCTTGGCACACTCTTTGGCCATTATCTCGTCGATTCTGAGAACGGTCGCAACAATGTTCTGGTATTCTTCTTCGGTGAGTCCGGCCATTTTCTTGGCTTCCTCGTCGGTAAGGTTCTCGTCATGCTCCTCAAGTTTGGTGGTACATTCCACAAAAGGCCTGGGTAGTTTTTCGCCTCTCTTAACCTCATGTCCGGGTTCGAATCCAAGGTCTTCGGGCTTTACTTTTCCGTTCTTGAGTCTGTCGAGAAGAGATCCTGCCGCATAATATCTGCAGATAACTTCGAGAGGAATGAGATAGTTGGTAGTAGTGTTGTTGATTTTGGAGTAATCACGGATAATCTGCACGCGTTTTACATCCATCCTGTCCTTTGAGGGTTCGGAAATGTAATGGTTGTTGATGCCTTCCTTGGAAAGAATGTTGAACCAATATTTTGCGGTCCTGCAGAGAGTTTCCCCTTTATGGGGAATCATGGAAGGGATAATTTTGTCAAATACGGAAATGTGATCTGTGTAAGCAAATTCAAGCGTGTCATCGTCTATTGCATAGACTTCCTTGACTTTGCCGGTCATTATGTGCTCCATACCGGAACATCGCACATAACATAAATATCGTTTTTTACCGAGTACTTGAACAGACCAGAATATCATTCGGTTTTATGCATACGTCTGCTGCAAAAAGGACAGTGGGAATCTGAAGATATCTTAGTTATATCAACCGAATAAGAAAGAAAATCGAATGTGACCAACGCACCTCTGGCAGGAGACGTCTCCCCAATTATGAAACGTATCGTTTCAACCGCCTCCATTGCCGCTACGGAAGAAACAACCGCACCCAAAGAAGGTTTTGTTCCGTTATACTCTTTCTGATATCCGATCATACATCTCAGACACGGCGTCTCTCCGGGTATGCATACGCAAAGCTGCCCCTCCGCAGAACCTACGGCCGCATGAATCAAAGGAATATTTTTGGAAAATGCCAAATCGCTGAGATCCAAACGTCCTTTTACAGAATCCAAACAATCGACAATTACGTCACACGAAAAATCCGTATCGCGAAAGTCGCAACAACGGACGTCGACGGATGTTTCCGGATTCAGTCCGACAACCCATTTTCCCAATAATTCCGATTTGGGCGCCGTATCTCCGGAACGGTATACGAACTGACGGTTGAAATTCGATTCACACGGCGTATCTTTGTCGATAAGTATGATTTTTCCCACGCCTGCCTCGGAAAGCATGGTAGCGACCGTTGTTCCGAGACCGCCACAACCGACTACCGCAACCGACGATCTGCAGAGTCTGCGCTGACCTTCTTCTCCTACAATCGGCAGTTGTCTTTCATAGCGGCTCACAGTTTCCCCTCCGCAAATTCAATCAGCATGGCCAATGCTTCGTTTACGGTTCTGCTTCTTATCGCATCTCTGTCGCCGGAAAAATGGAACGTCGATGCCAAAGCACGCGACCCGTCGGAAACTCCTATGCAGACGGTTCCCACAGGTTTTCCCGGTACCGCACCTCCCGGCCCCGCGATTCCGGTAACGGCAACCGAATAATCAGAACCGGTCGCCTTGATTGCTCCCAATGCCATTGACTTGGCAACAGGCATACTAACAGCCCCGTATTCTTTTAATTCACTCTGGGGTACGCCCAGCAGATTGGTTTTGACGGTGTTGCTGTATGCGATAACTCCTCCCATAAAGACCGATGACGATCCCGGAACGGATGTTATGAGCGAACCGATAAGGCCTCCGGTACACGATTCGGCACATGATACGGTTTTACCGGTGTTTTTGAAAAATTCCACAAAATGCGAAATATCACAAAGGAGCATCGCTTTCCACCGATATGTCTTTAATTCTGCCCACCCCGTCTATATCGTCGATGACTTCGGCAACCGCCTTGGGAACCAAAGAACGCCAGTCTTCTCCATCGATGATTCTTCTGCGCACCTCGGTGCCGGAATAAACGGAACGGTTGTACAGAGGCGAGTCTTTGATGACATAACCCGCCTCCGAGAAAAGGCGTTTGGTAAGAGGGTTGTTACTGTATACGTTTCTGAACGGCGGAACCATCGAAGCCACATGAGCTACCCAAACAGAGTACCTGTTGAGATCTTCGACGGGAACGACGGAATAATTGTCTATGCCTTCATCCTCCAGAGCTCTTTGAATCATGAGGTAGCGCTCGCCTGCCGTAAAGGGGTTGGACGGATCATGCGAATATTGGGCGCTGCCTATTCCGATAATTAGCCTGTCGGATTCCTGCGAGCATTTGCGAATGACTTCCATATGACCGTTATGGAGGGGCTGAAACCTCCCGATTACCAATGAATATCCGCTGTAGTCGCAGGGCATACACTCACCTCAGTCTTCCGATTCTACTTCGACTTCGACGGTAACCGAATCATCAGTTTCGGGTTTTTCCGTCTCCGTAACCTGCGGTTCGGCTTCATACCTGTGCGCTTCAAATTTCTTCGGGGGCACAAGTTTTGTAACAGTCGATTTACCGTCTTCCGTCAAAGGCAGAAGTTTCTCAAGATACTGTTCTTTCATGGGACAGTCTACGAACGCGAACTCAAACACATCTCTGAGATTGGATACGGTGTAGATTTCCATTGTATCATAGAATCTTCTTTCAATCATGACATCTTTGCCGTTGGATTCGGGTATGAGGGCAACCTTTATTCCGGATGCGGCGGCCGCCTCCAGCTTGGCAGTGACTCCTCCGACAGGGAGGACTTTACCTCTTACACTCAGCGATCCGGTCATGGCAAGATCCTGACGAATCGGTATGTTTTCCAAAGCCGACACGATTACTGTGGCCATAGTTATGGACGCGCTGTCTCCCTCGACTCCGTCATATGTCCCGATGTACTGCAGGTGTATGTCGCAGTCGCTGAGACTTGTGAGCGTATATTTCTTGATAACAGCAGTTATGTTGTCGACAGCTTCCTTTGCAATAGTTCCGAGTTGTCCGGTAGCAACAAGTCTGCCGTTCCTCTTAGACTGTGCGGGCGTGACTTCGGCAACAATCGGAAGTACGATTCCCGAATACTCTGCCATGTTAGAACTGGCATTTAACGCCGCAAGGCCGTTAATCATTCCGACCTCGGCACCGTCGGTGTGGAACATCTCGTATGCTTTGTTGGATTCAATATATCTGTCTGCAATCTGCTGTTCCAGGCTGCGCGCTATGGATCTTGCGGCAATAACGTCGTCCGACGTGACCAATTTGGCTCCGCGCTGAACCGCAATATCTCCGGATACGCGTATAAGTCCTCCGAGCTCCCTCATTCTGAGAGTGAGTTCGCCCTTTCTCCCGGAACGGCGCTGTGCCTCTCTCAGAATCTCTCCGACGGCATATTTGTCAAAGTGCGGAATTTTTCCGTCTTTTTTGACTTCCTGTGAGACAAAACGGGCAATATTGTGCCTGTTCTCATCGGTATCGGGCATACTGCTGCGCATATACACCTCGTATCCGTATCCTCTTATCCTGGATCTGAGAGCAGGGTGCATTCCCTGGATAGCGTCCATATTTCCCGCACATACCAATATGAAATCGCACGGTACGGGCTCGGATTTAACTAAAGCTCCGGAGGACCTCTCGGATTGTCCGGTAATACTCATTTTCTTCTCCTGCATTGCAGTAAGAAGAGCCTGTTGGGATTCCATCTTAAGCATATTGATTTCGTCGATGTAAAGGACACCTTTGTTTGCTTTGTGTATTGCACCGGCCTCAATCCTGTCGTGAGACGGGGTTTCCAAACCTCCGGACTGGAACGGATCGTGTCTGACGTCGCCCAAAAGTGCACCTGCGTGTGTACCGGTCGCATCCACAAACGGAGGCGTATCATCGGGATCATGGCCTACGATTACCTTGGGCACAATCATGACATCCCTTCCGGCCTGCATCGGAGAACGGAACAGCATCATGATAAAGAATGCACCCAATATGGCGATAAGCGTGAGTGTGAAATTGTTGTAAAGAATACCTCCAAGAACACCCAAAATTATGATTCCCAGACAGGCGTAAATGTACATTGTATTCTTCTGCGATTTCTGAGCCGCGGCCATGGCTTTCTGTTCGGCCACTATAGCTTTACCTTTCCCTGCCGGGAAAACCCTGATTCTGGGTTCGTTAAAGTCTTCCGGATTATGATATGAAACAATATCCTGCAAATCCTCTTTATGAAGATACTCCACCATGGAGTTTGCCAGCATAGATTTTCCGGTACCGGGCTCTCCGATAAGCATAACGTGTCTTTTCTGGGATGCGGCCTTCTTCATCACTTCGACCGCCCTCTCCTGGCCTACGACACGATCGGCCATTGTTTCGGGAATCTCAATCTCCTCGGTTGAATTGAAGGTCTGAGCATCAGCCCATTCCTCAACCGATTGCTTTGAGGGCTCCTTTTTATCGATATCACTCATTTGAACCCCTTTTCTAAATTATTAATTTATTCTTCTATAAAAAGATTAGTAGTGATTATACGATTGCAGAATCACGCCAAACCTTGTTTCACGGCCATAAGCAGACAAATGACAATCAAACACACTATTGCGACTACAATGAAATAGCTTCCGTACTTATCCAGGAATGTGCGCTCATCCGGGAATTCATACGAATCGCGAGTTACATCTGGCGGAGACATATATGTAAGTCCCTGAACAGACGTATTATGCAAGACAGAAGTCACAGGTTCCCCGACAACGGTATCGTCATATCCCAACATGAGACAATCGGACAGAGTCGCATCCACGATATACCATTTGTTGTTATATTCCACTTGGTTCCAGAAATGTACCTTTCCTTCAGATGAATCGGCATAAGACATACCTGTTACAACCACACATCCGATGTTATTTGATTTGGTTACCATCATCCTGAATGCAGTAGCGATGCCTGCACTGGAAGATTTCTTATCAACCAACGCATCATACACAGTACTTATCTTGCCTTCCTCGTCATCAATAACATCCACAGAAGATAACATGGAATATACACCGCGGATGGTTTCGATTGCATCCGTAGAATCCGAGTTGTATGTAGCATTCAGAACATCATTGATTGTCTTCGGTATATTGCCCTTGAACCTGTCGTCCACAGAAAGCGTAAAGGAACAACTGACGGGAACTTTCACAGTCGATGACTGAGTTTCGGACGTAAGATTTGCATCTTCAACGACAACGTTTATATCGGGATGGGACACGGGATAGGTCCATAACCAGATTGCACGAAGATCGCTGTAATATTTAATCGTGAGAACTTTGTTTATCGTATTTTTTACGTAAGTTGCGGCATTTTCTTCAGCATCCTCTCCTTCGAATATCACAGAGGGGAACTCTATTGAAAAATCAATAGAATCTCTGGGATTATTCCCGTTGTACTCCTGCGTCAGAATTTGATCAACCTGTACGTACACTTCCTCTTCCACCTGGTTGAGGCCGCTTATGTAATATCCTTTTTTTATGCCGGAACCGATTTCCATTTCGGCTTCGGCAGACGGGATTAACGGCAATAGCGATACGGCTACCATTAACGAGATTGCCAAAATAACCCCGATTTTTCTTAACATAAAACCCCGAATCCCAACCTATTTTTATACATTATTAATAATGGCACAACAAACATGGCCGAAGAAAACCGCGTTGATGAATTGGATGTATGCGACCCCATAGCAGAAAGTCTCATGACCCAGGGTTTCGTATTCCTTCACCCGCCTCAGGCAGAGGCCATACCTGTGGCATTGGAAGGCAGAAACATAGTTGTGGCCATACCGACGGCCAGCGGAAAATCGCTGATAGGTTACATACCCGCATTAAAAACCGTTGTTGAAAAACATAAAAAAGTTCTCTACATTGTTCCGCTCAAAGCTTTGGCTTCGGAAAAAAAGGATGATTTCGAAAAATTCTCGTCTTTGGGAATAAAAGTTCATCTCAGTACAGGCGATCTTGATTCGGACGACAAGGGATTAGATAACGCGGATATCGTTGTTGCAACATCGGAAAAAGCCGATTCTATGATACGTCACGGAAGCACATGGATCAATAATTTAGGCCTTGTTATTGCAGATGAAATCCATATGATTCATGAACCTGGAAGGGGACCTACCCTCGAGGTAACTCTCACCAAACTGAAACGCCGTAATCCCGACACGCAGATAATAGCATTATCCGCTACGATTTCGAATGCTTCAGACCTGGCCGAATGGCTTGATGCCAGACTTATCCGCAGTACATGGCGTCCGATACCCCTCAAAGAAGGAGTATTCTTCGACGGAGAGATTGTTTTCGGCGACCGTACAAAAAAAGAAGTACTGGAATCCAAGGACGCCATATGGGCTTTAATAAAACAAGCTATTGAGGAAGGCGGACAGTGCCTCATATTCGTTAATTCCAGAAGGTCCACCGAATCGCTTGCAGTCAATTATTCGAAAAAAATAAGCAAAATGGCAGGCAGAACGCTATCGCCTTATGAGAAAAATCTGCTTGAAGGCGATTCTGAATCCACATCTACGGGACGCAAACTGTCAGGTTGTGTCGAGTGCGGAATTGCGTTTCACAATGCCGGCCTAACCTATCGTCAGAGACGTTTTATCGAAGACGGTTTTAAATCCGGAATAATAAAATGCATAGTGGCCACGCCCACTCTGGCAGCAGGAATAAATCTGCCAGCAAGAAGAGTAATTATCCGTGACACAACCCGCTTTGAATCCAATTCGGGCAATTCTCCCATTCCCGTAATGGAAGTAAAACAGATGTGCGGCCGTGCCGGCAGACCCGGATACGATCCTTACGGGGAAGCCGTACTTATTGCAAAAAACGAGAATGATTTCGACCATCTGATGGAGGATTATATCGAACACGATACCGAACGCCTCACATCAAAATTGTTCAATGACAAGGTTCTCAGAGGACATATTCTCGGTTTGATTGCAACCGGCGATGCCGATTCGGAAGATTCGATTATTGATTTTCTCAAGGATACATTTTTTGGAACTACATCCCAACTGTTCGGAATAGAAAGCGTAGTAGAGCGCGTTGTTAATTTTTTGGCCGAAGAGGGCATGGTCGAAAGATACGGCGACAATATCAGGATCCTTCCGTACGGAAAACGCGTTTCCGATTTGTATATCGACCCCATATCCGCATCAATCCTGAAAAAGGCCGTAATGAAAATTGACGAACACACGGATCCTATGTTGATACTCATAGCATCTGCGATGACTCCCGACGTACTTGGCATGTATCCGAAAAAAAGCGACAGCGACCAAATACGCGAAATCGAAGAAAAATATGAAAACGACCTGCTGGTAGGAGTGGAAGAAATCGAGGACTATTACGAAGAATTCTTCCAAAGCGATCTGAAAACAGCCATGCTGATGGACCAGTGGATTTCTGAAACACCCGAGGACACGATAGTTGATGTTATGGGCGTCGGTCCCGGAGATATAAGATCGAGGGTCGATATGATGGATTGGATTATTTACTCTATGAATGAAATAGCACTCATATTCAATCCCGATGCCGTACCGTCTATAAAACCTCTGAAAACGCGCATCAGATACGGTATCAAAAGCGAGCTCATCGAACTTGTTTCCATGAAGGGCGTGGGTCGCAGCAGAGCCAGAATATTATATTCTTCGGGAATTCGTTCATCCGATGACATTATCGCAACAGATGAATCGGTACTCGCAGCCATCCCTAAAATAGGAGCTGCTTTAGCCCACAGCCTGAAAGAACAGACAGGTTCTCCCCGTTCTGTTCCGGTTAATCTCACGCCGTCCGAAGAAGAGGCAATGTTGGACGAAATGGCTCTTGCATACGGCGAAACTCCTGCGGAAACCGCAGAACCGATTGAAAACAATACCGAAAAGAAATCGAAACAGAAATCTATATTTGATTTCTGAAACGATTTTTATGAATGCAGGGGATAACCCCTGCCGTTTACTGGGAAAGGATGCGTTCGACATCCTCTACACTGTTCTTGCACGGAGTGACTCCGGGACAGTTGTTGAGGATTGTGTCGGGATCTTTCAAACCGTTTCCGGTACAGATACAGACAGCGGTTTCGTCACGGTCGCATATTCCCATTTCGCGAAGTTTCTTAAGTCCGGCCACGGATGCGGCGGAAGCAGGCTCTACGCATACGCCTTCGCGCCTACCGAGCAACTGCTGTGCGGCAATAATCTCGGCATCGCTGACGGTTGTGCAATAACCTCCTGTAGAACGGATTGCCCTGAGAGCTTTCCTTCCGGATACGGGATTGCCGATTCTGATTGCCGTAGCAACGGTTTCGGGATTCTTTTCGGGAATGAAATCGTCTGTTCCCGCTTTGAATGCCGCCGCAACGGGCGCCGCTCCTTCGGCCTGAATTCCGGTAAGCATAGGCATGCGATCGATCCAACCGACCTCTTCCAACTCGGTAAGTGCTTTGTATACCGCCCAAATATTTGCAGCGTTTCCTACAGGGAGAAGAATACGGTCGGGCACGTTGTACTTAAGTTGATCCATTATTTCGAAAAGAACCGACTTCTGTCCCTCGGGTCTGTAAGGGTTAATCGAGTTAAGCAGATACAATTTCCTTTCATCGGCCATTTTTCTTGCAAGTGCAAGGGCATCGTCAAAGTTTCCGTCAACAGACAGAACCTTTGCGCCGAAGAAAAGTGCCTGTGCGAGTTTGCCCATAGCTACTTTTCCGGAAGGAAGGAACACCGCACACTTCATTCCTGCTTTGGCTGCGTATGCCGACAGGGCTGCGGATGTGTTTCCGGTAGACGCACAACCGACGACTTTTGCGCCAAGTTCCTTTGCATGGGAGACACCCATCGTCATTCCGCGGTCTTTGAACGATCCCGTAGGGTTTAATCCTTCAAATTTGACGAATGTATTCGGAACACCGATTTCGGCACCCAACGATTTTGTGGGATAGAGCGGTGTTCCCCCTTCCTGTATGGACACTTTGTGTGCCGGATCAACGGGCATAAACGGCGCATATCTCCAGACACCGATAGGAGTTCCGTAAAGATCCGAAGGTTTCATCTCTTTGACTTTTTCCAATTCCATTTTGACGGTGAGAAGGCCGCCGCATCTCGGACATGTGTTAACAAATGGGTCTGTTACTTCTGCCCCGCAATCCCAACAAATTACTTTATGTTCTGCCATATTAAATCCTCCTGCATCCGGTTCCGCACTCTGTTACCCAAGTATCGCATTTCATGCCGTTGTCGGAGTACAGTTTTTTAATTGCATCGGCAATTATGTTGCCGTCATGAGTCTGTTTATCAAAAAATGTTATTACGCATGGTCCGGAACCGCCGAGGAACGACGTAATCGCACCATGGGACATTGCACATGCTTCGGCTTCTTTTAAGTATGGAATCAAATGAGCCCTTGCGGGTTCGACGATAACATCCTTGACAGATCTGCCGATAAGTGCAAGATCTTTCGTCATCATGGCATAAACCAGCGAAGCCGCGTTTCCTACTTCGTACACCATGTCTTTTATCGAAACTTCGCGGGGAACTACTTTTCTGGAGTCGGCCGTGTACACCACCACATCGGGAAGTGCCAGCACAACACCCAAATTCTCCGGCGTCGGAATGCTGATGACTTCAAACGGCTCATAGGAACGGATTATTGTGAATCCGCCCATTATGCACGGAGCCACATTATCTGCATGCAAACCTCCGGACGTAACATCCTCCGCGTGTGCGGCACACAGTACAACTTCCTGTTTTGACAACTTTTCGCCGCACAGAATGTTTGCAACATATGCCCCTCCGCCGGCAGATGCGCCTGACGAACCGATTCCGGATCCTGGTCTGATTCCCTTTTTAATTTTCAATTCTATTCCGAAATCTGCACCACACTTGTCCAAAACGGCTTTGGCCGCAATGGCAACGGAGTTCTTGAGAGGATCTACGGGTATGATATCGCTTCCCGGGCCGGATATCTCGCTTATAAGAATTCCCGACTCTGTCTTACGGGCTTCTATGATATCGTACGGTTCCTTCAATGCAAGTCCGAAAACATCGAACCCTGCTCCAATATTTGACGTAGTCGCTGGTGCAGCGACTCTAATCCATTGATCGGCCATGTTTACTGTCCGCTCCTGGACGCACCAACAAATCACTGATAATTAAACCTACCTTTTCATAAAGTAATATGCGCGTTTTTGTGCAGTTGTGATTTAATTCGCAACACACACGACTTAAAATATATTCGATTGACGCAGAAAAGCATTGTGATCAAAAATCCGTTACCAATCTATTTCTATTCAGTTACCAATGATGTTACGATGGAGCATACTATAATCGGGATACGCGGGGATGTCCCTTATGATAAAATAATTTCATATTTTACGTCCAAAGAGCTGGAGGTTGTCCTTTTCAATCCCGATTTTGTAGTCGGAACGAAACATATCGAATCTGCACTCGTTCATGCCGAGCGTGCCGTAAATAACGGAACCAACCGCACCAGATCGCTGATTTCAGAAATTATATTATATTCCGCATGGGAACGCCAGATAGGTAAGGCCGTGAAAAGAATGAAACCGCCGGCCGATGCACATGAATACGTTGCATTGGTTCTCGGAACCTCCGAAATCAATCTGAACGATTTGGGAATGACAGAAGATAAAACACTTGTCGAACCCAGTAAAGAAAAAGCAGAAAAACTGGGTTTGAACGATCCATTTCTTGATTATGAATCGCAGGCCGTCGAAAGAGTGGCTGATATCGAACTCCTCAAAACATGAGGGATATGATGACGGACGGCGAATCGGATTACATAAAAGCCATAGAGTACGAGGAACGGGGAGATTACCCCGATGCTGCCGTCTATCTTCAAAAATCGTTTGATAAAGGATATCAGAAAGCCGTATACGCTCTCAGAGTAAACAAACATGTAAATTACTGCAACGAGAGCAAAAACCGTATTTTTACTCTGATTGAAATGGCCTCATCCGGCAACACTTCCGCTGAGTTTTCTGTCGGAGCCCGTTATCTGCAGGGAATCAACGTTGCCAAAGATTTGAAAGAAGGAATATATTGGCTCAAAAAAGCCTCGGATGGAGGAAATTCCGATGCGTGTTACTATCTTGGAAAATATGTTGAAAAAAATCCGACTCCGGGTTTTGACTCGCAGATACTGATTGCAAAAGCCGCCGATCTCGGCCATCCGCTGGCCCAAAACGACCTGGCCCGTAAGTATCTTGACGGTACACTTCCAAAAAATCCCGAAATAGCTTTAAAATTGTATATGGACGCAGGCAATAACGGATATTGGATTGCCACACGCCATGCCGCCGAAATGTTTTACAACGGAACGGGAATCCCGCGCGATACACACAAAGCATTCGAATTATACTGCAAGGCATCCGATGCGGGAGATCCCGAATCCTGCCTGATGGTAGCAAAGATGTGTGAATCGGGCATAGGCACCGAAAAGGACATCGACGAGGCGGTTCGTCTGTATGCGTTGCTCGCAATAAATTATACCAAACCGGGAAAAAATTTCTGTAATGAGGCGGCATACCGTCTTGGACATATATTCGAAAACGGACAGGGTGTTCAGACAGATATCGAAGATGCGCTCTATTGGTACTCCAGAGCCGCCGATAAGGGGCATGCCGAGTCAAAAAAAGCCGTAAAACGTTTGGAACGGAGGGGCTGACCCCTCCTGTTTTCAATATTCGGGAACGAATTTGTATCCGTAGTGGATTACGCCGCTCGCGCCGTCCGAATCCAATTTGCGAAGAACCGCACGGACACGCATACCGATGTCGATTTTATCGATGTCGACATCAACGAGCTGTGCCGTGATCATAACGCCGTCGTCGGTTTTGACCATAGCCACGGCATACGGCTTGAGTCTGTTGTTGCAGTCGGGGGAATCGTGAATCACGGTAAACGAATATACTTCGCCCTCTCTGCACACGTTGTACTCGACGACTTTTCCTACAGACTGCCTGCGGCATACGGGACAGAAGTCGCGCCTGGGGAACATAATCTTTCCGCAGTTCTGACATTTCGTTCCTTTGAGGTTGTATCTGCCGGGTATTTCTCTCCATTCTTTCGCTACAGAAGCCATCACATCGCCTCCAAAATGCTCACGGTAACGGAGGAACCTACTCCTCCGGTGTTCTGGGCAAGTCCGTATTTGGCATCCGCAACCTGCCTTCCGTCGGCTCTGCCTGTCAATTGATCAAACACTTCTACAATCTGGGCGACGCCGGTCGCACCTATGGGATGTCCGCGTGCTTTCAGTCCTCCGGACGTGTTGATTGCCACTTTTCCGGAATCGAAATGACACTGGCCGTCAAGACATGCTTTTCCGGCTTCTCCCTTCTTATAGAATCCGAGATCCTGGAGTGCCAATATTCCCGATACGGAATATACGTCGTGCACCTCGGCAACATTGATGTCGGCTGCCGATATGCCCGCGGTCTTGTATGCATTCTGGGCTGCCGCAACAGTTGCGGAATATGTTGTAATGTCTGATCTTTGGAACAATGAAAGCGAATCGCTTGCCTGACACGACGCGGCGACCCTTACGTAATGGTCGGTGTATTCCTTGGCTTTCTCCAAGGGACAGAGAACCACTGCGGCAGCTCCGTCCGATATGGGTGCGCTGTCAAATACGCCGAGAGGCGTGGCAACGGGTCCCGATTTCAGTACAGTATCGAGAGTTATTGCTTTTCTGAACTGGGCATTTGGGTTGAACGCACCGTGGAAGTGACTGTTTACCGCAACCGATGCGATCTCTTCGCGCGTTGCGATTCCGTCGTGAATCATTCTCCTTGCAATCATAGCATGGAGTCCGGCAAAAGTAGCTCCCATTCCCGCTTCGTACTCCGCATCGGCAGTGCAGTCGAGAACACTGTTTATGGACACGTCGTCGAGATCGGTCATCTTCTCGGCGCCTCCGACCAAAACAATGTCGTTCATTCCGGAAGCAACGGCCATGACGGCCTGTCTGAATGCCACTCCTCCGGAGGCACCGCCTGCCTCAACGGCAGTGGACGGTATGTTTCTTGTCGCCATACCGGAATAATCCGCAATGAGTGCGGAAACATTTTCCTGATTGACGAAATGTCCTGCGGACATGTTGCCGACATATATTCCGTCGATTTCGTTGCCTGCGAGTCCGGCATCTTCCATAGCTTTGATTCCTGCTTCGATACCTATCGAACGGAACGATTTGTTCCACAACTCGCCGAATTTTGTCACTCCGGCTCCGATTATTGCTACATCCCTCATTGAACTCACTCCGGCATTACGATTTTTCCTTTATATTTGGCATAAACCCCGTAATCGACGTATACAGGATCCGCAAGGATTCTGTCGAGCACGGGTGCGTTGCTTCTCTTGTAATCTTTGATTGCATCGGTCACGGTTATGTCGAACGCATCGCTTCCGGCACCGGATCCGTATGACGTAACGAATATTCTGTCTCCGGGCTCGGCATGGTCGAGTACGTTTGCAAGTCCGAGAGGTACGGCACCGCTGTATGTGTTACCGATGTTCGGCGTAAGGAGGCCGTACTGAATCTGCTCCTCCGTGAATCCCAGCTGTTTGGCGACTCTGGTAGGGAATTTGCCGTTGGGCTGGTGGAATACGGCATACTTGTAATCGGACGGTGTTGTACCCATAGCTTCCAACATCATCTTTGCCGCAGACGTCACGTGTCTGAAGTATGCGGGCTCTCCGGTAAATCTTCCGCCGTGCAAAGGATAGGGCTGACCCTCTCTCCTCCAGAAATCGGGCGTATCGGTAGTGAAACTCAGCGTCTTGTTGATTTTGGCGATTATGTTCTCGCTTCCGATCAGGTAGGCCGCGCCTCCTGCGGATGCAGAATATTCCAGCGCATCTCCGGGAGCACCCTGGGAAGTATCCGCACCGATGGCTACGCCGTATTTCACCATACCCGATCCTACCAATCCCATACAGGCCTGTATACCCGCAGTTCCGGCTTTACACGCAAATTCCAAGTCTGCAGCCGTCATGGCAGGTGTTGCTTCGATTGCTTCCGCAACGATGGTGGACGTAGGTTTCACGGCATAAGGATGGGATTCGGAACCGACATAAATTGCTCCGATGTCTTTCGGATTGACTTCCGGAACCCTTGCCATCATATATCTGGCTGCTTCTGTTGCGATTGTAACAACATCTTCGTCGGGTGACGGCACGGATTTCTGATAAATCATCAGTCCTTTTCCCATTGCCTTACCGTCGGTACCCCAGATTCTCCCGATTTCCTCGGGTTTGATTCTGTATCTGGGAACATATGCTCCATAACTTACGATACCTACATCCATTTACATACCTTCCTTCAGT
>CAKQHC010000032.1 GCA_934234005.1 uncultured Methanomassiliicoccales archaeon | reverse complement strand
GGAATAGATCTCCGTGAGCTAATGCAATTCTTGGAAAGGGAATCCATAAAACCAATTATCACCAGTATAACCGATACTGCAATTCAATCTGAAGAGGGAAGACCTACAACGTTCGGGTACGATTTTGAAGATTACCGCATTAAAGTGAATCGGTATGTGAGTGCCCATAAGGACGAGGGACCAATATTCAAAATCAACCACAATCTCCCATTGGATGCCGACGATGTGTCGGAGCTGATGCGTATATTTACTCAAGAACTTGGAACACCCGGAGATTATTCTGAAGCATACGGCGATATGGATCTCGGAGTTATGATACGTAAAATGGTAAAACTCGATCATAATTCAACAATGGAAGCTTTTTCAAGATTCATCAACGATTCTTCATTGAATCAGCAACAGATTCAATTTGTACATAAATTAATTCAATATGTTGAAAATGAAGGAGTTATGGATGTTTCGAATTTAATGAAATCTCCATTTGATAAACCGGCTAATATGACGCGTTTATTTAACAATAAAGAAATGTTGGATATTGTCAATATTATAAACAAAATCAATGATAATGCAAAAACCCATCTTGATATAACGTCTATGGATGGATGACGAACAAGATAATCAATTTAAAGCTCTGTACTTGAGACATGACGGTGTGAGCGCGAGTTCACTGTTGCATATTTTATGATGGTCAGCACATACACCAAAGCATTAGGCGGATATCTACCGTTTCAATTTAGTATGTGGCCTTCTATGAAGGTTCATGCTCCTAAAAGCCCAAGCTATCGCAAAATCATTCGGACCGGTCAAAGTTCTGACCGATGTAAGTCTTCAGATTAACGAAGGCGACAGTATCGGACTTATAGGCATAAACGGTGCCGGTAAAAGCACATTTTTAAAAATCATCCTCGGAGAAATGAAACCCGATACGGGCGAACTCATTCGTAATACCGAGAGAATAGGCTATCTGGAGCAGTTTGCCGAATCTTCTGCCGAATTTACCGTCAGAGATGTTCTCGGAAGACCGTACGGGCATATCGAGAATATCAAAAGACGTCTGAAAGAAATCGAAGACCTGATGATTGCCGGCGGCGACATAGACTGGAATGCCCTGGCGGAAGAGAATGCGAAACTGGAAGCCCAATTGGCGGCATCCGACATGGAAGACGAGGAAAATCTCCGTGCGGCTTTGGAAAAGGTAGGACTGTCCGCAGATATGATGGACCGCACCATGGATTCTCTTTCGGGAGGCGAAAGAACAAAGGTAATGCTCTCAAGGATTGTCGTACAGGCGGACGACTGCGATCTGCTTGTTATGGACGAACCCACTTCCCATCTTGACATCACTACCGTGGAATGGCTTGAGGATTATCTTCTGAAAACGCATTGCGCCGTTCTTGTCATCAGTCACGACAGATATTTTCTGGATAAGATTGCAACGCGCATGCTGGAGATATCAAACGGAAAATCAAGGGAATATAAGGGAAACTATTCCGATTTTATTCTGAAAAAGATGTTGGATTTGGACAGAATGGAGAAAGAATACCGCAAATATATGTCTCAAAAGAAGAAACAGGAAGACATTGCGGCACAGCTCCACAAAGACCAATGGTTCCTCACCACACACAAAACGCGCGAGAAACTTATCGCCAAAATGGAAGAGAAAGAAAAGCCGGAAGAGTCGAAGGAAATCACCGTCAGAATACAGGCTGCGCATAAATCAGGAAAGAATGTTCTTACGGCCAAGGATTTGGAAGTTGATCTCGGAGGCAGGACGATTCTGTCCCATGTGAATCTGGACATTCACAAAGGAGATAAAATCGGAATATACGGATCCAACGGAGAAGGAAAATCCACTCTGGTCAAGGCATTGCTCGGGCAGATTGACAGTACCGGAGAACTGTGGGTGGCGCCCGGTGCCAAGATCGGATACTATGCGCAGAACCATGACCGTTTGGACATGAAACTCACGGCCGAAGAGCAGTTGCTTCAGTTGATCGGAAAGGAGCGCAGAGCCGATGCCCGCCAAATGCTGGCCCGTTTCCTGTTGGTCGGAGAGGATGTTGAGCGTCCTATTTCTACCCTGTCGGGCGGACAGAGGGCAAGGGTGGCAATGTGCATGCTTCTTTTGGATGCAACCAATTTACTGGTTTTGGATGAACCTACAAACTATCTCGACATTCCTGCCAAACACGCTATCGAAGAAGCACTTACGGAATACGACGGTACGATTCTAACGGTGACTCACGACAGATATTTCCTCGATACAGTCTGTACAAAGATGATTGAGGTTAAAGACGGAAAAGCAACGATGTTTACAGGAACCTATTCTGAGATGAAAGGCCGCCCCAATGTCCGCGAAGTCGTAATGGATGCGGACGAGTATCGTGTGTTGGCACCGTTTACAAATTGGGTTTCCGGCAAGAAATACGCCAAAGGAGACCGTGTTCTGATTACTCCTGCCGAAGAGAAAAGTTTCGAATGGGCTTTGGAACAGGGAAAACTGCGTAAAACCGGCGGAAGGCAGAGGAAAAAGGTCAACGTCGACAATACAGACAAGAAGCAATCGTGAGACAACTTCCTGTTTAAATTTACCAAAATATTGGTTGAATATACATACGTATATATAGAAAGGCAAATGCACTTATCATGGGAAAACACAACAAGGAGCGCCGTGAAGCTGCTATGTTGAAGACCCCTGCCAAAGGCGACAGTGCGTCCGAGACCGGCAAGCACGGTAACTCTAAGCATTGATTTCGGTTCGTATTAATTTACGAATCATGAAATAAGGATTTCAGATCCCGTCTTTAGACCGTACGGTTTTTTTTCCGTACGGTCGTTTTTTTGTATCGATTGTTATGACCGCATTGCATCCAATTTCAGCTATGGATAAATAATATTGGAATATACATCTAACTGATATGATGGATACAAGTACGGATTTTGCAGTAAGGGAGATAAGAAACAACCCCGAGCTCAGGCGCAATATAATCCGCATGACCGAAAGGTATCGCACGTTTATGAGAATCAAAGGCACCGAAATATCTTACGATGATATTACGCAATACATGTATGAGACATTTATAGGATTAACGCGGGATGACAATTCATCTCCGTATGCCGGGGCTAACAGAATAACATTGGCATTGGAAATCGTCAGCGGGAGCAATTTTAATTTTGACGGATAAAGAGAAAGAAGTTTTGAATGCGTTTTTGTGATTTGCAATCACTTTTTCTTTTGCATTCTGGCAAGTTTGGCTTTTGCGTTTTCGTCACCGTTGGCTGCGGCCTGGGAGAGTTTCTCTTCCTCGGCTTTTTTGGCCTTGGCATTTTTTGCCAGTTGTTTCTTACTCATCGGCATTTTTCAATCGCCTTGCACCCTCCAAATGTTAGCAATATAGATACTGTTCGATAGTACATTCATCTCTGGTAGAATCTGTTATGAACCCGTTTTGCATTGTCTGAATCATGGACAAGATGACCTCCAGGGCAATCGATTACATTTCCGATAATCCTGATCTGTGCAAATCCATAGCGGAGGGAACCGTTGCATTCAGGCAGAGTAATCCCGATGCAGGTTTGGACAAAGTAGCCTCATACATGTATGAAGCATTTCTGAAGGCCACGGAAGACGGAGGAGTATCTCCGTATTCGAAAGCAAATCTGATGAATGTCGTATTGGCCATAGCAGAAGTTTCCGGATTCGAGTTCTGATAGCATGGATGAACACACGACAAAAGCGCTTTCTTTTATATCGGATAATCCCAGCTTGGTAAAAGGAATTGCCAATATGGCCGAAGCATACCGCAGAGAACAGCATTCCAACGGTATAGATCCGGATATGGAGCAGATGGCAGGTTTCATCTTTGATACATTTATAGACGTTACAACGGTCAACGGCCGTTCTCCGTTTACTCTTGCAACCATGATGAATGTTGTTCTTGCGATAACGGATCAGACAGGATTGGAATTATGAGGTTTGTCAATGTTCGAGACGAAGAAGGCATTAAAGTATATTGAAATCAACCCGGAAATCAGAACGGAAATCGCCGGCATGGTGTCTGAATACAGGAGGGAATGGCCCGAATCCGATGAGGAGGATATAATCGGATACGTGTTCGACGTGTTTATTTCAATGACATCCGATGAGAACGGCAATTCGCCCTACGAGACTGCAGACGAAGTGAAAGTTTATAATGCTGTCATGAAGCAGTGATGCGTTTCAGAATTTAATTCCGTACAGCACTTTCGGTTTACCCCTTACGTAATGTGCTCTGACGGATTGCTGCGACATCTTCTTTTCAAGTTCTGCACTCATCGCATCCGCAATCTCGGCGAATGTCATACCGCTTTCGCTGTACGAAACAACCGCGGCCTGCATATCGGTAAGTCCCATTTCGCGCAATTCCAAACGTCTCTTGACAATCTGCTCAGTCAAGGGACCTTTTTGTTCCACAAAGAGTTTTTCAAACGTTTCTTTGTCAACAAAAGTTATTCCTTCATCGGCGAAAATGACATAGCATCCCGGATTAAGATCCGATACATCGGCATCCGGGGAGAATTTGCGAATTTCTTCCAATGTTTTCCTGTCCCCGTCGTAGTAGACGGCATTGACGATTTGCCATTTGGGCAGGTAGAAGCGCATAATACGAAAATTAAATTCAAAGATATAATGGTAAGTAATATCCGTACGGCCGTGTGTGAAAAATACCACACATAAACATAAGGGTCGGAATCCCGCGGAGCATATCTCGGGATCCGTAAGATGTTTTATTCACAGTATTTCAAGTCGTCTTCTTTGTGCATTTCTTTGACGATGTCGTCCGGTAACGGTTTCTTCAATATTATGTGCGGCCTTCCATCATCATTGATTACAGTGCAGTCGACACCGTATACGTATCTGATGACTTCTTCCGTGAACACTTCCTCCGGTTTTCCTATTCTGTAGATTATTCCGGGAAGTGACATAACTATGGTGCCGTCGGCATATTTGGCAGCTGTATTCAAATCGTGGGATATCATCAGAATAATCATCCCGTTCTGAACAGCCAGTTCGCGCAGCCTTTCCGTCACCTGCATCTGATGTCTCACATCCAAATTAGACGTGGGTTCGTCCAGAATCAGCATTTTCGGCGTCTGGGCCAATCCTCTGGCAATCATGGTTTTCTGATGCTGTCCCGCGGAAAGTTCATCGAAATTACGCATAGCCAGATGTTTTACGCCCATCATATTCATAGAACGTTTTGTTATTTTTCTGTCAAGATTTGTTGTTCTTCCTATGCTTTGAAACGGATGTCTGCCCATCATAACAGTGTCGAATACCGTCATTGAAAACAGGCTGTCTGAAGTTACAGGCACGTAACCTATAATTTTGGACAGCTCTTTCATAGGAATGTCCCTGAGATCGTATCCGTCAATCAGAATCCTTCCGGAATCCGGAATTTCCAGTTTATTGATGCATCTGATTAATGTTGATTTTCCCACACCGTTGGGTCCGACGATACAGAACAGCCCGGGTTTGTCAAGAATCAGATTGATGTTGCGAAGGACCTTCATGCTTTCGTATCCGAAGCTCATATCTTCAATCCTGAGTTCCATTCACCACACCTCTTTTTTCTGTTTGATAATGAGGTAAAGGAACATAGGTCCGCCTATGAATGCGGTAACGACTCCCACTTCCAAAATAGAAGGGGCCAATATTGTTCTGCCTATAATATCCGAAATCATCATGAGCAGTGCTCCGAAAGCACCTGCAGCAGGAATGAGGAATCTATTATCCGAACCGATGAATATTCTGGCTATATGCGGTGCTACCAAACCGACAAACCCTATGGTTCCCGTATGGCATACAATGGATGCCGTTATCAGAGATACAATTACAAGGCATATTACTCTGAGTTTCTGAGCGTTGATTCCGAGAGATTTAGCCGTTTCGTCACCGGAGGACAGAATGTTTATCTTATTGGAAAGAAAGAGTATAACTATCGATCCTACAACGGTGATGACGAGCATCAGAGGAACATCGCTCCAAAGCATATTGTTCAGAGTTCCGACCTGCCATCTGTATATTGATGACAGTGCATCCGGATCGGCCCATAGTTTCAGAGTGGTTGTACAGGCATTGAATATGTACATCACAGCAAGGCCCGCAAGTATCATGCTGGTAGCAGAGACTTTCTTGAATTTGGTGATGATTATAATCATAAATGTGGGTGCAAGCGAGAATATGAACGCGCTTACCAGCATGCCTGCATTTGTTGAGAAAAGCGTTATGCCGGCAACCATGCTCAATGTAGCACCGAACGCTGCACCGGAGGAAACACCGGTTGTATATGAGTCAGCCATCGGATTTTTCAGTGTGCTTTGCATCACGGTTCCCGCTACTGCGAGTCCGAAACCTCCTATTATCGCAACAACGACTCTGGGAAGGCGTAAATCACAAACAACGTAATCGCGAAGATATTCAATCGGATCGGACGGAACACCGTCGGTAATGTGATTCCATATGATGCTGTAAACATCGCCGAACGGTATGGGATATTCGCCGTATGTGATTATAAGTCCCATAGCGACGATTATCGATACGAAGCATGCGAATATGAACGCAATTCTGCGTACAGTTGATTTACGGCACTCTGTATCAATCTCGTCGTCTTTATCATCATCAGTATCCCAATCGGAATACAGAGTTTCGTTCTGGGATATGTGTTCCAGAACAGGTTTGGGGCCCCTCGGTCTTTTATCCCTGCCGACATCTTTATTGAGCCATTCCTTCAGCTCTGACATGTGGATCACAATTGAAATGATGATCCCGGCACCGATGTGCCGGAACCATGGTAAAATCAGATTG
Source organism: uncultured Methanomassiliicoccales archaeon (assembly GCA_934234005.1). Classification (GTDB taxonomy): domain Archaea; phylum Thermoplasmatota; class Thermoplasmata; order Methanomassiliicoccales; family Methanomethylophilaceae; genus Methanoprimaticola. Next base: position 8,242 of record CAKQHC010000032.1, on the reverse strand, counting down.
CAATGCCTCCGTTAGCCTGATATGCAGCGCAGTCGAAGTCATATTCGAAGAAATTATCCATAAATTCTTGGAATATCTCGTCAGGATTCATATCGGCGAAGAGTTCGGGGTAGAACCATTTTGCCATATATACCGCTCCGATGACATACGTGGTTCCCTGGCTTACAAGATTGTCCACAACGTGGACCTTTGTTCCGTATGCGTTGGTCATGGACGACCAATATTCGACGGCAGTATCATAGAATGATTTGTTGGTATATTCTACGGTTTTTCCGGACGGGTCTTTTGTTACGGTTTTTACCTGATTATCGAGATCGCCGTATACGATGGCTACAATGAAATCGAGATCGCTTTGGGATTTGACCCATTCATCGGTTACGACAAGATTTGTGCTGGTTGAGGTAAGGTTCCTGGTGATGATGTTTTCGGCTCCGGCAAGTTCGGATGTTTCGAATTTTCCGGAACGGGGTCCGTTGAACGTGAGGTTCCAATCATTCATGGATCCTCTGGGGCAAAGCACTTTGACAATTTCGTCACTCGATAGTGTGCCTACTTTGTCTGCGATGAGGTTCAGCCATTTGTCTGCCCATTCGGTATATGCCTGTGCCTCTTCATTCTTGCAGATCATGAATCCGAGCGTAAGCGTTCCTTCGATGACTTTGTCGTCTTCCCAACTGGAGATTCTTATGATGTCCATGTTCGTACGGTTTGCGGGAAGTGCGGTAGAAAGGGTCTGACAATAGATGTCCTGTGTTCCAGTGAGAATGGCATCGGGGGCATAACTGATAATCAGTTCGGAGTTGGGATCTTTACGGGAAGAATAATCATTGAATATGACCGGGATGGCATCGGAACCCTCGGTGTATTTCGATGCATATATGTGTCCTGCGGATTGGTAATCCCATGCAATAACTCTGTCCATAGCATGAAGTGTCTGAAGCTGTTTCGAGTTCTGTTCATAGGTAGAGATGAGTGTTTTTGCAGGGAAATGCATGGAATTTGTAGCTCCATCCACATCAACATAATAGATTACCTGTTTTTCGGAATCTATTGTGGCTGAAATCATACTTTTGAGTTTATCAATATCCTTTTGGTCCACCACTCCGTCTTGATTTACATCTGCCATGTTGGTGTTTACGGAATGGGATGATGTATTGGGGTTAAACACAGGGGCAGTCTTTTTCCCGTCAATAATCTCTTGAATGTATGCAATATCGTTTTCGTCAAGCTTGTCGTCCATATTTGCATTACCCACAATCCAAAGGCGTGTGTATTCGGAAGCAAGCGGTTGTTCTTTATTGTCATCATTATCGTTGAGAACAATGTATGCTGCGCTTGCAGATACAATTACGATAACGGCTATGATTGCAATGATGTGAATGTTCTTCATACATATCACTGGATTATATATCCAATGAGTGATTGGTTGTACGCTATATAATGTTGGCTGTATATTCCTACATCTTAATTTGTTATAGAAAGAAAATCTATACACCACTTGTCCAGGCAACGTCTGTTCAGTCAGAACATGATGAAGCATATCTACAAGTCTTGTTATGTGTTCTAGTAAGGCGTTCGACGGGAAAATATTTCCAATAATTCAGCGATTATAGTTCAATAGTTCTGATTGGGAAGTTTATTCGGGTATGCATCCGATAATGTTGGGCCCTTTAAAATCTGAGTCTGCATAGGATCCTGATGTCCGGACTGTTTTGACATCATTTTTGGTTGTGTGCAAAGTTCAGATTATTTTTGACAGTGTATATCCGATAACCGCCGAAAAATCGACCCTTTAAGTCAAAATCTCGGAAAGCACAAAGAATCAAGAAGGTAGGATAGTGGTCCCAATGAGATTTGAACTCATGACCTTCCGGTTATCAGCCGGACGCTCGAACCGTGCTAAGCTATGGGACCAGTTACTCCCAGCATTGACATGTTTAATTTAAATCTTTCGGTGATAGTTTTTCCGGCCGCCAGATATATTAAAACCATATTTGAGATATTGACTGTCATGGAGTCCAGTTATACCGAATCACGTCCGATTCTGCCCAAACAGCTTCAGTATGTTGTCATACTGTGCGCGGTATTTACGGTCATATCGGTGGCAGCAACGAAGTATTGTCTTAATACAGATATGCCTGATATGTTTTTACCGATAATTGCTGTAATTGCTGCGATATGCGTTATTTTATGTCTTGTTCTTCGCTATGACATAACTGTGACCGATACTGAAGTTATTATAAATTACATATTCAGAAAATTTACAATTCCGTTTACCGATGTTCTGGACACTACTGTCGGGGAAGCAAATCAGATAAGGAGTTATACAGGATTTAATTTCAAAGGCGTAAAGAACAAGTATTTTTCGGCTGTGGGCGAAGATATGGCCGTAGGTGTGAAAATGAAGGGAAAAACAATAGTCGTCTTCACATCTTCCGATCCAGAAAAGATACGCGGTTTAATACCAGTAAATAAGGAGTAATCCGTATGCAGGTTACATTTCATTGGGTAAGAGTTCAGATGTTTTGTTATGCCACCGAACGCAAAGAACTGTTAGGCGAAACGATGGCGGAACTTTTGGGAACCGACGAATTCGATGTTGATATCTCGGAAAGTGAACACGGGAATACGATGCTTATTATGAGTTCCCGTATGACAAAACAAAAAGAATTCACGGCACTTTTTACCAAATTGGGAAAGGATGTGCTCGAATCGATAGAGGCTGACATAGAGAATCGTATCGACGACGATTGTGTATTCTATGTGCGTCTTGACAAACAGAAAGCCGTTCAGGGACAATATTCGATTGCGCACCACGGCGATGTAATATCAATAACAGGCAAGGTACAGTCGCACCCTGCCAGAAAAGAAGTTGCTGTCAGGAACATGCTGGAGTTCCTGAACAGCATTCCTCATTCGGATTCGGTTTCTTCTTCGGATTGATCTACAATCTCGGTTAAATCAAATTCGCAGTCGATTACACGACGGCCTTTGACGGTTCTGACCAAGATTGTTATTCCGGGCAGTTCAATCTTATCCCCTCTCAGAGGGGGTCTGCCCAGCATATGGCATATGAATCCTGTGACCGAATAATCTTCGTAGTCATGTGTGTCGAATTCCCTTCCGATCTTCTCCATGACTGTGTATATGTTTGCGGTACCTTTTACGGTAAAGCGCACATCGTCTATCGGAATGATTTCCTGTTGTACTTCGTCGCTTTCGTCCCATATGTCTCCGACCAATTCTTCCAGCAGATCTTCCATTGTGACGATACCCAGTGTTCCTCCGAAAGAATCAAGGATGACAGCCATATGAACTTTCGATTTTTGGAAATCGCTCAGTACGGTGGCTATGCTCATTGTTTCAGGAACGTATTTGACGGGTTTGAGAATCTCGCGAATTGTGAAGTCTTCCCCGCGGAACTGATTGGCGAAGAATTCCTTCGCATATACCACACCGATTATGTTGTCTATCGTGTTCTCGTATACCGGAATTCTGGAGAATCCCGATTCTGCGAATTTGGAACCCAATTCGTGCGAAGTGCAACCCACATCGATCGCAACGATATCTACTCTGGGAATGTACACTTCTGCGACCGTAATGTCATCAAAGCGAATAGCAGATTTAATCAGTTCTCCTTCTTTCTTTTCGATGACGCCGTCGTCCTGGATTTCATCGATCATGACTTCGAGTTCATCTTCGGTCATAGCCGGTTCTTCTTTGCCTTTGGATAGGACGTTGGTAATCTTTTTGAATGCCCATGAGAGCGGCGCAAATACCACAAGAAGAACACGGATGACTCCGCATACTTTGATGCAGTATTTTTCCGGTGACTTTTTGGCAAGTGTTTTCGGCGTAATCTCACCGAATATGAGAATTGCCACAGTCATAACGACAGTGGATGCCAAAGCACCCGTTTCGGTTCCCAGCAATATTGAGAACGTCAAAGTGGCTATGGAGGTTGCCGCTATGTTGACAAGGTTGTTACCGACCAGAATGGTGGTTAAGAATCTGTCATAATCTTCTAGGATTATCAGGGCACGCTCGGCTTTTTTATTGCCGTCTAGGGCCATGCGTTTCAGTCTGAATTGGCTAGCACTGGTAAATGAGGTCTCTGACATCGAAAAGAATGCAGAGAATGCAATGAGGATGACGATAACAACGCCATAGATCAGAGTGAGATCCATTTATCATACACGCATCCTGCGGAAGATAGAACTATGCAATTGAATCCAACCGTTATGAACTGTTATACGGTCTATGATATAAGGATTGCCTTTCGGTACTTCAATTTATACACGAAAACGGCAGATATGTTTCCTATATTACGCGCGCTTTAAAATATTTTAAATAAGGGTCTTCTGTACGGATACTAGGTGCAAAAATGCCCGAAATCAAATACGAGGTCATCGAGGATATTGCCGTCCTCTCAGAGTCTTCCAAAGGTTGGACCAAGGAACTCAAACTCATCAGCTGGAACGACAAGCCTGCCAAGTACGATATCAGAGAATGGTCTCCTGACGGAACCAAAATGGGTAAGGGCATAACGCTCTCCGAGGAAGAGGTAGCAATTCTCAGACAGGCTTTGGACACCAGAGATATCTGATTACGAGGCAATGGGAACCAGAAGGTTCCTTTTTTCTTTTTTTAACACGGATGCCGATCGCATGGTTGATTCTTCCGTATATCTGGACCGCTTTTTGGATGCCGTGGATTCGGTTGAGTCCGGACGTGCAGGCTCCGTATCGGAGAGCAGATGGTTGGTTAATAACTATCAGCCTTCTTTTTATCGTTTGATCGAACCGTACTTAAAATCCGACGACGATCGCGTGATATCGGAAGTAATTTCTCTGCTTACAATTGTAGAAGAACGTTCTCCCATGCCTATTGTGAAGATTCTTCGCAAAGAAGGTTCCGAGCGTGTCAGATTGGCATCACTCGGTTATCTCAATCATATGAATGACAATGACAAACTCATCGAAGAATTGTTCGATATCCTGGAACATCTAAACGGACAGGAGTTTGTTCTTGCCGCGCGTAGGCTCGCCAAAATCGTCAGATTATCTGATATGGAGCATGTACGCAGCATATACGGGCAGGTAGACGGAGAACAGCGCCAAAGCATGAAACTTGTGTTGGAAGCAATAATAGCACGTGCACCGGAATTGGAATCTAAGAAGGATTTGATTCTATCGGTTCCGGTGTACCCAAACGAGGATGATTTCGAATTGTTCCTGGATAAGTCCGTAGATTATCTCGATAGACGCTACAGAGAGAATTTGCTGTCGAAGGACTCCGTAACACTCAAGACATACAATAACGTCGTGATAGCCATGAAAACGATGCGTACGCGGCTGTATAATGAGTCTGATAACCTGAAATTTTACGGCCCCGACAAAACGGATCGGTTTTATGAATTGGAGAATCTCATAGAATGGGCCGGCAACGACCTGTCCAAAAAGAATGTCGTCATGCCGGACCGTCGTACGACAAGACCTTGTCCCAGATGTGGAACATCAATGTCGTTTTTTAAAGGAATATGGTCTTGTCCCGATTGCGGGTCTCTATAACTCATGCCATAAGTTTTATTAGAAGTACCCATTACACGCCTTAGGCGTTCAAGTACTATTCCGTCCGTCCGTTAGGTCGAGGGAGTTTTATTGGGATACCAAGACCAGGAGTGATATATCATGGCATACGGCGGATACAGAGATAACAACAGGGACAGGCCCAGAGAGTTCTTCAAAGCAACATGCTCCGATTGCGGTGCAGAGTGCGAAGTCCCCTTCAAGCCTACCCAGGGAAGGCCCGTTTACTGCAGAGACTGCTTCAACAAGCACAAGCCCGCAGACAGGCCCGACCGCAGGGAAAGAAGGTACTGAACCGCAATACGGTCGGTATCGGCCCCACGGGGCTGAAAACCTTTTACATTTTTTTTGGGCTTCTGACAGATAACAAATACAGTTTTGTTGCTCGGATCAATTAAAACATAGAGCACAGATGTTCAGCGTTTTCTGTTCTGCAATGAAAATAAAAGGAAAAATTTGGTCATAGTGAATGATATGACCAAAATGGATATGCCGATTATAATAAGGACGATTCCGGGAACAAGCATATCCATAAGATATGCACCGAGGCCGAAACAGACTATCATTGCACCGATAAAAAACAGCACTCTGAATAAACGTCTGTATTCGGCTAGTTCCATGTTTAGGCGACCTTCGTTCCGGCTTGATCGGTGGCACTGGCATCGAGTACTTCTTCCGCTTTGAATACCCAAACAGCCTTCACGTGCATGTTCATGCGTGAGAGCAGTTGATTCATTTTATCGAAAATGGGTCCCGTATCAATGCGTGCCGTTGCCGTAGCTTTAATCGTGTATCCTTCGCGTCCTTTCCATACAAGGAATTCTGCACGGGGATCTCTCTCAAGGTTGGCGACTGTCTGGTTAGCGAACACTTCTCCGAAAATTACAGTATCGGGTTCGGTCACAGTAAGACTGCCACATACGATGGGATGCGCCGTTCCATCCGGAGATATGGTTGCCAGGCATTTGTTCGTGTCAGGATGTTTGAGCATCCTGATCACGATTTCGGGCATATCTGTCATGATATGTCTCCAGAACTGTTTTATTCGGAGTCTGCCCTTTTGAGGTTGACGATTCCGAGAGCGATTAAGTAGATGGCTCCGCATACGAGGAGTCCTGCTACGTCCATGATTTCTATCATAATTCCCTCATTACCGTTTATTCTATTTAATGCTCTGTCGGTTTTGCGGGTCTGAGGACTTGGACGACAAGTTTCAGCACACTTTTTTCATAATAGGGGATGGTGGTGCAGTCATATGCGAGTCCTGTTTTGGGAATAACGCGTCTCATTGTTGCGGAAGGCCCCGGTCCGACACAATTGGTCACCGTACAATCCTGGCAAGGCATTCTGTTGTTAAACAACGTATAACACGGTTTACCCAAGATCTCTTCCGATTTTACTCCGAATGCGTTCTCAGCGGCACGGTTCATCCAGATGACGGTATGTTCCGAGTCGTGGATGATAATGATATCATCTACTGCGTCGAGTATGATGTTCATCAATTTTTCCGTATAAAGTTCCGTTTCGTCCATTGTACAACCTCTGACGCTGTATGGCGTCACCGCATTATATAGAAATCTGCCTAAGTTTTATCTTAACTCATTGAAAAATATTTGAAAACGCAAGAATAATTCGAAATTCGTAATATAATTGCAGTTAATCAATCAATATTGGCGAAATATCCGTTAAAATCGAAATCCCCAGATGACATATTTTTATATGGCAACTTGATTCAACCCTTTCGATGTGTTACGATGTCATCATAATAGGTGCCGGTCCTGCCGGTCTTACTGCCGGAATATATGCTAAATCAAAGGCGATGAATACCTTGATCCTTGAGTCCGGACGTGTCGGAGGACAGCTCGTTTCACTTTATCCCGAGAAAGGAGTTCACAATTATCCCGGTTTTGAAACCATTCAGGCTAGAAAACTTTCGGACAGACTTTATGCTCAGGCCGAATCCGTCGGTTGTGTCATCAAAGAGTTCGAGAAAGTCGAAACCATAGAAAACGGAGAAGACGAACTGATCGTAACAACCGTCAAAGACACATATCATGCCAAGTCGGTGATAATCGCAATAGGTATGGGCAGTTTCAAACCCAAGAGGATGGGTTGCCCCGGAGAGCTGGAATTCGAAGGAAAAGGAGTATCGTATGTTTTACCCTCCAAAGAAGAGTTGGTCGGGAAGAAGGTAACGATGTTCGGAGGAGGAAACAGTGCTATAGATATGGCCCTTGTTGCAGATTCCGTCACTGATACCACCATTGTCCACCGCAGACCCGATTTCAGGGCGGACGAGCTCACGGTTCAGAAACTCGATCAGAGCAATATCAGGAAAATCATGAATGCCAGCCTTGTCTCCATCAATGGTTCCGACCACGTGGAATCCGTGACCGTCAGTCAGGACGGCATGGAGATTATCGTGCCTACCGATTTGGCCGTTATCAACATAGGCATATCTGCCGATTTGGAAGATCTCAAGAAATGGGATTTGGAACTTACAGACGAGGGATTGCTTAAAGTCGGTACCGACATGGCAACAAACCGTCCGGGAATATTTGCATGCGGAGATGCGGTTGATTATCCCGGAAAATTCAAGCAGATTACAACCGCTATGGGAGAGGCCACTACAGCCGTTCTTATGGCACATAAAT
>CAKQHC010000031.1 GCA_934234005.1 uncultured Methanomassiliicoccales archaeon | reverse complement strand
AACAAATTCTTCCGCCCACTCTCCCCAATAATTGATTGCATCACCCTTGTCCATTTCATCACCCATTTTACCACCTGCGTTTTGCGCGTCTGTTTATTATATCTATGAATATATTCAGTGCGGTTTTTGTGCTACCTTCGGGTCTGTTTTGGGATATCGTCGTACGCGGATAATTCCTGTTTAGATATTCGGCAGCTCTTTTTCCGGTTATGTTTTTGCCGTTTTTCAGCGAATTTCCGTCACGGTCTTCACGCAGAGTTTTTCTGTCTTCGTTGCGTATCTTTTCTCTTTCGGAAGGAAATTTGTCTTTTCCCCAATATGATGATAGATGTATAGACTTATGTTTTAAACGTATTTCCGTTTCGGCTGTTGTAGCTGATTCTTCGGCACAGTTAACCTGTTCATACGATATCCCCTTATAAGATATGCCGTGTTTTAGTTGAGATTTATCATTGCCTTTCGAATCCACAGGATATGCGGTTTTCGCATACTTTTTTCTCGATCTGTCGACTGTTCTCAAATGATGAACAAATTCATGAGTTATCGTACTTACTCCTGAATCAGATTTTAGTGTTATTTTGGCTTTTGGATTTTCCACAGTCGGTCTGTCATAGCTTCCTGCTTTGTTACGGCTCTGTTTTTCACTTTTATCGGTTACTTTTAATTCGGTGGATTCGGCTATTGTCGTCAATTCTTCTTTTGTGAAATTTTCCGCCACTGCGGACAATACCTTTTTGCGGGTAGCCGAAGAACAGTCCGATGTGTCTATTGATTTGTCCGCAGCTGTCATTTTCGGTGTGAATCCTTTTGTGCTGTATGTTATACTGTGACGGTTCTGTCTGCTGTGCGATTGGTTTTTCTTGACCGGTTTGTTGGTTTTCTTAGGAGATGACGCGCGTGACGGTTTCTTGGTTTTGGCAAACGTACCGTCCGGATTGCGATTCATTTTCTTGGCACGTTGGGATCTTTCTTTCGAAATTTTAACAGATTTCGAAGTTTTGTGTGATTGAGTGGCTTTAGTTGTATTTGGTTTTTTCACTGTTATTGTTTTCTTTTTTATAGACCCTTTAGATACTTTACGATTAGTTGTTTTCTTCCTTGTTTTTGTATGATTATTTTTAATCATGCTCATATCTACATTAATCTATAATAATTTAACTGAAAATACATATTCCAACTAAAATCGTTAAATAACAAATATGTGTTACATAATCTAACATGAATACGCGTACCATAAGAATTCCCCAGGAACTGTATGACAGTATTAAGGTATACATAGACAAAGAAGAGTATTCCACAATGGCCGATTTTGTACTGCACGCCATGAGACATACGGTTTCAACCTATGTCGACAAGAAGAAAGAATTGTCAGAATTCGACAAAACTCTTCCCGGTGTCGAAAAAAGATACAGCGAAGTCTTCAAACAGATCACTTATGTCTTTTTGAATGCGTATAACGCCTATTCGGGAGAGAAAGTACAGGTCAATATCCGTGTACCCGAGGGTTTGAACGACAAAATCGATAAGTTGTCAAAACCGGAGAACGGATTCGGTAAAAGAGCGGATTTCCTGAAAGTATGCGTAGTATGCCTTTTAAGCCATTTGACGGAGATGGACAGAATATTGGACGAGACGACAACGTATGACGATGAAATGAAAGAAATCACCGAAAAATTGCTGTCGGATATATCCGAAGGAATTATGAAAAGGAAAAACGCAGATACAATCATCAGGGAAGTTACCGATAAATACATCACCAAAAAAACCGAATGAAGAATTATTGGTAAACATCGGATTCAACATGCATGTCCGCCGGCAGATATATCATATCTGTTTCCAATCCAAATGTCATGGCGGATGCTAGACGCAAATGGGATGAAGACGAAACTTTATTCCTATTCTATCTGTTGTTGAATGAATCTGCCAGTTCGCTGTCGTCCGGATCGCCGTTGGTGACGGATGTCGCGAAGCTTCTCAATCGCAGTTCCGGGTCCGTACACCGTAAGTTGGAGGATATTCGCAGCGGAGATCCGGCATATCTCGCACGCGGAAGGAAGGGAACACACGGTGCATCACTGATAAAGGAAATCTGGAACGGCCTCTACGGTGACGGTTATAACATGATGATGCGGCGCATCGACGATGCGTACCGTTCCGTCGGAGGATATGTCGAGACTTCCGAAATAGTGATCGATTCAGAAATACCTCCCGGAACCGATATTCCTATCGAATCGACATACCGCGACGGTCAGCAGGTGTTCAGACGCATGGTTGCGAATAATTTCGACCGTAAGTGTTGCATAACCGGGATAGATGTCGGATGTCTGTTAGTTGCCAGCCACATAAAACCGTGGTCTGTCTCGTCGCCGGCGGAACGTACCGATTTCAGAAACGGACTGTATCTCAACAGATTACATGACGGGTTGTTTGACAATCATCTTATGACTCTTGACGAAGATTTCCGTATAGAATTTTCGGATTCGATTCTTCGTTGCGGTTCCGACGACAGCTATGAGCAATTTTTCGGAAGATTCGAAGGACACAGAATCAGAAAGTCGGCAATTCCGATAGACTCTGTTTATATGGATGAACACAGGCGCATAGCGTACGATATGTGGAAATCGGCGTGATGCTCCGATTCAGATTCATCACATTCATTTTCCTTACAGCATGTGTCAAACAGTCAAATCCGAAGGTTGTATGATGCTGTAATTATATGTCATATGCATACACGGGTTTGTCATGAAAAATCATATCGGGCGGCAAAAGTGTAACAAAAGAGTATCTGAATATAATTCGGAATACACCCGGAGATGAGACTGTATGAGAGTATTCGTATTCAACTACCGTATGTTCGACGAGGATGAATATTTTCGGCAATATTCAAAGGAATTCGGAATGGAAATAGGATTCACGGAAGATTCCCCCTCAATGGACAATATGCATCTTGTCGACGGATATGATGCAGTTTCCATAATCACCACAAAAATAGATGCCGTGATGATGGATGCGATGAAATCGTACGGAATCAGAGTAATTTCCACACGTACCATAGGTTACGACCATATTGATCTGGATCATGCGAAGTCGATCGGGATGGCAGTGATGCATGTTACTTACGATCCTACCGGCGTTGCCGAATATACGGTCATGGGAATTTTGGCTGCGGTAAGAAGATTAAAAGAGGTTCTGGCACGTACGGCTGTAAGCGATTTTACATTCGAGGGGCTGATGTCCAGGCAGTTAAGGGATCTGACCGTGGGCATTATAGGTGCGGGAAGCATAGGAAAAGCAGTTATGAGAGATCTTTCGGGATTCGGATGCCACATCATGTATTCAAGCCGTCACCGGAATGTACAGGCCGATGAATACGGAATGTTTGTTCCGTTGGATGAGCTTTTGCGTACAAGCGACGTTGTTTCGCTGCATCTGGAACTTAACGACGATACGCGTCACATAATCGATTCCGATGCTTTGCAGTCGATGAAAGACGGGGCACTGATTGTAAATACCGCACGCGGTCCGTTGATTGATACCGAAGCTTTGATAAAATCGCTGGAGTCGGGACATCTCGGCGGAGCATTTATCGACGTTGTCGAGGGTGAATTCGGATTGTATTACAATGACTGTCGCGGTACGGATCTGTCAAACCATCCCATTAAAGTACTCGGCAGTATGCCGAACGTAATCCTGACGCATCATATGGCATTTTACTATGACGCGGCAATCAGAGATATGGTAAGGAATTCTTTGTGGGGAATCTTCGATATTCTCGGCGGAAACGAGAACGAATATCGTATTGCGTGATTCACTCATATGGTTTGATGCGTAATATTTAGAGTAAATTATAAATATTAAGTCTATCAGTACTTCGTCATAGTGTGCCCGGGATTCGGGCGGAAGGAGATAGAAATGGCAAAGAAACAGTTCAAAGCAGAATCAAAGCAGATGTTGAACTTGATGATCAATTCCATCTACACACACAGGGAGATTTTCCTCAGGGAAATCATTTCCAATGCATCGGATGCTATCGACAAACTTCATTATAAGGCAATTACGGAAGCACTTCCGATTGCAAGAGAGGATTTCCGTATCGATGTGGCATTCGACAAAGACGCACGCACGATTACCGTAAAAGACAACGGTATCGGAATGAGCAAAGACGACATGGATGCCAACCTCGGTGTTATTGCGCACAGCGGTTCCCTCGATTTCAAGAAAAACATGGAAAAGACCGAAGACGTTGACATTATCGGTCAGTTCGGTGTCGGATTCTATTCCGCATTCCTTGTTTCCGATGTTGTGACCGTCAGGTCCAAAGCATACGGGTCCGACGAAGCAATCGAGTTGGTTTCCGAGGGAGCGGACGGATACACAATCAAACCCTGCGAGAAAGAAGATTACGGTACCGAAATCATAATGCACATCCGTGCCAACGACGACAACGACGATTACGACCAGTATCTTGATTCGTACACTCTTAAAGATCTCATAAAGAAATACTCGGATTACGTCCGCTGGCCTATCCACATGATGGTCGAGAAAGGCGCAATGGAGGAGACCGGCGAGAAGGACGAGAACGGCGAACCCAAAAAGGAGTGGAAGACGCACCTCGAAGACGAAGTCATCAACAGCATGGTACCGATCTGGCAGAGACCCAAATCCGAAGTATCGGACGAAGACTGCATGAAGTTCTACAAGGAGAAGTTCCACGACTATGAGGACGCGCTCAGCGTCATCAGGGTTAACGCGGAGGGAGCGGTCAGTTACAAAGCGATGCTGTTCATTCCTAAGGTTGCGCCGTACAACTTCTACAGCAGGGATTTCGAGCCCGGACTTCAGCTGTATTCCGCAGGAGTCATGATTATGGACAAATGCAAGGACCTCCTGCCCGAATGCTTCAGGTTCGTCAAAGGAGTGGTGGATTCGCCCGATCTCAGTCTCAACATATCGAGAGAGATGCTTCAGCACGACCGCCAGCTTATGACAATCAAGAGCAACATCGAGAAGAAGGTCAAGAACGAACTGTCCCGTATGATGAAGGACGAGCCCGACAAATACCTCGAGTTCTACAAAGCCTTCGGACTTCAGCTCAAATACGGTCTTGTCGAAGGATACGGTGCCAATGCCGATCTTCTGAAAGATCTGCTTCTGTTCCACTCGATGGAGAAAGACAAACTGATTTCCCTGAAAGAGTATGTGGACGGAATGCCGGAAGGCCAGAGCAAGATTTACTACGCATCCGCAGAGAGCATTGCCAGAGCCAAACAGCTTCCGCAGGCCGAGCAGGTCAGGGACAAAGGATACGATATTCTGTGTCTGACCCAGGATGCCGACGAGTTTGTTGTGCGCACGCTCAGGAACTACGAGGAAAAGGAATTCTGCGATATTGCCGGAGCCGATCTCGGACTGGAGACCGAAGAGGAGAAGAAGGAAGCCGAGGCAAAGGCAGAAGAGGAGAAAGACGTCATCGAGTTTGCCAAGGAAGTCCTCGGAGACAAAGTGTCCAATGTCGTTCTCTCCAAGAAACTCAAGACGCATGCAGTGTGCCTCAGTACCGAGGGCGACGTATCTCTCGAGATGGAGAAGTACTTCGCAAGCATTCCCGGTGCACCCGAGGGCGCAGGCGTCAAAGCCAAACGCGTGTTGGAAATCAATGCCGACCATCCCGCATATGCCGCACTCAAGAAGGAGTTCGCGGAGGACAGGGGAAAGGCAGGAGACATGGTCCGCATAATGTACGCCCAGGCAGTGCTTATCGCAGGCATGCCGTTGGACGATATGTTGGACTACTCTGACATGGTTTTCAGACTCTTCTGAAAATAACGGGGGACAGGTCTGTCCTGTCCCGAAAACCCTTTTTATACTACCTTGAACCTCGCACCTCCGTCATAGATTGAGGTGAATCAGCCGTGAGTTGGCTTTTCGACAGTGATCAGCGTATCCCGGGACCGGGGTTCAGGGAAGATATCGAGTACAGTTACCATGTCGGCGGAGATCCGGCACCCTATGTGGAGTGCGGATACCTGCGTCCGGACTATGCGGCTTTGAACAAAGGCCAACTCGAGTATTATTATTGGTTCCGCGAATGCGTACGCAACGGAAAATACATCGATACCGACCGCGGTTACGTATGGCTGCTTTTGTGCGAGATTGCCGTGGCGGAAAAGGATTTCGAATACGGCATGAAGATAATCACGGGCATGTTAAACGCATACAAGAGCCTGTTTCCGTGTAACGCAATCATTGCCGATTTCGTGTATGATTATGCAACCGTTCACGGATTTCCGTTCCCTGATTCGCGTCTTCTTCCCAACACCAATTTCGGGGATGCGCTGTTATGCACCAAGTTCGCCGGTCCGGCATTCGATCTCAGTATGGAAACCATTTACAGTCTCGGCGGATACTCCGATAAAAATGATAACATTGATGTAACGGAATACAGAGAACTTTTCAACAGATCTTTGGAGATTCTTGACAATGTACAGAGAAATATCTGCGGACGCGGAATTTTGGAATGGTATGTACGTTCCAAGAATGAGTTTATCCGTGAGGTTTTCGAACCGTATTCGTGTGTCGGTGTTACCGCTACGTACATTATAGACTGTTATTCGCCTCAAAACAGCAACGAACTTACATTATTCATAGAAGATCTGTCGCGTTATTGTGCCAAGGTGCTGTATCCTGCAGGAGCTCAGGGGGCTCCCAGAATTCCGCGCACATGTACCGCGCAAATGAGAGCGGCTGTCGATACCGCGCTTATTCAGATGAAATCAGGGGAGCCAAGGTTCCCTTGCGGACGTATGCAGTTTAAGCCGTTGATATCCATCAGATTAGCTAAAACAGGAGAGAAACCCAGAGGAATATACCTCGCGGAAGACTCTGCTCCGTGCAGCGATCTTACAGGATACGGAGAAGATTATACCAACATGGAGCCGACGATAATCGTCGATGCCTGTGCCAACGATAACAAAGTTTCTCCAAATATCATTGCTTCGCTGAGAATGCACATGAACGACGAACCCAAAGAGTCCGTTCAGTACGTTCCGTCAAAGATGACGCATCCAGATCCGTCACTTCTTTCCAAGGAACAGATTGATTATTATGTATACTGGAGAGCCAGGACGCTGGAGAGAGAATTCCTGGATGTAGACACAGGATATATGTGGATGAGATTGGTAGAACTCATCAACTTAGGCGAAGACCGCGAAGATACTCTGATCAGATTGGAAGATCTCAGCCGTGCTTACGGAAAAGACAAGGAAGATTTGGTATGCAAAACCGCCATGGAGTATGCGGTTGCCAAGAATCTCCCCATCCCGGATACGCCGTCGGTAGATCTTCCGATATGGATACAGCATAATGTCTATGAACGTCTGAGGAAATTACCGATAGAATATCTGACACCCGCTATGTTGGATATGCTGACTTTATGGAATGACCAGAAGTATTTGGATTCTCTTGACATGGATGATTTCCATTCCATCGTCAATATTGCATTGCGCAATTTGGATTACCGTCTTATGGAAACCGGAAACAAGAGACTCATAGACATGGTAGGTTCCATACGCCCGAAGACTATACACGTTGAAATGTTCCGTACGCTGTATTATCAGGATCCGGATGACCGCAGCATTGATTTTGCCATGCGCGATTTTTCCACCTGTGCGGAAATCAGGACATATGTAGCAACCGTTTACAAGGCTGTGGCCAGATATATGCGTAAGCGCGTAGGCCAGACGGCTCCGCAGATTCCAGGTTCATTCTCGGAAGAATGGAGAAGTATTGTTTCAGATGCCGTAAACGAATGGTATATGGACAGAGATTCTGCCAGAGAAAGCGCACGCAGATCGCGCATGATTCTGGACAGGGATGCGGTTAAATCCGCAACAGAAGATTTGGATGTCGTTACTGATTTGATGTACATCGACGACGGTCCGATGGGTATCGATCCCGGAAACGTCGTAATCGGCAGCGACAAGGTTGAAGCTCCCGTCGTAGAGGTTAAAACAGGATGGTCCGGATTGGAAAAGGCTTTGGACGAAGGTCAGAAAGCATATCTGAAGGCAGCCATGGAATCGGAATCTGATGCAAAGAAAACGGCTAAAGCACACGGTTCGTCCATGGGTAAGATGGAATCGGCTATCAACGAGATTGCGATGGATACCGTCGGCGATATCATTGTCGAAGACGGAAAAATTATCGAAGATTACGAAAACGAAGTCCGTTCGATTATCTGAGTACAAACTGCCTGTAAACTGTTTCCAAATCCCCGTCGGTAATCTGATAATACAACTTTGTACGGCGGGGAATATCCGTTATTCTGACATATTGTTTTTCGGGCTCGGGACTGTATTCGCCCAACACGATTTCGTCGTATGATACTTTGATCATAATTTTGACTTTTATTTTTGTGACAACTGACGGATCCCTGAATATTATGTACAAAGCATTGTCGTTGTTTACGATACAATGCTCTATGTTTTCTTCCGTCCATTGAAGATCAATTGCATTGGGCGAATCATCGTCTGACGAAAGAGCGGATTGCAGTTGTATAAAGTTCTCCATTTCCTCTTTTGTGCGTTCAGATTCTTTAACATATTTGAAAAAAGACTTGATTTTAAATGGAATTTCGTCCGTATTTCCTTCATCGAACATTTCGATGTATTTGTATAACGTAGGGCGGGATATTCCGAAGACCTCGGACAGGCTGCTTTTTGAATATCCTGCGCGGAAACAATCTGAAACCGAAGTTTTCGTTATATCTGCCATGTTAAGCAGTAACGGTACATTGTTTATAAATGGGTTCGATAATCATTGTCAAAAATAGTGTAAAATATGTATTCTCGAAATTACAAAAAAAATACAGTTTATATACTAGATATTAGATTAGAGGTTTAGAAGCATGAAATATTGCTTGTAAGTGGTAAAAATGAACGAAAATAAATTGAAATTGATGCACATTTCCGATTTGCATCTGGGCAAGAAGCTATCGAACTACAGCATGAATGACGATCAGGAATACATGCTGAACAGCATATTGGAAATGGTATCGACCGAAAGGCCGGATGCTTTGATGATAGCAGGAGATGTTTATGACAAATCCGTTCCCTCGGAGGATGCTACGGAATTATTTAGCAGATTTTTAAACAGACTTGTTAAACTGAATTGTCCGGCGTATGTATTGACAGGCAACCACGATTCGGGAAGAAGACTCGGATTTTGTGATGAGATCATGTCAAATTCCGGAGTGTATCTTTCCGGGGAATTCAATGGAAAAGTGAGCAGATATGTAATATCTAAGGGAAATATAAGCCTGGACCTCTATATGCTTCCTTATTTCAAGCCACGTACTCTGAAAACATACTGCGAGGATTTTCAGGGAACAAACATGGATGAAGCTATGGCCAAGGTACTTTCGGACGCAAAAGTGGATTCCGATGCTATCAATGTTCTTATGGCACACCAGTTTGTGATTAACAAAGAATGTTCCGAGCTCATAATCGGTTCGGAAGATTTCCGTCCTGTTGTGGGAGGCCTGGATTCCGTATCGGTAGGACTCCTCAAAGATTTTGATTATGTCGCATTGGGTCATTTGCATATTCCCCAGAATATCGGAAGAGATACCGTGAGATACTGCGGCTCTCCTTTGAAGTATTCCCAGTCCGAAGCAGGGAGAGATAAGAGCGTAACTATTGTGGAAATTGCGGGAAAGAATGATGTTTCTGTCAGAACGATACCGCTGAAACCGCTCAGGGATCTGAAATGTTTCACCGGAACAATTCAAGAGATCAAATCGATGCCTGACTGCGACGATTACGTATATCTTGTGCTTAAGGACAAAGGTGCAAATTTGGAATCTATATTCAGAAAGAAATTTCCCAGATTATGCTGCATATCATTCGAACAATCCAATGTGGTTGCAAATTCAAATCATATCAGTATAGAGAAGATCAAGAACAGCAACATCGAAGATCTGTTCCGCGAATTCTTCGAGAAAACAACAGGACGCAAACTTACTTCGGAACAGGAAAAACTCCTCATGGAAGCCAGAGATACAATGGAGTGTGAACCGCAATGAGACTACTGTCACTGACATTCGAGAAAATCGGCCCTTATGTCAAGGAGACCAAAATCGATTTTAACGAACTTGGTAACGGATTGATTCTGTTTACAGGCGATACCGGCGCGGGAAAGACGATGATTTTCGATGCAATTACATATGCATTGTTCGGAAAATGCAGCGGAGACCGCAGATCCGAAAAGTCGCTCGCATGCAATCTTCCGGCAGCCGTCGGAGGCCGCAGGCCGTATGTAGAACTCGAATTCGAACACGACGGCAGGATATACACCGTATCCAGAGATTTGGAATATTCCAGAAGCGGTAACAAGAATCCGACGCCTGCAGACGCTACGCTTGCATACGGCAATAAGGTTCTGGCTACCAAACCCCGTGCGGTCAATACCGAAATAAAATACATACTGGGTATGGACGAGGAACAATGGAGGCAGATTGCAATGCTTCCGCAGGGCGAGTTCATGGCATTGTTGGATACAGACGGACAGAAGCGTTCCGAAATACTCAGGAGAATATTCAACACAGAGCGTTTCAAGAATCTCCAGAGCAAACTGTCCGTGATGTATGCGGAAGCATCGAACAAGGCTGCAACTTCAAAATCGGTATTGGATTCGCAGTTTGATACTCTTCGCCTTCCGGAAGACGTAGTCATAGACAGAGATAATCCGATTATTGCAATGGAAAACGTGAATAAATGGTGTGACGAAAAGGAATCGGAACTCAAAACCATGGAAGTTGTAAATGAAACATACAGAGCTGCATACGATAACGCGCTGAAAGCCAACCACGACGGAATGGAAGCCATCGCCAAACGCGAAGAGCTTAAACGCAAGTGTGCCGAGAAGGAAAAACTCGAATCCGAATCAGACGAAATCGAAAAGAAAAGAGCCGTCAGGGACAAGGCCGGTAAGGCTATCGATCTTTACAGCATGCACACGAAACTAGTTTCGTATGAATAGGAAATAAGGAGAAATATCGCAGATTATGAGGAATCCAAAAAGTATTTGGAACTTACAGAACAGCAGTATGCCGGAGATATGGCATTGGTGCAGACGATCCCGGAAAAGGAAGCGGAATTAAACGATTTACGTCTTAAAAGAGACAAATTGGGAAACAACCTCGATTGCATCAATATCCTGAAATCCATGAATCCCGAATATGACAGGATGAACGAAGAACTCCAAAATATTGAGGAATGCAGAAAAAAGATTGCGGAAGATTTGGAGAAGAACGCAGCGCAATTATCTGAGCTCAAGATTAAACAGGCCAATGCAGACAATCTGGATGAATTGATTAAGACTGCTACGGACAAGAGCACGGACATCGAATCTAAGTTAGAAGCTTTCATGTCGGAAAAACAGATGATGATGGGAATCGAATCGATGAGGAAAGAATATGCAATAAATTCCGTTAGGTTCGAAGAAGCAAATGTACTGTTCAAAAAAAGATCCGATGATTTGGAAGTTGCGGAGGAACTGTTCATTCGTTCACAGGCAGGGCTGTTGGCAAAGAATCTGGAAGATGGAATACCCTGCCCCGTATGCGGAAATATACACCACATCTCTTTAGCTTCAGTTCCGGAGGGAGCTCCGACAGAAAAGGAAATTAAAGATCTCAGAAAGAAAAAAAGCGATGCAGAAAAAACACGTGCGGATATTGCCAAAACTATGGAAATAATTCAGACAAAGATTGATGTTCAGCAGAACAACATTGTTGAATACACCAAAGGTTCCGTAGATACCATAAAAGAAGATTTCAGCAGAATCGAAGAGAGTCTTATTAAACAGAAGTCGGAAATCAAAGCCGTACTTGTCGATTTACATGTCCGCAAGACAGAGTCTGAACAAATCATACATATGTTATTGACAACCGAAAAGGAAAGAGACAGGATGTTGAAGACTCTTGTTGATAAAGAGTCGGCCATGAATGCTGCCAAGTCTGAAATCGATGAACTCGGTAAGAGAATAGCCGCAGTCAAGAGCAATGTGATTATTGAAGACGAATCGAAACTGACGGAGAATATCAGGAATCTGGATTCCAAGATAAGTCAGTTGGTTGCAACTGTCGAGAGAATCCGTCAGAGCGAAAAGGAGTACAAGAGCAGGAAGGAAGTTCTTCTCGACAGAATCAATAAAGCCAAATGCCGTTTGGAAGAACTTATGCCTTTGAGAAATAGTCTGAAAGAGGCATATGCAATCAAACTGAATGATGCCGGTATATCCGACGATGAACTGATTGAATTGGCAAAGATCGACGTTCAGGCATTGAACAAGACGATTGCGGATTACGAATCTCAGCTTGTGGCATGTATTTCGGAAATTAAACAGATCAATCTGTTCCTTGAAGGAAAGGAAGACGTTCCCATCGAGGTTCTTCAGACAAATCTGGTTAAAGCGAAGGCTGATTTGGATGAGTCCAACATGAAAATGAATGCTTTGAATGACAGAATATTGTCGAACCGCGAAGCAATCGCCAGAATAAACAAGGCATTCGAATCTTCAAAAGAATTGCTGTCAAGAGCCAATGCTTTGGAAGAAATGTCGAAAGTAGCCAACGGAACTCTGGCAGGATCCGACAAGCTCCCGTTCGAGATGTATGCGCAGAAATCGTACTTCGATGACGTCCTTTCGCGTGCAAACGAAAGACTGGGTATGATGAGTAACAACAGATACAGTCTGATACAGAGCGATGAAGGCGGAAGGAGCTCGAAAGACGCACTCGACATAGTAGTACAGGATAACTATTCCGGAAAAGCCAGGGATGTGGGTTCCCTCTCTGGCGGTGAATCGTTTAAGACAGCTTTGTCTCTCGCTCTCGGACTTTCGGATATCGTTCAGTCATATGCCGCAGGTACGAATATCGAAGCATTGTTCATAGACGAAGGATTCGGATCGCTTGATTCAGAGTCTTTATCACAGGCTATAAGGGTCTTGGAAGGACTTTCAGACGGAGATATTCCGGTGTGTATAATATCGCATATCGATGAACTCAAGAGCAGGATATCGAAGCAGGTATTGGTTGAAGGAAATCCGGTCCGCGGAAGCACTCTGGAAATCATCAACGGGTGATACGGAATATACTCTGCAATCCGGATCCCGGGATATTTCCGGGTCCGGATTTATCACAGTCAAACAGTATTTGACATCGGTTGTAAGGGAGATTTCTAACTGATCAAACCGAAAACCGATAAACGTCTTAATTTTCCGATTTGAAATGAATTGATGGCAACCGAACAGCGTGAGCTATCGATTTTTTTTCAGTCGGATTAAAAATAGTGAAAGAAGGAGAAAGAAACATGGATACAACAATGGCAAACATAGTATGTCCGCACTGCGGTAAGACTCTGGATCTGGATAAGATCATCATGGAACAGATCAATCAGAGATTAAGCGAACAGAACAGCATCGCAGTCGAGAACGAAGTTAAACACCGTTTGGAAGAAGCGCAGAAGAAATCACAGAAAGAGATGGAAAACGCCGTGGAATCTGCAAAAAGCGAACAGAAGCAACAAATCAATCTGTTGACGGAACAGATAAAGCTTCTGAATGAAACCAACAAGAAACAAATCAATGACATGATGGAAATTCAGAAAAAGAATCTGGAACTTCAGCAGAAAGCCAACCAATCCGAAATGGAAGCACAGAAAAAACTGAGCGAACAATACCAAGAGATCCGTGATAACGCATTAAAGGAAGCCACAGAGTCCAAACAGGCTGAAATTGACAAACTCAACAAGATGTTGGCAGATGCAAACAAGGCAACCGAAGATGTTAAGAGAAAACTCGAACAGGGTTCCCAACAGTTACAGGGTGAAATCCAGGAACTCAGATTGGAGGAATGTCTGAAACTCGAATTCCCTCTTGATTCCATAGAGCCGGTAGAGAAGGGAAAGTCCGGAGCAGATGTTATCCAAACTGTGGTCAACAGACTCGGCAGAGCATGCGGCAAAATCGTATGGGAGTCCAAGAATGTCAAAACATGGAACAAAGGATTCATTCCCAAACTGAGAGAGGATATGAATCTTGCCAAAGGAGACGTAGGGATTCTCGTATCCAATGTGTTCGGCAGCAATATGATTGAATTCACGGAACAGGACGGAGTATGGCTGGTGAAACCGATGAATGCCATTGCTATGGCCAGGATGATCCGTAGCAGGATACTTGCAGTGTCTGATGTGAAAACGGCAATTGTCAACAAGGAAACGATTCAGGATGAATTATACGCATATTTCACCAGTGCGGAATTCAGGAACAAAATCGAGAACATCGGTATGAAATACAGAGCATTAGATGATGAAATCAACAAAGCCAAAAGTTCTATGGAAAGGCACTGGGCCAAACAGAGAGAGCTGATTGACAACATTGTTACCAATACCGATGTTGTATTCGGAGAGGTCAGTTCGTTCATGCTCAAGAGCGGAGAAAGTCTTGAATTGGAACAACCGAAGGATGAAGAATGATTAAAGGAGTCTACGGTTATTCAGCATATGTCACAGAACATTTGTAAAACTTTTTTTTTAAAATCCGGGGAAATTCCCCGGTAAATTCATTCGTCACAGGTTGCGTTGAGCATCTCGGCGAAAAGTTCCGCGATTGTATCAACGTGTTTCGGAACCAGCAGTTTCGCGGTGCTGTCGACAAGTTCGTCGTTGATGATGGCAACGATTTTATCTGCATCTTCGGGCGTGAGTCCGTCGACCGCGTTGTGATCGATCAAACAGGCCAGCGCATTTGCCATGCTGTATGTCAGGTCCTCGTCGGGTTCCTCGTCGTTTTTGTTCATCAGGTATTCGTATACGAAATCGTCGAGTTCGTCTATCCACTCTTCGAGTTCTTCTTCCGTCATGTAGGCGTCTTCTGCCATTTTATTCACCTGCTACCTTCATTGCAAGGCATTAATAAAATCATTCGGGAAGTTCGAACTCCGTGTCCAATTTTTCGTTGATGAACTGTTTTCTGAGAAGTTCGTCGGGAACGTATCTGTCATACTTTCCGAAATACAGTACGTCGTCGGATTTTATCAGAGATGCTTTGGGTACGCCGGCAATGAAGTCTTCGATATCGCATTCAAGAGACTCGGGGCTGTCGCACTGCACCGATATGAAGTACGGTTCCATGCTGCACACTACGATTCCTATTCTGTCCAATATTCTTCTCAAAGTATCGAACTGAATCGTTCCCAGCCACGGCCATACGGTTATGGAACCGTCTCCGTTGTCGTGGAACACCTGATCCATACCGGCGGCTTTGGCTGCTTTGCGGCATTCCTGCAGGCGTTTTTTAGCGGAATCGTCCATCCACGGATAGTCGCGGTTTCCGAACAGAACCTCTCTCATGCGGCGGATAATCATTGTGTCCGTAGGCG
>CAKQHC010000030.1 GCA_934234005.1 uncultured Methanomassiliicoccales archaeon | reverse complement strand
ATCAAATTCAGGCTGGCTACAATCATAAATCTGCGATAATTACTTTCGATAAACGGAGAATACTCTCTATTGATTGATTTGAAGATATTGCCCAATACAATCAATATTGCCAGTAACAGAACCAACATCAGCGTTGTAAGAATACACAGGCCCACAAACTGACCTGCAGTCAGCTCGCCGTCGATTTCATCCACGTGGATAGTTGACATATCTATGGCATCCGGGCACAGCGCGACCAAACCGATTAACGACAATAAAGCCAATATGAGGACAATTATCACGACGGAGACCAGGCACGTACCGATATGACACCATTTGCAGATCATCTTCAATCTATTGAGTCCGCTATCCATCCTATTCCTTTCCGACTTATGCCGAATGTTATTCGTAATTAATATTTATCGATTATAATTTAACGATAATCATTAAATATTACACGCATATAATCAATTATGTCGGAAAATGACTGTCCTGTCAGAATCGTCAACCTCCGCAAGGAGTATCACGGATTCGTTTCTGTGAACGATCTGAATCTGGATATCAAAAAGAACAGTTTCACAGGTCTTTTGGGACCGAACGGTGCGGGAAAAAGTACCACACTGAAGATACTTACACATCTGATTAACGCTACTTCCGGTAATGCGTATATCAACGGAGTGGATGTTACCGAAAATCCGAAAAAAGCCCTCAGCAGCGTCGGTACGGTAATTGAAACTCCGGAATTCTACCCTTACCTCACACCCAGAGAAACCATGAGATACATAGGCGAAATAATCGGATTGAACAAAGAATCCATTTCTAACCAGACTGATTTTATTCTGGAGAAGGTCCGTATGACCGAGTGGGGCGACAAAAAAATGGGTACCTTTTCAAAAGGTATGAAACAGAGAATCGCCATAGGACAGTCACTGATGAACAATCCGTCCCTGGTAATTCTCGACGAGCCTACATCCGGACTCGATCCCAGAGGAATGGCAGAAATGAGAGACATTCTCAAAAATCTCCGTAACGACATGAACGGATTAACCGTGGTTATGTCTTCCCATATGATGTACGAAGTGCAGGATCTCTGTGACCGTGTAGCTATAATCAACCACGGTACGCTGGTGCTCCATGACGATATCTCCGCAATAACCGCAGACAAAGGAATCAGCAATCTTGTGGTTAAAACAAGGAGCTTACCAACCGATGATGCGGCGGCAGCCATCGGAAGACTTCCGTATGTTCTCTCTTCCGAAAAAATCGGAACGGAAATTCACATAAGATACGACATTGAACAAGGCCAGACTTCGGATCTGTTCACACAATTGGGAAACCTGGGACTTGGAGTGTGCGAACTCCGCGAGGGCGACAATTTGGAAGCCAGATTCCTCGCATTGACCAAAGATTCGGAGATGTGATTATGAGTCAATTTATAGAGAAAGACGACTTCAGACAAACTTTTGTCGTTGCCAAAAATGAAATTATCAAGACGATGAGAGCCAAAAAAGCACTGCTGTATCTCATTCTTGTTTTCGCGGTATTGGCATTGCAGACGATTCTCCCGTATGTCGTCGGAGACGGACTGGAAGGAACCGCAGGTGCTCTGTTCGGACAATATGCAGGATATGTTTCTCTGATTACCGTGCTTACCGCGACACTCTTCGGATCGTACACTATCGTCAGCGAATTCGAAGAGAGAACTGCTCTTGTGCTGTTCACCCGTCCGATTAAGAAATCATCCATATTCTTTGGAAAATTCCTCTCGTGTTATGCAATCGGTGCGATTGTCCTGGGAATATATTATCTGATTTCGGAAATCATTGTATTTGCGGTTACGGGGGACTTCGTAAGCAGTACCGGAAAATCGTTTGCGGTAACACTCGGATATCTGCTTGCATGTACCGGAGTATCGATGCTCATCAGCAGTTTCTTCAAAAAAGGAGGAACATGTGCCGTAATGACGTTCATAACGATACTGCTGTTCATATCAATAATAAGCACAGTAATCTCCGCTTCGGTAGACCCGTGGTTCATGATGGATCAGGCAAGTTCCGGAATAACCAACTGTATTCCCGAATATGTTGATGCTACGAACAGCACCCTGTCGGAAGTAGGTAGTGCAATGGGCATCGATCTGGGATCCGTAACCGTAGCCGACTGGGCCAAAGATACGGGCGTCCTTATCGTATGGGGCGTTGTAACCCTTGCAATCGCATTCGTAAAATTCATCAAAAAAGAATTTTGATTCTTTATAAACAGGTGGGGAAACCCACCGATTTTAATGCAAATATTCAGAACAGACTGAAATCATTCTGCTTGGATCGGATCTGTACCACTCCAAAAACGATTCTTTGCCGGATTCGACTACGGCACGTCCTATTTTTCTGAACATCTCCGGAATGTCGTCTGTTTTCACAATACCCAATTCCTCCCCGAGTTTTTCCTTTCCGAGTACATGGGATCCGTTAACAAACAGTGAAAATGCTTCATGTCCGTCCGACAAACCTGATCCGCACAGAGCTACGGTACCCACCTGATGTGCGGCACAGGAATTCTGACAGCCGGAAATACGGATCATGGGAAGAATGCGGTCTCCGAAATTCTCTTTGCGTTCCATACCTATCAGGGCTTTCAAAAGTCCCGCTGAATCCCTTAATCCCATCTGGCATACGGTTGATCCGACACATGATAAGGAAGCTTCGAAAACCGTACGGGCGCCGTCTGACGTTATATCCGCAATACAATCCGCTTCGGAACCCGTCAAATTAACGAAATACATTGTCTGATTCGGCGATATACGGACTTCTGCATCTGCAATATTTTTAATGTATTCATAGATTTCAACAATCTTTTCCGGTTTTGGATCGCCGCCGATAGGGTGGTACGATACATAATACAAACCATCCTGAACCTGCGGTCTGGCACGCGGCGATTTGGGTACCGAACCGTCGCCTCTTTTAGTGATTGCTGTATGATTCGGACATGCCTTAGGTATCTTCGAATCCGAACTGCTTGCCTTGACAAACTCTGCAAATGTTCTCGCATACCCTTCATCCCCCAGCGAATCTCTCATATAACGAACACGTGCTTTTGACCTGTCCTCATAATTGCCATGGGTCATGAACATACAGAACATCGCATCGGCATAAACAAGAACGTCCTCCGGACGAACGGATTCTGCAACCAATAATCCGAGTTTCGGATTCTTTCCCAATCCTCCTCCGGAATACACATCGAAAAGGCCGTCTTCGCGTGCGACAAAACCCAAATCCCTTGCGGTTGCATCCGTTATATTTTCCGCCGTACACGAAAAACCGACTTTAAGCTTCCTGGGTAATCTGTATAAGAGTACTTTTTCCAAAAGATAATCTTCGACTGCCTGTGCATACGGCATTACGTCTATTCTGCTGGATTTTATTACACCGGACAGAGGAGTTGCGGTCACATTGCGCGGATAATCGCCTCCGCCGCCGAATGTGTGTATTCCCGCGGAAGGTGCAGAAGCAACCATTTCCTTTATGGCCCCCGGATCCAGATTGTGAAGCTGAACAGATTGGCACGTTGTGAAATGAATCATATCCGGGCGGTATTTTCCGATACATTCGCAGATGTATGCCAGCTTCTCTTTGCTTATTCTTCCGCCTGCCAAACGCAGACGTACCATGCCGCGTTCTTTTCCGCGTTGTGCGTAACTTCCCAATCCTCCGGAAATTCCCTTGTATTCTTTTACGCCCATCTGCCCCGAATAGAAACTGTCGGTAGCATCATTGAATAAACGCAGCCTGTCCTGCATACCCTCAACACCGATGCTGAAGATTATATCTTTTACTACAAATCATGCAACATCAGCATCATTGCGGTTTTCTAGACATTTTTACCGCCAGTTTATCCAATCTTTTAATTCTGTTTTCGGTAGAAGGATGTGTTTCCAGCAAACCGTCGATAATACCGCGTTTTATGCCGTTTGGGTTGACGGTCCATTTTGAAACAGAGTATGGGGGAACAACTCTGCGGTCGACGGAAAAATTTTCTAATTTTTTAAGAACAGATGCAAGAGCCAGAGGAGTATTGGTTATTATAGCTGACGATTCATCGGCAAGATATTCGCGGTTCCTGCTTATCGCATATTTTGATATAATTGCCGCTCCCGGGATCATAACTATCAACAACGCGGCAAATACACAGAACAACAGAGCCACGATTATAAGAAATAATGCTGCGGGTCCCGAAACACCTCCGCGTCTGCCCGTGGATGAATTTACAGATCCCATGAACATAACCGACATAAATCCTATCAAAACAGTCGAACCCGACAATGCTTTGATACAGTTCTCTGCCACGCCTATAACAACCGTATCGCGATGGGCAATATGCGACAGCTCATGACCCACTATCGCCATTAATTCGTCATTTCCTATCCTTCTCTCCAAATACAGATTTATCAGTCCGGATGTCAGACATATGTGTGCGTGTTCGGGTGTTTTTCCCATGGCGTACGCATTCGGAAACGGATCGCTCGTAATGTACAGGTGCGGCCTGCGTATATTCAACGACTTACACATCGAGTCTATTCTTCTGTAAATTTCTGGCTGTTCATGTTCGTCCAATTCTACCCATTTATCACAACCCTTGGGAGTGTCGGGGACAGAAAAATAACATATTGCCATAACAAACAAAGATACCGCAAACATAAATCCCGTAGCGCGCGGGATTAAATAGTCCGATATGCCGAATGCATATCCGAACACCGCTCCGAATATCAATCCTGTCAGAGAATACATCACCGCTATTACAGCCATACTCAATGCGGTATCGATTTTCCATCTGTTCTGTGTTCCATACATATTGCATGCACGATTACATATAAGAATACATTAATTTTAATTAATATATTATTAAAAATTTTAATAGTATTTATGTCAAATTGTTTAAAACAGATGTTTAGTCCGTTAATATCTTATCTATAGTATATATTCCTAGTATCATGAGTCAGATCGGATACGATCTTAACAACAAAGAAATCGTCTCGCGTGCACTGGACGTCACTACCACAGCAATGCAAAGTAAAATCAGTACGGCAATGCTGTACAAATACGGCCAGTCATGGTGGAATACCCAGATTGTTAAGAACAAAGTCGATCTCGGAATTCAGCGCGACATAAAAGAAGTCGATTATGCCGACGAAGATATGATAAGATCATGCCTTGACACCCAATTATGTTGCAAAATAGTAGAAAGAAACCCCGAGCTGTTCAACGGAGGCAAAAGTCTTAAGAAACATGCAAAAGAGGTCAGAAAAATCCGCAACGAGAGAAGCCATACCGGAGATCAATCATTCAATGCCGAAGATGCACACGAATATCTCGAAACTTTGATAGATTTTAACGACGAAATGAATCTCGACATAGGCGACGAACTGGAAAAACTCGCAGAGACAATAAAAGACGAAAAACCTAAAAAATCCCTGTTTATCGATAACAGTCCGCTCATAGAAGAAAAACAGGAAAACTCCGTTGAAACAATTACCATATGCAACAAAATACCAAGAATAAACGAAGGCATATGCGACATATGCATCAAATCCACATCTGGATTTCTTTCGGCAATAACAGACAGACAGCTTGAAAAGGATGACATTTCACGTAACGTTGTCAAAGTAAAACACACAAAAAAAGGCGATGTGTATCTCCTGAAACTAGATGAAAAATTCACCGTAGACGACTCGACAGGCATAATCGTGGACGGAAAAGAATATCCCAGTTACGCTGCCACATTTCAGGGATTCGACTACCTCAACAAAACAGTCAGAATGTATCCCGAAAAAGATCTGGACGACGCAATAAAAGACGATTCTAACATACAGTTGTTCTCAGATATGACATGGCTCATCAGAAACACCGGACATTTCTATGAAATTTACGGAAACTATATTTCATTTCCTAAAAAACCCCAGCCTTTCTCTGCGGACGCTATACTGTCCAAAGGTTTGGATAACATAACAAAAGACCAACTGGAAGCCGTGAAACTCGTCATGAAAGAACCTTTATCGTACGTTTGGGGAGTACCGGGATCCGGAAAAACGAGATATGTTCTTGCAAAAGCAATCAACGAATGTGTGCGCAGAAACGAGAGAGTTCTCATAATCGCTCCCACAAACTATGCATTGGAACAAGTGATTATCGGTCTGATATCCGCATTTAAAGATGACAAAGGATGCCAGGTAAATCCCGAACGGGATCTCATAAGAATCGGCACTCCCACATCGGAATTCCTGGGAGAATATCAGTACGTCTGCGAGGAAAAAAGCATACAACCCGTACTGCACCAATACAGACAAAGTCTGTCAAACATAAGAATCGCAATAGCCGACAAACGTTATACGGAACTGAAAAGCGTATTGGATGAGGCATTTAAATTTGCAAACGGTGCAGGCAAAATCGGATCCGGTTCCGCCAAACTCGTTTCTATGATGAGCAGCCTCACAAAAGCAATACGTTCCGATCCCCGCTACTCAATAATAGCTTCCGATGTCAACGAACACAACATAAGGGAATTCATGGATAACGTCAAAAGAATCATCTATTCGGAAGACAGGGTAACCGATTCCGAACTGGGCAGGCTATCGATTGACGAACTTGTCTCCAAAGAGAATAACGTACATAACAAAATTCTAAAATTCGAAAAAGAGAATCCGAAAAGCGACATTAATTCCTGCAGAGTCATCGCCATGACAATGTCCAAATTCCTTATTTCGTACGGTCCGGAATTTTACGAAAAACGTATGAAATTAGATGTCGATCATGTTTTCATAGACGAGGCGGGATATTGCAGCTGCATACAGGCATTGGCCCTGTTCTCGCTGGGTGCGCCGATTACCATGCTGGGGGACCATATGCAGTTGCCTCCGGTATGCGAAATCGACTCGGGTAAGATGAATGAAAACATGACCGTCGACGGACATAGATTCGATTATCTCTGGGACATGTCTGCCTTATATGTTGATACCCTGTTCAGCGACAACATCATGCTGTCTTCGAAACTGTACGAATCTGGTGAAGAGCCCACATTCGAATACACGTCTGTGGCCAGACTGGTGACCACACACAGATTCGGACAGAATCTTGCTACCATACTGGGCGATATGATATACGGTCTTAAACTTAAATCCGGCAATCCTAATGCCCTGGAAGTTGTCGTATTGGATGCACATATCGACAGTTTTCCGAAACGCTACAACAAAACCCTGCGCGAAAACATAAAAGAAGCCGAAAGAGTTGTTGAATACGCAAAATCTATAAAAAATGGCAATTTTGTAATCCTGACGCCGTATAAAGACCAAATGCGTTGCATAAAAAGACTGGATGATTCACTGTCTAACCATATAATTACGATACACAAATCCCAAGGCAAAGAATGGGACACGGTAATAATATCCGTATGCGACGGAAGAGCCTGCAACGAAGACAAACCCCCGCGTTTTACCAGCACCGCGGATGCCAAACTGAAAGGGAAAAAAGTCATCAATACAGCTCTGTCAAGAGCCAAAAAGAGACTCGTCGTCGTATGCGATACGGAATACTGGGCAGCCAAACCGAATGAACTGATTGGAAAGATAGTACAATCTTACAAAAAATAATCAGCTGTGCTCGTTCCTCATCCATAACGCAACCATCTTTCCCTGATCGGTCAGTGCTACGGTATTACGTCTCTTATCAGTCTTTCCGTCAGAACATACAAATCCCTTGGTAATGGAAATCAGCTTCTCTGCCTCCAGTTTTCTAAGATGGTATCCGCTGTTCTGTATATCGATGTCGAACTTATCGATTATATCTGTATTTGATATCGGCCCTTCCGACGACCGTTCATAAACATACTGCAAAATTTCCTCCGTCTTCCCCTTAATGGTTCCGAGATTCGGAGAATGCGGCATGGGAATCTCCTGAAGCTGTTCCGATATCGGCAGGTTATCATCCCATTGAACATAATATATCGTAGCACCGATCAGGAATGCACACGAACATGCCGCAGCAGCCATGAGGTTGGTACCCCCCGTAATATTTATCGAAAATGTTACTCTGGGTTTACAATTCTCGCGGTGTATCCCATTGATTGTTTCGGTGATCTGCTGAAAACTGAATCCGGAAACATAACGGATTTCGACATTCATAGACATGCACGCACAGATTTTTCTGACTTCATCAGCTTCTTCGGCAAACTTCTCGCTTACCATAAGATATACTTTATCTATTCCCGGAATTGCATTGATTCCTTTCAGTACAGGCTCTTTGGTCCGCCCCATACTGGCGATATGAACATGCATATTGTAATAATTATTTTCATACTATATTAAAATTTTATATTATATTCTTGCATATGATATACGTTCCGAGGAAATCAGAATGATACTAGGAATAGATTTCGGAACATGTTATTCGACCGCAGCCATCATGAACGGACTCATACCGGTAACTACGTTCATGAAAAACGACACCACAGGGATGGGAATACCGAGTCTTTTCATGTATTCCGAAGATTACAGGGAAAAATTCGGAGAAGACTGCGTTACCGGGCAGGCATTCAAACACCCGAATGATGTCGTTCGCTACATGAAAAGGACAGTAAGAGAAAGTTCTGACAACCTTTCCAAATACATCGTAAGCGGAGGAAAAGAATATACAATCCAACAGATCATTGAAAAATATCTTGCGTACCTCATATCAGAGGTGAAATCCGCTGCCATCAGAAGCGGAGAATACAAAAACACAAATATCGAAGCAGTCACCATAACCGTTCCGGTCGGAATATCATCGGGACAAAATCGTCAGAATCAACCAAAACCCGCCAGATATAGGAGATGAAAATATGGGTATTCAAGACGACAACAACGGGCAGATTAAAGAACTCATCTGTGTGACGGGGTCTACGGTGTATGAATTTCCGCTCTGCACCGATTCGGGCATTCTCATAAACTCCGATGGGTACAAAGAGATGTCTCTGTATTCCGCGGTGTTTGAGAAAGGATGTTGGTTTACGGAGGAGTATATGATGACATTCAAGGACGGCAGGAAAGAATATACTTTCATATGCTACGGTCCGCATCCCGATGACAGTGCGTACAAGCCTGTCGTGGTCGATGCAGATATTAAGATTAGAGATTACGTGTTCGTCACCGCGGTTGACAGAACGTCTCCGACATCCGTTAGATTCCATAGTATGGATAAGGAGGAGAAAGTCGCTCTGTTTAGGCATCTGGCCATAAACATCGTGCGCAATACGCATAAATTTCCGGGCGGTGCGTGCGGGTCGGGGTATACAGGCAGGAGCATCTGCATTAAAGACGTGAAGATTACCGAGTTCGGGTGCAAGGTCGCACCGGCCGAATCGTACTGCACTGTGGAGTGAGAGTCATGGTTACACATGATACGCCTTGTGATGCAGACGACCGTCTCTGCGGAGACGGAGCCTGCGGGGGCAATGCCCTCGGCAGGAGCAACGACCCTTATGAGGGCAGTGTCCTCGATGGGAATAACAGCCCTTGTGAGGGCAACATCCACGATGGGAATAACAGCCCTTATGAGGGCAGTGTCCTCGATGAGGACTATGACGAGGGCGACCCTCACGGATTGTCCGAGGCGGAATACAGTCCGTCACCGGACGAACTGTACGAGACTGCGGCGACAGTAATCAGAGCCCTTGATGTCTACGGTGTCCTGCCGATGGAGATGCTTACGCATATCGTCTCGGCAAATGTCACGCACAACAGAACGACACGCATCAGACGTGCGGTGCGGACTATGACGGAGACTGCCGTGGCGCAGTGCGTCATGACAGGCGCGGTCGGGATAGGGTCTCTGTCGGGCGGAACGTTTGTTGCGGGTGAGTTCCCGAACAGAAAGAAAACGTACGGATGGTCCGGTCCCAAGACTGCGGTCAGAATGGCGGATGCCAGTCTGAAGGGCAGACCTGCGGTGGATTGCGGCAAACGTCGGAGAGCCGTGACTAAGTTCGGCACGGTTTACATTCCGCCTGCGGTCAGAGTGTTTGCCGTGCTGTCGGGATTCGGTGAAGAGATTGACATCCCGATGCTCAGACGTGAGATTGGCATGAGTTCGTCAGAGATGAGAACCGCGCTTGCATTCCTCGAACGCAGGGAAATGGTGTATCAGAGGATGAGGGGTGGCGTGTGGGCCGTGCGCGCATACCACGTGAGAGAGAGAGAGCGGCATAATCTGTGTGCCGGACTGACGGCAGTAAGTCGGGCATAGCATATGTGCCGGACTGACGGCAGTGCCGTTCGGGACGGCCTGCGTGCCTGACTGACCCGCATTTACACTCGCATTTGTTCAGACGGAAACAATTTCCAAACATCTTCCAAACGTCTTCCAAACATCTTAACATAACTCCGCAGAAGGATGCGGAGCGCAAAGGAGAGAAAGAATATGGTTTCAGACAACAGAAACGAATCTAAGAAAGAACAGAAAGAAAAGCAGAAGGCGGACAGAAGGGCGAGAAGAATCATTCACAGGATAAAGACCGGAGACAGAGAATGCACCGAGGAGGAGGCGGAACTCATAAACGAATACTATCTCACCCACAAAGACGAGAGGGAGATGATGATTGAAGAACTGAAGAAGAACGGATTCAGAAACTGTCCGGTCAATCCGAGGGAGAAAGAGATGGCAGAATTGGGAGAACTTGCAAAGAGAATGGAAGCTGCGGAGAAGCCTGCGGACGGAACAGTCTGGGCAGACGGAACGAAATGGGCAGGATACAGATTCGTCAGTGACGGCAGCAGGAATGTCGAGAGACTGCCGGACGGAGGGTTTGTCGAGGTGTTCGACGATGATTCCGATATTGATTCCGACGATGATTCCGATAATGATTCCGACAATAACAAAGACGGTTGCGGATGCGGATGCAAATGCGGATTCGACAGTGTGACCAATCCGAAGCATTACACCGAGGGCAGGAAGTACGAGCCTATCGATGTTGCGGAAGACTGGGGTCTCGACAAGGATGCGTATCTGTTCAATGCTCTGAAGTATATCAGCAGGGCAGGGAGGAAAAGAGATGCACTGGAAGACCTGAAAAAGGCGAGGTTCTATCTCGACAAAATGATTCTAATGATGGAATCCGCTGACAAGACAAAGACATCGGATAGGACGAAATCCGGCAGGAGGTCTGGAGAATGAGCAGAGACAAACCGACAGGCACGGTGGACAGATTGGACGTCAATGTCGTGAAAGACGGCTCCGGGTTCAAAGTGTGCTCGGAGATTGTGTTTGCGAGAACCAGAACGGAGGAGGAAGCGAAAGCCGAAGCGAAGATGCTTTCAATCGGACTGTTCGACAAAGACGTCAGGTCGAACGGTGGCAGGCTCGCAGTCAATATGTCGAGAGAGCTGAGAAATCTCGGATTCGGTCCATTTGATGAGGTATACCTCGTGGCATTCGGCAAGCCTGTTGCACTGTACGATGCCAACAACGGAGAGAATGAGGATGACGATGATGACTGAAAATAGATAAAGTAAACGGATGAAAAGAAAACATACTACAACAGAACGGAAACAGAAGAATCTATCGAAAAGAAGAAGTTCAATTCCGCCAATAAAACATTATATGCTAGGTCACCGACGGAATGACGCAGATAGAATTCCCGGTGGCCTGAGTATGCATTAACATGGACTATCGCCTAATTATGAACGGATTGTTGTAAGACGACCGAATGTTTGTGAAAAAATCGATAATGTTTTTCGTTTTTTACGATTCGATAAAGCAATCCGAACATTGCAGAAATACAGCATTCGCTAACCTGGATGCATGCAGTGGGAATAATCAACAGGATGTTTTGATGGGTTTCAGATCTTTATCGCGGAATGGCAAAGGAATTGTGTTAATGTCGCACCAACGGTGTTGGTAATTACTGGTTTTAATCTGTTCGACAGCTATGCTGTCGAGACTTTTGTCGGATTTGCCGAATTCGCGAAGCCACTTCACATAACAGAGATAGTACGGCAGCCATTTTGTCGACACTCCTTTGAATTTGCAGTTTATGACGTCTTTGATCCGCGAATGTAATTTGTCGATCGGCATAAGCTCTTCATCATGGTTTTTTGCATCGTGCGCATTGTGTTTGGCGCCGAGACTGTTCAGAATCGAGCTGTATGAATGATGGTTGTCCGTATCAATCAGGGCATTTTCGCAGATTTTGTCTTTCAACACGTTTTCCGCAACATCGACAGTCATGTGGCCCCTGCAGGCAACTTCGAAAAACATTTCGCCGCAGTCGTTCACTCCTGTCATAACGCAGATCTTTTCGTTGCTTATGCCCCTCTTGGACGAAACCCCGTTATTGCGGGGTTCTCTGGGCATTCGACCCAGGTTTTTGAACGAGATTCCTTTGAAAGATTCTGCGAAATATGTCTCGTCGAGTACCGCTCCGCAACCCTCTTTCGCTTCGAAAGAGGGTAGATCGAGGAAAAAAGACTCCAAAACACGGATTCTCATATACCATGCGGTACGGTGGGTGACATGAATCTTGGCTGCCGTTCTGTCGCATGACAGACAATCGACAAAACACTCGGCGAACTTCAGCCATTTCTCGATCGGAAGAAGCGTGAATTTCAATATGCGGCCGGAATACAGCGTAAATGTCGATTTGCATTCTGCACACTTGTACTTTTGAGTGCCTTTCTCGGTACGGCCGTTCTTACAGTATCTTTTGCATCCGCATTTCGGACAGTGCTTTTTCGTATCCGGACAGTTTCCGAACATTTCGTATTTTACGTAATTTCAAAGTCTGTTGATTTTTCCCGAAATTTCCATAGCCTTCGCTAACGAAGGGTTGTTTCTTACACCCTGATTTTTGTTTGGATCATACGGTGTGAAGCTGCTTGCTACCGACAGAAAAAACTCCTTGTTTTTCTGACCTCGCAGGGGTTGTTCCGATAATCACATGATGAATACATCATTTATATATTATTCGTTAGAAATATTTCTTATTTGCGAAAGTAATTATATAATATGGTTATAACTGTGATTGAGGCTAGGAAGCCGTTTCGAGTGATGAAAATGGAGATAATCTCAGAAGAAAGAACATACGAAGGGATACCTGCGTTGCCGTCTCTTGTCATGGCTGTGATGGAATCGTCCGGGATACGCGGGTATATCGACGCGTGTTGTGGAACCGAACGTTCCGACGGGCTTTTCCTGACATCCGGCATGGCAGTAAAAGCATTGATTGGAACTATGGTTGAACGTGGCAAGAGGCCGCTCTACCGTGTTTTCGATTATTATTCCACGGCTCCGGTCGACAAACTGTTCGGAACTTTCGTGAAACACAAAAGTCTGTCGGATACTGTCATCGCAAAGAGATTGGATACCGTGTTCAATCTTAACACGGAAGAAGTACTGTGCGAATGTTACAAAAAGCTCCGTGAAAAATACGGTTTTTCAACAGATCGCCTGTTTTTGGATGCAACCAATTACACGATGTTCGGAATAAAGTATGCGGAATCGCAACTGGAACACAATGCGGTATTGATTGAGAACGGTATAGAGATCAAAGAAAGTCCGATGCCCGCATACGGGGGGAACGCCAAAGACAAAAACAACGACAGGGTCCAGATGAATTTGTCTTGTGCGGTCGACGAAAACGGTATTCCTCTGTTCGGCAAATCATATGACGGAAACGTTTCGGACATAAAAATGGACGAAGACATGATTGAACTTCTCAGAAAGTTTACCAATCTGCAATCTCCGATTCTGATGGCAGACTGCAAGCTGTGCACCAACGAAATACTCGGTTCTTTGATATCTTCGGATATTGCGTTTGTCACGAAAGTTCCCTTCAACTTCAATTCGAAGTTGAAGGAAACCGTGCTGTCGTCGGTTCAGTGCAGTACGATGACTGAAAGCGAAACCCGCCCGGAAAGGAAATATTTCCAAACAACAGATGAGATTAACGGAACTCAGGTTCGCGTAATCGCATACATGCTCCCGCATGCGGAAAAAGATTCCGAGAAATTCCTCAAAGGTCCCGGATTGGAAAAAGCAGCCAAGAAACTGAAATCGCTGAAGAGCCGCAGGTTCTTCTGCAAAGATGATGCGTTGGATGCTTTCCGCAATACTCTGAAGGGATTGGACGGCGGATGTTATACCGCAGATCCGAAAGTTTATGCCGACGAGGCTGCCGAAAAGAGACACGGAGACGGAAAACTGTACCGTGTCGAATCGGAAAACGTACGTGTGGACGAATCAAAACTTCGGAATTCCGTAATATCGCATTCAGTACAGGTGCTGATCACCAATCTTCCTTTCTCGGCGGATCATTCCGACAACCCGAGAAAAGAAGCTAGTGCCGATGATGTCATCGATCTGTATCTCGAACAGTACAAAGTCGAAGCGGGATTTAAGATGATGAAGTCGGGGATGAACATTGCCGACGTTTACATCCATACGCCGTCTCGCATTGCTACAGTTGCTTTCATCGTATGTTTGGCGACCATGGTCTGCAAGACCATAGATTTCGTTCTGAGAAAGAAGAAAGAATCGGGAAAACGCCGTGTCACGGTGAAATCTTTGGCGGACATTCATGCAAATACGATCGTAAAATACGACCGTTCGCACGATAGGTTGTCTGTAATGGGATTTCCGGGTGCAACACACGAGATTTTTGCGATAGCAGAAAAGCTGTCGATAAATCTTCAGCATCTTCTCGGATACTGATACAATCTCCGTCACAGATTAGCGTAAGCTATGGAAAAATCAACAAATCATGTCGTCCTGTTTGAATTTACGTTTTATGTGGTTCTGGAGACTGACGACGAGATTCTTTTTCTCCTCTGTCGAGAGCGATTGGATGCTTTTCACAACTTCCGCATATGCGTTCTTTGCATTTTCCGAAATCATACGGTACTGTATGCGTTCATAGTATATTACTATCAATTTGTAATAAATGTAATAATTCGATTTCTTTTATACAGAATCATCATACGAACGGTGACCTAGCATAAATAAATTCAAACATCGTGGAAAAAACAGCATTGTCTCCAAGTATGAATACGATGAAAACAGAGAAACTGAACTAAAAATATTGAGATTTGACTCCTACTCAGAAGAATGGCTAGATTTAATTCTAAACTGTCGTAATGGAAACGATCTTACTGATTATGATCTTGTCATAGGAGGCGTCGCCGACGACAAGGTATTCAATACTGTAGAATTATTCTTCGATGGGTTGATTGACGAAAAAGAAGCCATCGTACGCCTGCGTTATAACAGACCTACTTTACAGTGTGTTTCCGCACGGAAAAAGCGTTATCATTACTGCATTTTGAAGGAAGCGAAACGCTATGATTGCAAATCCGATTTTACTTCAGAAAAAATACAGTCGTATAATTGAACGTTTTGCTGAACAACAGGAACTTTCACTGGATGATGCATTAAATTTCTTTTATCATTCGGCAGTCTATCAGTTAATGCGTGACGGTGCTTCAGACATGCACTGCATGAGCGACGCGTATCTTACAGAAGAACTTGAACAGGAATATGCCGAAAAGATACAGAATAGCGATTTATGATACATCAGAGTAATATCCGCCCAATCTGTAATCACATAAACATCAATGCGTATATCGGCATGTATGTAAT
>CAKQHC010000029.1 GCA_934234005.1 uncultured Methanomassiliicoccales archaeon | reverse complement strand
CGCCTCCGAACACCATCATCGAATCGGATACCATGTCCAGGAAATAGATGTCGTGGTCGACAATCATCGCACTGCGTCCTGTTTTCTCCATCATTCTTCTGATGGTTTTGGCCGCATTCATTCTTTGGTTGGAATCGAGATATGCCGAAGGTTCGTCGAATAGGAATATATCGGCTTCCGTAGCGAGACACAATGTAATCGCCACACGCTGCAGTTCTCCTCCGGATAGTTTCGAAACCTGTTTGTCCATGAGATATTTGATTCCGAGAGGTTCGATTACTTCACCGTTGAAGAATCCGGATGTAACGGTATCGAATGCACGGGCATACAGAAGTTCCTGAACGGTTCCGTCAAAATCTCCGCTTATGTACTGGGGTTTGTAGGCGACTTTGACTTTGGAATCCATTTCTCCCGAATCGGGTTCTATCACTCCGGCAAGCATTTTGACGAATGTTGTTTTACCCGTGGCATTCGGTCCGACGATTCCGACGGACTCTCCGATTCTGACGGATCCGCCGGTAATGTCGAGTTTGAATTCTCCGAAATCCTTCTTGAGATTTCTGAATGAAATCAAATCGGCTGTTTGCCAGTCGCCTCTCGGCGGGGAAGCTTCGAATTCGATCGGCCTGTCGCGGAATCTTATGTTCTCTTCGGGCAGGTATCCGTCCAGATAGACGTTTATTGCGGTCCTGACCTGTCTGGCGAGCGTGAATACTCCGTATGCACCTTCGGATCCGTACACTACGTTGACGTTGTCGGCAAGGAAATCCAATATGGCCAAGTCATGTTCTATGACCATTACCTGCTTGTCGGCACTCAGAGATTTGATGAGTCTGGCCATTTTGACCCTTTGATAGATATCAAGATAGGACGTAGGTTCGTCAAAGAAGTAGACGTCGGCTTCTTTCATCATGGTAGCGGCCATGGCGAGACGTTGGAGTTCACCGCCGGAAAGCTTAGTAAGTTTTCTGTCAAGAACTTCCGTGAGATCGAATG
The DNA here is from genome assembly GCA_934234005.1 of uncultured Methanomassiliicoccales archaeon. Taxonomy (GTDB): domain Archaea; phylum Thermoplasmatota; class Thermoplasmata; order Methanomassiliicoccales; family Methanomethylophilaceae; genus Methanoprimaticola. The sequence continues at coordinate 14,749 of CAKQHC010000029.1, read as the reverse complement.
TTTCGGCGGCTTCTTCCATTGTCATGCGTTCCTGTATTTTGCCCAGGAGATCGCGTACTACGGCATCGGGGGCGGATTTCGGAAGAAGATCGACGTATTGCGGTTTTACGGCGACTTTAATCTGTTTGGCGTATACTTTTTCGAGATAATCGTGAAGTTCCGTGCCGGCAAAGTGGTCGAGTACCTCCTCTTTGGACGGAGGATTTTCATAATTGCCCAGATTTGGTATTTCTGTTCCGGACAGCATCTTTATGGCCGTCGTTTTTCCGATACCGTTGGGTCCGAGAATACCGGTGACAATGCCTTTTTTGGGAACCGGAAGTCTGTAGAGACGGAACGCGTTCTCTCCGTATTGGTGGACCATTTCGCTCTTGAGTTCGTCAGCCAATCCGATAATTTTAATTGCATCAAACATGCACTTGTTGACACAGATACCGCAACCTTGACACAAGCTTTCGGATATTACGGGTTTGCCCCTTTCACCGAAAGTAACACACTCTACGCCCGTTCTGTTCAACGGGCAGAATTTGGCGCATTCCTGATTACATTTTTTATTCTGACATCTGTCAATCAACACTGCCGCTATCCGCATAAGCCGTACGAAACTCCAATGTGTTATATATCTTACGCGCGCGAATCGAAAGGTCAGTTGTTTATCAAATCACGGAGCGCAGCAAATGTGTTGGCTACTTTTATGCCTTTTTCCGTCAGTGTGAGCTTATATCTTATTTGGGGGTCGGTCACTTTTTCGACGCAGATGAGATTTGATTCCAAAGCATCATCAATAAAATCGTTCAGCGCGGCGAGATTGCATATGGAAAGAAGATCTTTTTTGTAAACGGTTTCACCCAGTTTTTGTTTTTCGTAGATTCCGTTTAAACATTTCATCGTGTACCGGCTGCATAATAATTGATCGGCACATTGATTGTTCGATGCTGTCATATATTTTCACTTTAAAATTTTAAATTATTGAACTACCTAAGATTTGTTTCTATTAAACATTTACACATTAGATTTTTAATTTGTGAATGATTTTAAATACTGCCTGACAGTGCGTTGAAAAATCCAACTGTAGTCGAGTATCTTTTTTATTTTAAATGAGTTATAAGTCGCTTAAGTACTGCTATTAAAAATTTTGTATCCATTTTCGGATATGTAAATACTTAAATACTTCCTGATGTTGCGGTGAAAAAGTCCAATCGCATTTACGATAAGTTATTAATTTTAGAAATGTATAACTCGATTTTCCCAAGAGGTGAATTGAGTGGATGTACACATCGATTGCGAAACGTTGAGAAATCTGAGCGACGAAGTCTTCCTTAAATCCGTTACCGTCTGTGATACGGAGGTTTTTATAGTCATATGGAAGGATGTGCGTATAAATGTCGCATTGGTTTCAAACCAGGACATATCTAAGGCGGCGATTGTATGCGCTTTGTCTGCAACCGATAATTTGACGGAAGTAGATGCTATTGTTAACGATCTTATCTCTAAATTCGAATCAAAATTCTGTTTTTGCAATAAACGCTGACGCCTGATTCGGCATCACTTCTTGTTCGGGTATTTGTGTATTGCATCTGGCATCATTCATAATTTAAAAAAATAAAATTATAAAATCATAAATTTTAAAAAAATTAAAATACAACTTTTATAATGAAGTATTATGGGAGAAATTTGCACCAGAGAAGGGATATTGAAAAAATTGGGAGGCAACCTGGCCGGACAGGCATCCTTTTGCTTCTGTATTGTTAAGAAGAAAGGAAGGATGCTGTGTGCAAAGACCAACGTGAACGGATGCGACGTCATTATGACCGTGAAGGATGTAAAAAATGGATTTTTCTCTTTTGCGTTTGTCGATGTTTTCGATATTACGGAAGACATAAGGAGCAATGTGGCTGCATATCTTCAGTTCGAGAACAACAACATGCTCCGCGGCCATTACTGGATAGACGACAGTACTGTGGGATTCACGAATTTCATACCGTTGGGCGAGGGCGATTCGATGGATATAGACCACTTTGCGGACGAGTCTTTGGTCCCGCTGAGGGTAATGTGGGACACACTCGGCAAGCTGGCAGAAGTGATTGATACGTTGACATCAGACAGCGAGTACAAGATAGTGAGTTGATAGGTATGGGAAGCAACAAGGTCAACGGACTCGACATGTATGAAATATGGGCATCGAAAAAGAACCGTAAAGTGAATCCCGGCAACGGCAAGTCGGAGATAACTGTTTGCGAATCCCGCAATATATCAAAATGGGAATCGAAAGAGGTTATTGTCAGCACATTCAATTCGTTTGTACATAATGATACGAAGCCGGAGGACGGTGCGGGAGTGCCTTTGTATTACAACGAAGGCAGAGTATATTACGGAAACGAAACGCATGTATTGGTGATAGGTTCCACCGGATCAAGGAAGACTCGCTGTGTGATTGCTCCGACCGTTAAATTGTTGGCCAGAGGAGGGGAATCCATGGTTGTAGCAGATCCCAAGGGAGAACTGCTTGATTTTGCATATCCCGATCTCGTAAGATACGGATACAACGTTCATGTGATGGATTTCCGCTCGGTTACGGGAAACACGTGCTGGAATCCAATGGCAATCCCGTTCGATCTGATTAAAAGCGGCGACATGTCAAAGGAGAATGAGGGCAGGATGATGTTATCCAGACTTGCATCCGACATGATACCTGTGTTCAATGAAAACGATCCGTATTGGGAAATGGCGGCTCAGCGGCTGCTGTATGCAATGATGCTTCTGGTGATAAACAATGCCAAATCCGTAGGCGAGGCGAGTCTGTACAATGTTGTTCAGAACGTTGACAGAATATTCAGATCCGAAACAGTCATGGATGCGTTTTTGTCAACGCTGAATCCAAAGAGTCCGGAATATTTGTCAATGCTCACGGTTGTATGCAACGCCACGTCAACGCGTAATTGTGTTCTCAGCATATTCAACCAGCACATGTCGCCATACATGAACGACAGCCATCTGGTGGATATGCTCTCCAGAAATTCGTTTAAGATGGAGTCTTTGGCAACGGAGAAGAGTGCATTGTTTTTGGTACTTCCGGACGAGAACCCCTCCACATATCCGTTGGCCACGATGTTTCTGTCACAGTTGTACGGTGCATTGGTCAAAAAAGCACAGTCTATGGACGGGGAGAAGAAACTTCCGATAAGGGTGAATTTTGTTCTGGACGAATTTGCCTCACTGCCCAAGATGCAGTCTATGCCCAATATGATAACGGCTGCCAGAGGACGCAATATACGTTTCATATTGGCTATACAGGATATGTTCCAGCTGATTCACAGATACAATGACGACGGTAAAACCATAGCGTCTAACTGCAACACGTGGGTTTATCTTTACAGCAGGCAGATATCGTTTCTGAATGAATTGAGTGAAACAGTAGGTAACGATAAGGACGGCAATCCTTTGATTTCAGCTACAGGCCTCATGAATCTTGATCCCGGAGAGGCATTGATAATATGCGGCAGGATGCATCCGTTTTTGTCCAAACTTTTGGATATCAGCGAATACAGCGATTTCAATCAGCATTATCCTGTCAAGAGCAGAACTCCGATTGTGCCGAAATGCATGGATCTTGTATCACGCTGCAAGAAATCCGTTAAAGAGGTTTCCGGTTTCGACGACTTTGATTTTTGAGTTTTAAAACCGTTTCTTTATCCTCTGCGGAAACGCGGAGGGATTCTCTTATTTTTTGAATCGATTTGTTATGCGTCCACGGTTCCATGCGTCCCGAATTCAGAGCATTAAGCGAATACTCCCTGTTTCTGATGAAACAGAATGAGAATGCCCATGCGGCACCCATGCGGTAATAATATTCCGCGTTGTCATGCGATACGATGTCGTCTACAAGCATAGCAGAATGTTCGGAATCTTTAAACGACGACATTCTGGATATAAGCGAGAAACGCATTTTCCACGGATCGCCGGAATCGATGAGAGATGAAAGATAATTCCATGCCGTTTCGGCATCTTTTTTTCCGAACGACCATGAACCGGAGAATGTGTCGCATACGGACCAATTGTCGACGTAAGGAAGGAAGCTGTCGGTCATGGCAATACGTTCGCCTATGTGTATGGGAGCAGTTGCGATTATCAGTGCATGCAGCATATATTCTTCGAAACACCGCATATCATCGTTCAGAACATCCCTCCAAGACCCGTCTTTGATAATTTCTTTGGCAAGCATACGGAGTTTGGGGATTCTTACCCCATGCATATTTACAGGTTCCGGGATAAGTTTGGATGAAAATTCCGCATATTTCTTTTCTGAATTTTTCTCGATGAATTCACGGTAATTTATCATGTGCGGAACGATAAAACGCCAACGTTATTTATGGCATCCGCATCATTCGGTTTATGGACGGGAGCACGGCAGGAGTCGATACCCTCAAAGGGAACGAGAAGAAAGGAATCGTAATTATGGCGATACCTATGGCCGTGGCTTTGTTCATGCAGATGCTGAACAACATTGTAGACAGTTTCTGGGTATCCGATTTGGGAGGAGACGCGTTGGCTGCATTGGGTATAATTTACCCGATATACTGTGTGCAAATCGGTATCGGAAACGGTCTGGGCGTCGGTGTATCGGCAGCCATTGCCCGCAGTATCGGCGCGGGGGATCGCGAGAAGGCCAATAAAATTGCAGGGCAGGGTATACTCATAACCGCAGTTGCGGCATTGGTTATAACGGCAATACTGACGGTAACCGCCAGAAGCAGCATTCCTCTGATGGGCGGAGGGGAGATGGTGGATCTCTGCCTGGAGTATGCATACCCCCTGTACATCTCTACTTTCTTTATCTTCCTCAGCGGAGTTATGTCGGGGATGCTGCGCGGAGAAGGCGCCGCACGCGCATCAATGATAATCCAGGTTACCGGTGCCTTGGTCAATATCGTTTTAGATCCGATTTTAATTTTCGGATTCGGAATGGGCGTATCGGGTGCCGCATGGGCGACTGTTATTGCATTTATCATTCCGTGCATCATAGCGTTGTACTGGTATATTTCGGGAACAGGTTTGTACATAAAGTCCGGAAGAAAATACATGTGTTTCGACAGAGTATCCGAGAAGGAAATCATGTCGGTCGGTCTTCCGGAAGCTATAGAACTGTCTGTGATGAATTTTTTCAACATTTTCCTGAATTATTATGTGATATATGTGGGCGGAACAGATGCACTGGCAATATATTCTACAAGTTGGAGGGTGGTGTACATGCTCATGATTCCCGCACAGGCTGTGGGAGGGGCGATGGTGGCCATGTGCTCCGCAGAGTTGGGAATGGGAAGATACGATATGATACACCGGGCATTCAGATATTCGATAAAGATTTCGGTAGTATCGCTGCTGGGCCTGTCGCTTGTTCTGGCAGTTCTGTCAGATCCGATAGCATCTTTGTTCACGCATTCGCCCGATATGAATTATATGCATATTCCGATGCGGAATCTGTTGTTGATGTTCGCATTATTCCTTCCTGCGTTTTCGTTGGTGTTCACGGGGTCGTCGCTCATGCAGGCTCTGAACAAAGCCGACAGGGCGATGGCCAATACGTTCGTAAGAAACTGCATAGTTGTGGTTGCGATGGCATTGCCTGCGTATACAATCGGTACAATGGATTCCGTTTGGTGGGGTTTGGCCATCTCGGAGATATTCGGAGGATTTATGATGCTGATTCATGCATGCATAACGCTGAAATCCGTCACCAAGCAGCAGTGTGCCGTTTCCTGAAAACGTCCGTTCGGCGTTATGTGCGCGATTAGTATATAGGGTCCGAACGCATACACGGAGGTAATGTCGAAAATTTGCATAAGCATCGCATGGCCGTATGCCAACGGTGCGATTCACCTCGGTCATTTGGCCGGTTCACTTCTGCCCCCGGATATTTTCAGCAGATACAACCGTCTTCTGGGGAACGAAGTATTGGTTGTCGGAGGTTCCGATCAGCACGGAACGCCCATTACTGTATCCGCCGAAAAATGCGGAATGACTCCCGAAGCATATGCGGACAAGTTTCACGAAATCAACAAGAAAGCCATCGAAGACATGGAAATTGAATATACTCTGTACAACAAGACGCATTGTCCGACGCATTTTGAAGTAGTGCAGAAAATTTTCCTTGATCTGCTTGATAAGGGTTACATATACACCAAAGAGAGCAACCAATATTACTGTCCTAAATGCAGCCGTTTCCTTCCCGACAGATACGTCGAAGGGGTATGTCCGAAGTGCGGTGCCGAGAAGACTCGCAGCGATCAGTGCGACAAATGCGGAACTACATTCGAAACCGGAGATCTTTTGAAACCATATTGTACGCTGTGCGGTTCTACTCCGGAAATAAGGCCGACCGAACATTTCTTCCTTAAACTGAGTGCGTTCAGGGAGAGATTGCAGGAATTTGTCGACAGCAAGGATTATTGGAGGTCCAACGTCAAAGCCTTTACCAAGAATTGGTTGGACGAAGGATTGTCGGACAGGGCCATAACCCGCGACATGTCATGGGGAATTCCCATTCCTCTGGAAGGATGGGAAGGAAAGGTTATTTACGTATGGTTCGACGCCGTTATCGGATATCTCAGTTCATCCGTCGAATACTCGAAGATAATCGGCAAACCGGATTTCTGGAAAGAATATTGGCAGGACCCCGAAGTAAAACATTATTATTTCATAGGAAAAGACAACATTCCTTTCCATTCGATCATATGGCCCGCCATACTGATGGGTATCGGAGGTATGGATCTTCCCTACGACATTCCCGCAAACGAATACCTTATGATCGGCGGCGGAAAGTTCTCCAAGAGCCGCGGAGGCGCAATAGATGTTCCGTCCGTTCTGCAGAAGTACGATGCCGACGTCATCAGATATTATCTTTCCGCAATAATGCCGGATACACACGATTCGGAATTTTCATGGGAAGATTTCCAGACCAAGGTCAACAACGAACTCGTGGCAAGCATCGGAAACTATTACCACAGATGTCTGAGTTTCACCAAAAAGAATTTCGGATGTGTTCCGGAACAGGCTGTCGATACGGCCGATGTAGACAAAGCCATAGCCGATGCTCTTTTCGAGTATAATGCGTGTCTTTCCGCATGCGATTTCAAGAAGGCATTGAAAGCCGTGACCGAATTTTCGCATTTCGGAAACAGATACTTTGATGCCATGAAACCGTGGGCACTTATCAAGACGGACAGGGATGCATGCGGAAGGGTGATGAACACCAATCTGCGTATTGTGAAGGCACTGTGCATTATGATGTGGCCGTTTACGCCGAAGGCATCTGAAAAAGTATGGCAGTACCTCGGATACGAAGGTACGCCCGAATCCGTCGGAATCGGAGCCGTCGGTTCACAGGTAGAGCCCGGACAAGAACTTTCGGAGCCTGTGCCGGTATTTAAGAAGGTGGAGATTGAAATGGAGAAACCGGTTGAGAAACCCAAGGAGAAAAAACAGGAAGCAAAGAAAGAAGAGGCACCGTCCGGACCTTTTGCAATGTTTAAGCGCATGGATCTCCGTGTCGGAACGATTGTTAAGGTCGAAGATCATCCGGAGGCCGAGAGGCTGTTTGTACTCAAAGTGGATTTGGGAGAGGAAGAGCCCAGGCAGATTGTTACCAATCTCAAATCCGAGTTCTCCGCGGATTATATGCTGGGAAGAAGACTTGTCGTTATTTCCAATCTTAAACCTGCCAAATTCCGCGGAGTGCAGTCGATGGGTATGCTGACTGCAGCCGATGACGAAAACCTCGGAGGAAATACCATTCTTCTTTTGGGACCTTCGTGCGACGTACCCAACGGTACCAGGCTGGACTGCGGTCTCGGAGGCACCAGCAACCGTATCGAGACCAAGCATGTCGAGCAGGTAGTCATGAAGACGGTCAACGTTGTGGACGGAAAGGCTATGGGCGTACAGTTGCCCGAAGGTGCTCCCAAAGTTGTCGTGGCCATAACGGACGGTGACGATGTTGTGATTCTCGGAGACGGAAAAGGCTGTTATGCAACCGTCGACGGAGAGATAAGGGACGGTGCAAACGTTCTATGAAAGCGGATCTGCACGTTCACACATGCTATTCCAACGACGGAAAGACTACCATGGAGGAACTGGTGCAGACCGCTGTAGAGAAAGGGATCGGAGTTATTGCCGTTACGGACCACAACAGTTTCGAAGCGTACCATGAGCTGAAAGACAACGGCAAAGTCATCATAATCCCCGCCGAGGAAGTTTCGTCCAAAGAAGGACATATCGTAGCCCTGGGTATCGACAGACTGATTCCCAGAGATTTATCCATTCAGGAGACAATAGACCGGATACATGAAGCCGGAGGGTATGCAATTGCGGCCCATCCGTACAGATGGTGGTCCGGACTCGGCGAAAAGAACACTTTAAACTATCCTTTCGATGGGATCGAAGCACGCAACGGCCGTTCGATCCCATCGGCTAACCGTAAATCGGAGCGTTTGGCCAAAAGGATAGGCAAACCGATAACCGCGGGAAGCGATGCACATACGCCGCGTCACATAGGCGAGGGATATGTCGAACTTCCGGACGATATCGTTACATGGCAGGATGCCGTCAAAGCGATAATGGAAGGCGAAGTCGGGCTGTTCAGTCACAGCCGTCATCTGAAAGGCACTCTGAAATACGGTATAAAATCCATCGGCGAGTGGATTCTGCGCGGTTGTAAGAGAATGTGATGCAAACCGACTTTTGGAGTTGTTTAGGTTCAGTAAATTCACCCGCATCTCTAAATAAATATGCTGTCAAACGTGATTGTCTGTGACATCCTACGTCAATGTCTTGATAAGTTGTATTTTTTTGTCGAATCTTCTGGAAATCTGTTGTTTATGCAGGTCTTATCTCTTTGATAATTAAATCTTTCAGATCGTGAGGAGAGCATTCTCATGAAACTCGGAATAATCGATGTTCCGGAAACTGTTAAAAGGTCCCGCGGAAGGCCCAAAGGAAGTAAAAATCGGAAGAAGTAAAGTGCAATGATTTCGGAATTTGTTAATAGAATAAAACCATATATTCATTGACGTATGTAGACACATGGAGCAGTTTGGTTTTTTCAAAGATCGTCCTCCGATACTACTCATCGGATCAGGTATTTCAAAAAGATATTTGGAAGATTATCCTTCTTGGGAGGGGCTGCTCGAAGAAATTGCAGGACGCATGGGAATAAATGGCCGTATGTTAAAACCTTATAAGAGCTCGGCAAGAGATAATAATAATTTTGGTTATTTGCCAAAACTTGCAACTGAGCTGGATCAGTTTTTGGTAAGATCTTTGAAAGAAGGCACTATTGTTCCTGAGGTATTATTCAATGATGATGAATTGAATCAATATGATAATGATGTCAACCCATTCAAAATACTCATTTCTTCAAGATTTAGAAAATATAACTTCAAAGACGATAGAAATCTTTTATCTGAGTTGGATTCTTTTAAGAAACTCATCAATACAATCCCTTCTGTGATAACAACGAATTATGATAGTTTTCTTGAAGAGAATGTATTCAATGGGTATAAGGTGTATTCAAAAATATCAGATTATTATTTTTCAGATTCCGAGGGGATTGGAGAAATATTCAAAATTCATGGTACTGCATTGGAACCTGATGGAATTATGATAACAGAAAAAGATTATGTTGATTATACTAAGAATTCTAAAATCGTAACTGCTAAGATATTGTCGTTACTTTGCGATTACCCATTACTTATTCTTGGGTACTCGCTTGAGGATAACGATGTCAAGCAGATAATAACAGATTTGATGGGCTCTCTTAATCAGGAAAAACTCAAACAGGTCGAACAGAATATAATATTTATAAAACATTCAAAAGGAGAGATGGATTTCAAAGAATCGATTAATTCTTTTGAATTGGGGGATAAAAGATTTTCATTATATACTATCGAAACCGACAATTTTAAACAAATATTCGACGATATATCTAAGATAGTACCATCTACGAACTCATCACAGATTAGACGTTTTAGACAGTTGGTCAAAAATCTCGTTATAACATCCAATCCCAATCAACAGCAGTTGCTTTACATAGGTGCTGTGGATTTTGATAATAAGGATTTGAAGGATGTTGTGTTGATTGCCGCAGACAATACACAGGTAACGAGAGTTCTGTCTGAATTTACTAGTTGCGATAATCTGGTAAAAGATGTCCTGTTTAATGATATAAGTATGGACCCTAGCACAGTTCTTGCCGCATTCGAAAACAAGAAGTTGTTCAAAAATACTGAATATATTCCCATTTACCCATATTATTCAAAATCTACAATCAAGATATTGTCTCCACGTTTGAAAGAATATTTTAAGTTGAAAGAAACTCAATATCCTTTGGAACGTGTTCGTAAAGAAGGATTGCAGTCAGGCATTACATGCTTGTCTCAATTGAGACAGGTTAAGACGTATCGTATTCCTATGCTTATAGTCTATTTGCTTGACAAACAAATAATTACATTTGATCAAGCCCTAAATGAACTAAAGTGCAGATATAATCAACTGTGTGCAGATGTAAATGCAAAAAGTAACATGAAGATGGCAGTGTGTTATATCATGTCCAAATTGTACCCTGTAGAATTTGATTAAGACGGTGCAGGGGTTTTGCAACATCCCGTTAGACGTTATGCTACAAAGCATGCACCTATAATGGTTCAGAGTATTTTTTGAACTTTAATATTTACCTTTATACAAGATATTTTGTATATATCCTAATCTCGACAGGAAATGAAGCTTTACGCACATGTGCGCGCGCACACGCGAGAGCTTAAGCTAATCCCATAAATCACACTCAAATGACAGGACGCGTTTTTAACGGTCCCGAATCACAGTGCGGTTGCACTTTTGGGTTTGATTTGACCTTTTTCGAACGGTTTTATTGCCTGCGTCTCCAAATCGCTTCGAAAATCTCGGTTGAAACTTTAATTCTAAATTGTGAGGTATATGTCTTAACCTTTTCCTCTTATTTTTTCCATGCTGACTATGTTTTGAAATTGAAGCCTGTTTAAATATTAAAGTTATACCTCATTTGAGGTAAATGACTATTGAACCTGGGCTTCTAAATGGCTTGAGACAAAGAGGGAATCGGGGAGCAGGGGGATTTCGGTTGAGAACAGGAACGGTGTCCATCAGCTTCGTTGGCAAACGCCCAATGGGATCTAACTACGAAGAAGCGTGTGAAGACTGGCAATTACATCGGAACACTCAGGGAACCTGGAATAGTTGTTCTGGCTAAAGGTTTGAAAATCTCAGATTCGGACCCGAGAGCGATTGAGGCCTTCGGTCTCAGTATGCCCGAGGAAATAGAGCTAATCCTTTGCGATCAGAAAATCAGCGGACCAATCCGCCTGATAAAAGCTGTATGTTCCGATACTTTTGATAAGGTTATAGCGGCATTTGGCCATGAACTCGGCGATGATTTATGGATGCTTGCAATATCCCGTCTGTTCAACCACGGGTGCCTGATTAGAGCAGGAAGATGGTTCAGTACGACGGAAAACAGTTTCGGACTGGAACTCATGTACAGGTACGGGAACGCATGTGTAATGAGTGTCAGCGGTAAAGAAATCGATTTTCTATCTTATGATGTAAATTGGAAGTACATGTATTTTCAAGTGTCCGTTTCAGTAACGAATCCGGAAACGTTGAAACGGAAACTCGCACAATTGAAGGCGTTGAACGATAATTATCCGAAATTCATCATAACGTTGGTAAGTATCCGTACGATGATGCGGATGGGCAGATGTGATAGATTTTCTGATTAACGGGATTATAACTATTTCCTAAGAGATGAATGTCTGAATCATTGAACGACATTATTTGAAACAATACCGTTCAATCATCTTAGGATTTTGACCGCATGATTGTTAAATACATAATGCCATACGTTCCCGAGGAATGAAATGAACGTCAAACTGATAATAATCGCAATGCTTGTTGTTGTTGTCGGCGGGTCTGTTTTTACCATGCTTGTATTGGACGATGATGACGATGAGCTTGATGTCGATGTCGTACGGAAAGATCTTGCTGTCGGAGATTACATCAAATACAATAGTGACGGCATCGGGGAATTGAACACTACGGCAGATATGACACGCACTGAATATCTGAGTGGAATTTATTGGACGGAAGATATCCCAGCCGATGCCCGTGAAGGCGAATGGATGTATGACGGATTTAAGAAGAGTTGTTACGTAGTGCCTACAATTGTTAACGGGATGGATTACGAATTCTACGTTATGACGGATTCCAAGTTTATAATCCACAAATATTCTATTGTCGGTAATGCCAATCTTAATCTTGACACCAATATGGATATAGGATTGTCTATGTCGGAACAAACCGTCGTCACGGGAACATATTATTCTTTTAGTTCTGCCATCGAGTCCAAAACTATGTCCTATGATTACTGGATTTCTAAAAAAATAGATTCAGTTGACGAAGATTCCATGAAAGTTACCACCAACATGAACATAAGATCAGGTGAAACGGTCAATTTGACAATAATTGAATTGAAATCCGACGGTCGGGTGATATGTGACGATGAGTTTATGGATAAAATGTCACAAATTGAGTATCTCTCCGTGATTGACTATGATTCCCTAATCTTATTTTTTGAACAGGACGGAGACACCGTTGTTCATGGGGAGAAGACCCAAGCTGTGGAGGATACATTTCGCGGAAAGCGTGTCGTTATCACCGAAAAGATACGTGTCGTCGATTCCGAAGGAAGAGGATTGGAGTATATTGTGTATTACGGTCTTGCCGGTGTGATATATGAGATTGTCTCGGAGCCCATATATAAAGGAGCCCAGAGATTTACGACTACGGTTGCCGATACAAACATTCTGTCAGTAAAATCCTGATTCCGAATGTGCTGAAATTTATATTTAAGCGATATTGTGAGTTGTCTCAGACAGATATTTCACATGAGATTTAACTTCAATATAATTCCGATCGGAGGAAGATTGAGTGAATCGGGTGACAGCTGTTATCCGTTTCACTTAATCTGATCTATTGTCGGATTTTATCAGACTTGTGTGTTTTATCTACATCGACCATACATGTTCTGCAATGATGTCATAGTGGATCAGAATGCGTTATTCTATGATTTTATGACTGTTCGATATTATTAATTGTAGATATTAGGTATATCTAAAAAAATTAAGGAAATACTAAATATAACAATACGATGCGCATGTGTCGGATGGAGGATTCATGGGTTCTATGAGGAGAGAATCGAATGAATTCAAAAACAATAATTGCAGTCATAGCCGTAGTTGTGGTTGTGATTGCTGCAGTCGCCCTTGTATTTTCAGGAGGGGACGGAAATAAAGGCGGCAATGATAACACAATCATTGTTACAGATGCCGCAGGAAGAGAAGTCACTGTCAACATGCCTGTTGACAAGGTAGCCATATTGGAACCAACTGCGGTAGAAGTATTCGCCGGAGCGGTAGGAGACGATTGGGCAGACCACGTTGCGCTTTTGACCGAGGATATCAAGACCCGCGAAGCTTCCAAATGGAGCATTCTGTCCGAAAAATACCCTCAGCTTAAAAGCGTACCTCTTACCACAGATCTTTACAGTACGGGAGTAATTCCTGCGGAAGACATTATATCGAGCGGTGCAACCCTGGCTCTTGTCAGCGGAGCTACTGCGGCATATATCCAGGGAATCGACGAACAGATCAAATCCCTTGAAAGAACAGGCATTGCCGTATTGTACATAGAGTTTTATGACAAATCATTCACAGACGGTATTGCGGAAAAGAATTACGGAGTTATAGGGGAGATTATGGGTACGACTGAAGTATCGGACAAAGTTGTTACCCTGTACAACGAAAAGGTCAAGTATGTTAAAGATACGTTAGCTGCCAACCCCGATAAGGCAAAACAGTTCACATTCTCCATGGAGATGCCCATGGATGACGGATCATACGGTAATTTTGTGTCAGTCGGAACTCCGGAAATGATTCTGTTGGGCGGAACCAATATTTGTACGGCACCGGGAGGTGCCGATTTCAATTGGACTCTTGAGAAGATGCAGGAACCCGACGGAGACGGGCCTGATTACATCTTCCTTGTGAACACGGGATATTTCGGAAGCAAGGCAATTATGGGACACGGCGTCACGCCTTCTGCAGAGGATTGCGAGAAAGTTATCAGCGTATGTAAAGCTCGTGACGGATGGAATGATCTTACTGCCGTTAAAGAGAATAATATTGCTGTAATTTACGGAGAGCTCAGAAATTCTGCATTCGGTCTCGTAGATCTGTACAATGCGGCAACGGTAATCTATCCTGATTTGTTCAATCAAGAGGATGTCAACAAGCTTATCGAAGAAATCGATACGCTTACACCGTTCGGATTCAGCGGAACCTGGATGTATAAGGCCGGCACAGGAGCCTGATTTGTTTGGTCTCTGCTGGACGCGAGATATACGGATCGCTTGTCCGTACAAGGATGCTGATAATCGTTGCAGCTGTATTACTGGTCGTTCTGCTGTTCATTGCGAACACGGTTTTATTTACAAGATGGGGTGCAGCAGAGGCCGTTAAAACCCTTTTCAATCCCGATTCCGCATCTAATGCCATTCGCAACATAATTTGGTATTACCGTATTCCCGAGAGCTGTTTCGGGTTGCTTGCCGGATTGGCCCTCGGAATGGCAGGAGTTGAAATGCAGACAATTCTCAATAATCCGT
>CAKQHC010000028.1 GCA_934234005.1 uncultured Methanomassiliicoccales archaeon | reverse complement strand
CCATGCGGATTGGAATCAAGGATGTCCTTAATCAGAAGAGATTTGTCAACATAGTAGTAATCTTCCGACATTATACTGCTGAACGACAATCCCCCGGTGTCCACCAACTTCATGAAACTCAATTCTTTTTCGAATTATTAAATCTGATGATGTATTGAAATTGCACTGTATATCAGAAGGGTGATTAAAGGACAGAATGTTCAGACAATCTGTAATTAACTGCTGACTGACATATTCACGAAACAGCAAACATATAATTCAACATTGTCTATTTTCGGGACCATATAAATCTAGACCAAACATGTTTTTTAATCCGATTGTTCATCATAGATTGGGTCGAGTCTATGGAATACAGGGCGATAATGCCGACATCACCGTTTTGTTTGGATGAATCGGTATTGATTGCAAAGATGATGTTGGATGGAAAGAATCGCAGGGAAATTAATGAATTCTTCAATGAAAACAATCTGTTCAGTGCAAAGAAACAAAGTAGCAGGGACAAGTTTTTCGGAAATCTGTACAATAGACTCAACGCATGTTCTGATGAATTGAAAGAATGCCTGTTTTTTGAGAAAATCGCGGACATCAGAATAGCCAATTTGGTAATAATAATGAATTATGACGATTTGTTCCGCGAATTCGTACTAGACACGTATAATTATTGTCGCCAGAGATACAAACCCGTCTCTGATTATGATCTGACCGTATTCTTCGAGAGGAAGGCTATGGAAAGCGAGACTGTGGCAGAATGGAAACATGATACTATCAAACGTTTGTCGGGTTCGTTTGTGCGTACGTTGCGGGATGCGGGATTGCTGACGATATCCGCGGGAGAGAGAAAGATTGTATCTCCGTTTATATCTAAGGATTTAATACGTAGTCTTGTTGATTTGGGTTATGGCGAATATTTGAATGCGGTGGTGGATTCGATATGAGGGAATTATCAACGGTTGAAAGACTGAATATGATTGAGGATATAATCAAAAACGATCCTTTTAAAGGCAATAGGGCACTGAACAACGGAAACGGAGGTTATATTTTTGATTACAATCCCGAAGACGAACTTATTGTCAGAGAACACGTTAAAAAAATGGGCAATCTTCCGGGATTAAGTTGCGGAATAAAAATTATCGATTTGTTCGATGATATTCTGATTCCGCTATTAAAGAGAGAAAATTATTTGGATGCTGCCTTTCAGCTGGAAGAGGATTGTAGGTCTTCCGGTAATATAGGCGATTTGGTGTATGCTATGGACGGATTGCTTCAGCAGGGTAACAGCGATGATATTTTCGTAAATTATCTGTGCGACAATGTTGCTGAAGGAAATGTGGTATTTCTGATAGGTGTGGGCAAATGCCACCCTTTCATACGTTCGCATCAGATAATCAATAATTACGACAGCATGAAACACGGCGTAAAGACGATTCTGTTCTATCCCGGAACATATGACATGGAAGAATTGAAACTGTTCGGAACGGTGCAGAGCGAGAACTATTACCGTGCATCGGTATTAATTCCAAGGAGCGAATAAGATGGAAACGAGAATAGAGGACATTTTTGTAAAAGATATAAAGAGGCCGCTGAATCCGGTAATCAAGGTCAATGATCTGGAAGATTCGGCATTGTACCAGGAATTGGACGAATATGTTGTGACAAAGGATATTGACAAGAACTTTGAAAAACTTTACAAGGCTATTATTAAAGGATTCGCCGGAGGGGGGGGGGGGAGAAGGACCATATCGGTATCTGGATCTCAGGCGACTTTGGCAGCGGTAAATCCCATTTTCTGAAAATATCTTCATTTCTTCTACAAAACAAGGAAATCCATGGAAAAAAGGCCGTGGATTATTTTCTTAACAAGCCAGGACTTAACCCATCTGTTCTGCAGTTGATGCAGGAAGTCGGCAGGCGCAATGTCGACACGATTCTTTTTGACATTGATTCCAAAAGCAGAAGGGGTCAGGACGAAGACAGTCTTGTCCAGGTATTCATGGGAGTATTCAATGAAAAATTGGGTTTATGTTTTGACGCTCCCGTTGCGGCATTGGAACGCGTACTGATTGAGAACGGCCGTTATGATGCTTTCAAACAGAGTTATGAGCGCGGCACCGGCAAGAAATGGGAAAACGACCGTGCAAAGATTCTGTTTGTAAAGACCAAGATTGTTAATGCATTGACCGACTGCGGAGCATACTCTTCCGACGAAGCGAGACAGATTGTTGACGGAATCTCTAAGGACAATCGTGTAAACGTAGACGAATTCACAAAGATTGTCAGTGATTACTGTAAGTCGAGAGGCCCAGACTATACTTTGGTCTTTATGGCGGACGAGGTAGGGCAGTTTATTTCCGGAAACGTACAGAGGATGCTGAAGCTTCAGACTATCGTAGAGAATTTGGGCGTACGTTGCAACGGGCAGGTATTTGTGGCGGTTACGAGCCAGGAAGACGTAGATGCGATTGTGCAGGGAGTCAGTAGCAACGACTTCTCTAAAATTCAGGGACGTTTTACCACCAGGATAAAGACGGTATCGTCGGATGTCAAGGAAGTAATCGAGAAAAGAATTCTTCTGAAGAAAAAAGATGCCTCTACCGAACTCGGAGCATTTTACGAATCCGAACGTGCGGATATTCAGAACAGGCTTTGCATGAAGAATCAGGCAGAGATACGTCTGTATAATAATACTAAAGAGTTTGAGAACACGTACCCGTTCATTCCGTACCAATATTCGATGTTACAGGATATGCTTACTTCTTTGCGTGACACGAGTTCGTCCGGAAAGAATCTCAGTAATGCCGCACGTTCGATGCTGAGGATATTCAAGGATACGGTAGAGGCAAATTCCGATAAAAATCTGAAATTTATCACTCCGTTGTACGCTTTCTATGATGCCATACAGCCGGAACTCGATTCGCCGACCAATCTGGTGTTTCACAGGGTGGCGGACTGTACCAATCTTGACAGTTTTGACATTGACGTTTTGAGAACTTTGTTCTTGGTGAAGTATTACGACAAGCTGGAAAAGAATCTTGACAATATAACCGCACTGATGATTGATTCGTTTGATAAGAACCGTATAGATCTGAAATCCAAGGTAAAAGTATCTTTGGATAAACTCGAGAAAGAGAATTTTGTTCAGTCGAACGCGGATTCGTATATGTTTCTCTCGAACGAAGAACAGGAGATATCCAGGGAAATCAAAAACGAGAATGTGGATATCGGATCGCTTTACAAAGACATATCGGAAGAGGCATACGACATTTTAGGAGCTTCTTCCGTCAACCGTCCGTTCAACAGATATGTCGAAGACGAGGATGTGGAGCATACAAACCACGAATTGTCGGTTCGTATCATGATTACGGACAGAACAACGGAGCAGATGCTTCCTTTGAAATCCGAAAACGGCATATTATTTAAGATTCAAAACGGAAAGAATATCGAAAATGCGTTTTTGGAATACCTCCGTACAGAGAATTATCTGCGCAAGAAAAGAGGAATTCAGGTTTCAAACAGTGTTGCGGACATTATCGGAGGCAAGACTAAAGAAATCGACAACATGAAGTCTTATGCCAAGTCGCAGTTGAATACGGCTTTGAAGAATTCCCGTGTTTTCATCAACGGCGTAGAATCTGCAATTTCCGATAATATCTCATGCGAGAAACGTTTCAAAGAAGCATTTGAAATTCTCGTTGCTTCCGTATACAGTAAATACGGATACGTACGGAACAGGAAGAACAAAGCTGCGGTGGAACAGTTCCTCGGCGGAAAATCCGTTGAGTCGTACGATGCCATGACGGAAGACATGCCGCGTGCTTTTGCGGATCTGTCCGATTATTTGGAAGAATGCAAGAAGATGAATAAGCTTGTAACCGTCAGGGATGTCGTAAACCGTTTCAGAAAGAAGCCGTACGGATTCGAATTGGAGGACATACAATGGATGATGGCGGTGATGTTCCGTTACGGACGCATCGATCTGGTGTTTGAAGGAAATACTCTGAAAGGCATGGACTGCGATACAAAGGATGCGAAAGCCTGTCTGATGACATCCAAGAATTACGACAATGTTAAGATTATTCTCCGTAAGGCAATCTCTCAGGACAGACTATACAAGGCGGGCGAGATTCTCAATATTCTGTTTGCCAAGACCGTAACGGTAAGAGAGAATGATCTCGTAAAAAGTTACAATACCTATGCCAAAGAAAAACTCAAAGACATTCAGTTCTATCTGGACATTTACAGAGACCATCCGGAATATCCGGGAAAAGATGTTCTGTCAGATGCGAAAGGATATATGGAGAAACTGTCGACATTCGGTTCGCCGGAACTGTTTGATTATATCGACGATAACGAGAGCGGCCTCAGAGAATTGAACGAGAGGTTGCAGAATACATACGATTTCCTCAGTCCGGACAGTCCGCGCAGAAGGCTGTTTGACCGCGGTACCGAAACTTTAAACAAATGCAGTAAAATCAAATCCTATCTGAGCCAGGATGCCGTAGAATGTCTGGAACAGATAAAAAGCATACTCGATTCCGGAGAAGATCTTCCGAAGTTAAACGGTCTGTGCAGAAGCGTAGACGAAGCCGTCGATACGGCTACGGAGCAGTGCAGAGAATCAAAGAAAGGAGAACTGCGGAAAATCGTAAGCAATAACGAGAGTAGGTTCATCGGCGATTCCGATTTGTACGGGGAATTCAGGGATGCATGCGAAAGCGTCTCTTCCGCCATAGACAGTGCCGAAACGATAGTGGATTTGCAATTATGCGTAGGGAGCCTTCCTGGGAAGATAGAGAGTCTTTCGAGCCGTATTGCACGCAAAGCAGAGGAACACAAAGTATCCGAGATTCCTGCGGACAATACTGCGGTCGCGGCAAAGCCTGTTCCCCAACCCAGGAAAGTTACTGTCAGGACGCTTATGTCCGGCGACAGAAGGGTAGAATCCGACGGCGATATCGCAGAGATACTGGACGAACTCAGTGTAAAGATGAAGGGCATACTCGGAAACGGGCCGTTCGACATCGTGTGGTGATATGATGGACAAGAGCGCCGCAGAGGCATTTTCCGTCAACGCCAGAGTAAAACTCAGAAAATCCGTAGAATTGTCCATGGCCAGACTGGGTATAGGTGAAGGCAACGAACCGGAATCGGTCGATTCCTACGGAACTGCGGTTGTCCTGAATCTTCCCGGAGGATTAAGAGTCGAGATTACGTCGATAGAAGCAGGATGGAGGAAGAAGCTGATCGAGGCAGTCGCCGCGGAAGGTTACGACAACGTCGTAGAGAGAGTGGCATATACTTGGTTCAACAGACTAATCGCAATCAGATATATGGAAGTCAACGATTATCTTCCGACCCATGTCCGCGTACTGTCGTCGATAGAAGCCGGAAAAGACGAACCGGATATTGTTACCCAGTGCATCCGTATGGCCGATGTTTTCCGTCTGTCGGAAGACGAGAAGAACGAAATAATCGATCTCAGGGAGAGGAACAAAACAGACGAACTGTTTTCGAAGATGTTTCTTTACGAATGCAGATCTCTGAACGCAATTCTTCCGGAACTGTTTACGGAAACGAAACAGTATGAGAAACTTCTGATTAATCTGTCGTATACCGTTCCGGACGGCGTGGTCAGGGATTTGGTGGATACGGTTCCCGAAGAGGATTTCAGAGATGCGGTACAGATTATAGGGTGGATGTACCAATATTACAATTCGGAGCTGAAGGACAAGGTATTCTCCGATCTGAAGAAGAACATCAAAATCTCCAAAGAACGCATACCCGCGGCTACCCAGCTGTTCACTCCGGATTGGATTGTCAGATACATGGTGGAGAATTCGCTGGGAAGAGTATGGCTTGAAGGACATCCGGACGGCAATCTGCAGTCCAAATGGAAATATTATCTCGAAGAAGCGGAACAGGAACCGCAGGTCAAAGAGAAACTGAAAGAACTGCGTGTATCAAGAAGGAATACGGAACCTACGGACATTAAGGTAATCGACCCGTGTATGGGCAGCGGACACGTGCTGGTTTATGCTTTCGATGTTCTGGTACAGATTTATGAAAGCTACGGTTATTCCAAACAGGATGCGGCTTCGCTGATAGTCAGGAACAACATATTCGGTTTGGACATAGACGAACGTGCCTATCAGTTGGCGTATTTTGCAATAATGATGAAGGCACGCAGTTACGATTCGAATATATTCAACAAGAATCCCAAGCCGAATCTCCATACTATGGTTGAAACGTCCGATTTGGACGATTCTTGTTTGGACGGATACGGAAACGGAATGCTGCCTGCGGAGAAGAATCTGGCATACAATGACATGAAATATATTCTGTCTTCGTTCAGGGATGCGAAAACATACGGTTCGCTGATTAAGATACACGGATTGGATTACGGAAGGATTGATACGTTCATAGGTTCGCGTTCTTCCAGTCTGTATGCGAAGGACGACCGTGTGAAGGAAGCCGTTGCCGTTGCGAAAGTGCTTTCAAAGAAGTATGACGCGGTGATTACGAATCCGCCGTATATGGGATCTTCCGGCATGTCAGCTAAGCTTTCAAAGTATGTTAAGGATGAATACCCTGATGTGAAATCGGACCTATTCGCTTGTTTTATAGAAAGAGGGTTGGATTTGACAAATAAAAACGGGTACAATTCTATGGTTACCATGCAAAGTTGGATGTTTTTATCGTCATTTGAAAAATTCCGTCATACAATACTAAAGAACAAGACGATTTCTCAATTGATGCATATGGATAATATGGTGATGGGCATAGCGTTTGGAACTGCTGTATCTATTATCCAGAATGCTATGCTGTCTGACTATGTCGGTATATATCATCATGTTGCGTTAAACAACGTGTCAAATGGAAATGTAAATCCATTCCCCGTGCGCGACAATCGTTTTTCACAAATAAAGCAATCCAGATTCGATGCAATTCCGGGGGCACCGATTGCGTATTGGGTTAGTGACAAGTTACTTTCTGCTTTTATTACAGGCGTTCCACTTGAAACTATTGCATCACTTCGTGTAGGTCTTCAAACAGGTGAAAACGCACGCTTTGTGAGATTTTGGTATGAAGTATCTTTGAAAAAGATTAAGTTTGATTGCAAGTCCATAGAAGAATCAGTTCTAAGCGGTTGTAAGTGGTTTCCGTATAATAAAGGCGGAGAATATCGCAAGTGGTACGGAAATAATGAATCTGTTGTAAATTGGGAGAATGACGGATTTGAAATTCGTCATTTTGTGGATGAAAAGGGAAAATTAAAATCAGTACTTAGGAATACTAAATATTATTTTCAACCTGCAGTTACTTGGTCTAAGATATCTTCGGGTTCTATAGCATTCAGATTTAAACCGCATGGTCATATTTTCGACGTAGCTGGAACCAGTATTTTTGCAGATGAGAATATTCGTAATTACATTCATGGATTTTGTAATAGTAAAGTAGCATTGACAATTGCTAATGCAATATCTCCTACTTTGAATTACGAGGTAGGACACATTGCCAGTTTTCCTATAATTTTGTCGGAAATATTTGTTGAAGAAATTAATAAAATTGTAAAATTAAATATAGAATTATCAAGGAGTGAGTGGGATTCGTACGAAATTAGTTGGGATTTTAAGAGAAATCCATTGGTTGAAAGTAATGAAAATGGATTAATTAAGGTTGCCTTTGATAAGTATAATAACAACAATCATGAAGCATTTATTTCGCTGAAAAAAAATGAAGAAAGATTGAATGAAATTTTTATTGAAATATACGGATTAAAATGTGAGATAAATCCCTTTGTTGACGATAAGAGTGTTACAATACGGAATCCTTCATGCAACCATGCAGTTGTTAATTTAATTTCTTATGCTGTTGGATGTATGTTCGGCAGATACTCCCTTGACAAAGAAGGCCTTATAAACGCAGGCGGAGACTGGGTAGATCCCGGGCCGTCGTTCAAGGCAGATCCCGATAATATAATTCCAATCAACGACAACGAATACTTCGGCGACGACATCGTTGTAAGATTTGTGGAATTTATCAAAGCAGCATTCGGAGAAGAAAATCTCGAAGAGAATCTGAAGTATATTGCCGATAATCTGGGAATAAAATATGTCGGAACAGCCAGAGACGGCATCAGGAAGTATTTCCTGAACAATTTCTACGACGATCATGTAAAGATGTTCCAGAAACGTCCGATATACTGGCTGTTCGATTCCGGAAAGGAAAACGGATTCAAGGCACTCATCTACATGCACCGTTACACTCCCGATCTCATTCCCACGATGCGTCAGGATTATCTTCTGCCTATGCTGACAAGATATGTCGAGATGTCAAAATCCCTCGAAGGAACGGAGAAAATCAATCTTCAGAAGAAAATCGAGGAAATTCAGATTTATGATATTGCGATGGAGAAATACGCTTCGGAGAAGATATCCATAGATTTGGACGACGGAGTCAAAGTCAATTATGCCAAGTTCCAGAACATAGAGAATCCCGGGAGCAAGAAGAAAATCGATCTCCTGCACCCTCTGAAGTGATACCATGATTGACGACAGGATAATTGATATGATTTTGGACAGGTTCAATACCCGCAATCCGGATACCGGAATCGAAAACAGAATAGTATTTTGGGCCGATCCCGGGAAGGAATTTGCCGACGATATCGATGAACTGCGGATTGAAGGCATAACTGTTCTGAAATGGGACGGATACAACGCGTTCAAAATTAAGGTAATGACGGAGTACGACGAACCCGAGTCGAAATTTCTCATTTACATGCCGTGCAATATACAGGGCAACGACCAGTACGATATTCTCGCCGATATGAAACATTATTCCAAACCGTTCTTCTCGGCGGACAGTGCATCATGCATATGTCAGGAACTTAACATTCCCGACGAATGCAAACTTGTTGTGAAAGGCCACATCAGGTTTTTCAAATCCGCCAAGAACAAAACAAGATTCCTGAAATACGATTCGTTCAAGGACGAAGACGGCATAAGAAAATCGATGATTGCAACCCTTATTTCATCAGACGGTTGCGATACCGACAGTATAATGATTGCATTGGTTTCGGATTATCTGGAATCCCCGGAAAAGTGTGACAAGGCTACAGATGCCCTGAACAAAAACAATCTTTTTGATTATCTTCTGGACTGTTGCAGGACGGAATACGGATTCAACGGAACCGATATCGAAGAATTTGTCCGCGATCTTTTCATTACGGCAGCGTTCCATTCCACAGAGGTTTCCACGTCTCCGAAGCTCAAACCGTATGTCATGTCCAGGGACATCCGCGCGGTTCCTTTGATGAAACGCATTTCGGATAATTCCGACAACCGCGAGAATCTGAAATCCGTATGCGACGAAATATCCGGGAAATACGGCATACCGACAATACTCAATGCATACGATGTCGATATGCTGATGGATTGCGGTGTTTTCCCATGCGTCGATACGGCAATCATTGACAGGATGATGGGTCGTATTCTCAGCATAAGATCGCCTTTGGACGGAGACGAAGAGGAAAACATCCGCAAACGCATAAAGATGAATCGTGACGGTCATTTTACCGAATTCTACAACGCTTTACTGTCAGCTTCCGATCTTTTGAGGCGTTGTAATAATTATCGCGATATCAGAAGCGCTTTCGAAGATGCTGGATCCATATTGTCCGAATATTCGTCGAATCTATATCGTATCGATACGCAATACCGTCATTTCATAAAATCGATGGATTCCGCACCCGTAGATTCCGGAGTCTCCGACGATCTCACAGTCAGACTGTGCGATTACGTTGAGGACACGTATTGCAATATATTCCTGGATCCGATAGTGTCCGATTTGTGTTCTTCCGTTAAGGAGTACAAGGACTTTCAGGGAATATATCAGCAGGGTTTCTTTAATAAATTCATAGACGGCGACCGGAAGACCGCAGTGATAATTTCCGATGCGTTCAGATACGAATGTGCGGCCGAACTCTATGACGTATTGGAAAAGACATCAAAAGTGGAGAAACTCGGCCTCAAATACATGATTTCCACAGTACCGTCCAAAACGAGTTTCGGAATGGCCGCTCTGCTCCCGAACAACGGTTTGGAAGTGAAATTGGATAAAGACGGCAACTTTTCCGTTCTCATCGACGGACAGTCCACGGAAGCATCCAACAGAGAAAGAATTCTGCAATCATACTGTCCGGAATCAGCCGTTATGAAGTATGATTTGGTAAAAGACAGTACGGTTTCCTCTCTTCGCAGTGTATTTGCCGGTAAGAAATTGATTTACATTTATCACGATGCCATCGACAAGACGGGGGAATCCGACGAACGCAACGTGTTCTCCGCCTGCGAACGGTCAATAAACGATCTTAGGGATTTGATATTGAGACTGACCAGTTGCAACTGCACCAATTTCATAATCACCGCAGACCACGGATTCATCTACCGCCGCGGAGAGATCAAGGAATACGACAAAATTTCTACGGCAGACGGTTTCAATTCCAAGAGGCGTTTTGCCCTCAACGACCGCAGATTCGGATTGGACCGTTGCGTAGAATTCTCATTGGATTATCTCGGAGACGTCAACAAAGATCTTTATGTTTCCGTACCGAATTCCATCGCATTGTTCAGGCGTCAGGGCAGTGCGAAATGTTTCGCACACGAAGGAATATCCCCGCAGGAAATAGTAGTTCCCGTTTTGTCGGTAGGTACAACAAAGAACTCCGTTGCGGAAGTTTATGTCGGACTGAAACCCGGAAACAAACGCGACGTGAAGCAGTTCAAACCCAAATTCGAGTTATGGCAGGAACATGCCGTGGACGACACATACCGTAAAAGCGATTATGAGGTTTGGCTGGAAGACGATGACGGTAAACAAATTTCACAGATCTATACCGTAATTGCCGACAGCGAAGATGCATCCGATTTAAGACAGAACATTACCATGAACGAGGAATTAAAAGCAAATTATGTCACACTCGCAATCAGACGCAAGGGCGAATCCGAAGCACAACGTTTTGAAGGATTCAGAGTGAAAGGGGTAGGATTCATATGAGTGGATTTACACGCAATTCGGATTACATAGGCAAAGGGTTTAGACTTTTGCTTCCGGTTATAGCCAAACCCGTTACGGATGCTTTGAAGAATTATTACGGAACATGTTGGTGGAGCGATGGGGTTCTTCAGAAATTGTCCGATACGCAGAGAAGGGATCTTCCCATATTGGGTACGGAAGAAGACAGAATCAACAAATTGGATATCGCAAGGGTATTAATTCTCATGATGGTCAATTGGAACGATGTCTTTAAACCGTTATGCAGCAACGAATCATACGGTTTTAATACAGAATGCAGGACTTGGTGCAGCGAACTTCAGTCATGCAGAAATAAATTCGCCCATATAGGTCAGGAGGATTTTACCGAGAGGGATGTCAAGAGATCTCTTGACACCATGGTAAGGTTGTGCGAAAGGTTTGACAAGTCCGTTGCCAAACAAATCGACAATTTGTATAACGAAGTAGGCAACGAAAACAAATCCGATCCCGGGGAATCCGGGGAGTTTACGGTCGATGACGTGGTTGTTCCTGTTTTTGGAGGTATAGTTAACAGTTCAGGCGGATCCTGCACAATAGATTCGTTTGATTTGGTCGATTCGTTTGAGGGGTACATCGTTCGCAAAGATCTTACCAAGAGAATCAAAGAAGGTGCGAATGTACCTGTATTCGTTCTGGAGTATCTGCTCGGAATGTATTGTTCTTCCAATTCCGAGGAAGAAATCAAAGAAGGTTTGGATATCGTCAAGGACAAATTGACAAGGCTGTATATCAGACCCGACGAAGCGGAATTGGTAAAATCAAGAATACGCGAAGCCGGGGATGGGTATACGATAATAGATAAAGTGTCCGTATCTTTGGATTACAAGAAGGACATATATGTAGCATCGTTTGTGAGTCTCGGACTCAAGGACGTTCCTATTGAGAGAGACATGGTCGTGGATAATCAGCGTCTTCTTTCCGGAGGAATCTGGTGCATAATCACGTTTGATTATTCATATATCGGTGACGAGAAAGTTCTGAATCCGTTCAAGATTACAAGGCTCAATCCGATTCAGATGCCGTTTGTCGATGTGAAAGATTTTATTTCCAAAAGACGGAACTTCACCAAAGACCAATGGATTGCATTGATGCTGCGTTCCGTAGGTATCGAACCCGAAAGTATCACTCCTCGTTCCCGTATGCTGTTGTTGGCACGCATGATGGCCCTCGTTGAGAATAATATCAATATATGTGAACTAGGCCCGCGCAGTACGGGAAAATCACATCTTTTCAAGGAGATTTCGCCTAGTAGCATATTGGTCTCAGGTGGCCAGGCATCGGTTGCCAGTCTGTTCTATAATCTTTCCACGCATACTCCCGGACTCGTGTGCAACTGGGATGTTGTAGCGTTCGACGAAGTGGCCGAAATCAAATTCAAGGATAAAGACGCGATTACGATAATGAAGGACTACATGGCATCGGGTTCGTTCTCCAGAGGAGGAGAATTCATGGAAGGCAAAGCATCCATGGTTTTTGTCGGAAACATGAATTTGGATATCAATGCCCTTCTTCTGCAGTCCAGTCTGTTTAAGCCGTTCCCCACGGGAATGAACGAAGATACCTCATTCCTGGACAGGATGCATTGCTACATACCCGGATGGGAGATAGAACCGTTCTCTCCGAGTACGTTTACCAACGATTACGGACTTATCTGCGACTACTTCTCCGAGATAGCCCGCGAACTTCGCAAATATCAGTTTTCGGAAGTTTTGGATAATTTCTTCCGTTTGGACCCCAGTCTGAAACAGAGGGATGTCAATTCAATCAGGAAGATTTTCTCTGCAATGATGAAATTGATTTATCCCGACGGGAACGTGGACAAGGACGGAGCCGAAGAAATTCTCAGATTCGCCATGGAAATGAGATCCCGCGTAAAGGAACAGCTGAAACGCATTCAGCCTGACGGGGAATTCAAAGATGCAAGATTCATCTACACCGATAAGAAAACGGGAATATCGAACGAAGTTTTGGTTCCGGAATGCGTAATGCTGAAGACCAGACACGGTATGGAATGATGTTATGATATAATAGAGATAATCATTATATCGCAGTGATACAATAACCGTCTGTGGAAGGTCTAAGGATAGTCGACGGACTCTGTCTGAACAGAGAAGACATTCATTTCGAGGCAAAAGAAGCACATGCAGGCATTCCCCGCGATACATGGGACACTGTTACGATATGTTGCATTACAACTCTAATTTCCGTTGAGGTATAAGTTAGCCCTAATTTTTATCAAGATTCTTTAAATCAGCAGGTATGTAATCAACAATTGTCCGTTCAACAAATTTGTTGAAGACGAGAATGCGGAGAATTATGGCGCGTGGATTGGGATGCAGATATAATGAATATCTTTCCGGTGTGCGAGAGATCCCATTCGTGAATCGAGATCCTGTCTCGGATACTTTCCGGGTGAAGTCGTTGTCTCGCACCGACATCATGTTTCAGTACGGCCTTCGGCTCGTCATCCGATGTCCGCCCAGACGATACATGGGTCGCGTCGGCCGGCGAAACGGGAAAGTCGATATCATAAGAGCATCGAGAAACAGATCGTGTGTTCGAATGCCGATGGATTGCTTGTAGCGATTAACACGTCGATTTCAGTTTTTTGAAATTTAATTTGAAAATTCGGAATATTTTTGCAAATCCTTAAATCAAAATTGATGATTCCAACTATCATAGTCCGAAATGGATATGCAGGTGAAACCATGATCTTAGACTTTTCGATCAGGAACTTCGGCCCGTTCAGGGACCGCGTCACCCTCAGTATGAACGTCACCGCGCTGCGGGACGATGCTGACAATGTCTTCGAATGCGACCAGGTGAAGGGCGGGCTGCTCACGTCCGCACTCGTCTTCGGTGCCAATGCATCTGGAAAATCGTACATGATTAAGGCCCTTTCCGCCCTGCGCTACATGCTGACACGCCCGTATTCCGGCGGGGAGGAATATGCCGCGTACCAGCCGTTCCGCCTTTCCGACAAGACAGCGAATGCTCCCGTGGACCTAAGGATAAGAGTGCTGATAGATGGCATCCTGTACGACTACTCCATATCGTATGGGAGGAATTATATCGCGTCCGAATCCTTGTACTGGTACCCTAAGGGAAGACGCGCCCGCGTATTCGTCAGGACAGGGCCGGAGGAGTTTGAGTATGGCGATGCCCCCGTGGTCGAAAGGACCAACTCCGGCTCGTCGTATGTGGTGGTTGCATCAAGTTTTAACGACAGGGTCTGCGACCTGTTCAGAAGGGAAATTATGTCTGGAATCGTCATACTGGACGGGAGTCTTGAATCCCTTGTTCAGAGATCGTGCGAGTACACGTCGGGGAACGAAGTCGTCAAAGAGTATGCCATGAGGGCGTTGAAGACCGCGGACATGGGCATATCCGACTACCGTTCTGTGGACAGGGAGATTCCGGTGTCCGCCATAGAGGGCATACCACAGTCCACACTCGCGATGTCGCCCGGCAAGATACGTGTCAAGGACATATTCCTGAAACATGACCTGGCGGTGGAGGGCGTAGGGGAGGAGAGCGCTCTGTTCCCGATCGACATAGAATCGTCCGGAACTAAGGCCATGTTCGGTCTGATGGGCCCGTTGGTCGATGTGCTTCTCAACGGGAAGGTTCTGGTGATCGACGAGTTCGGATCCAACCTTCACCCTCTGATATCCCGCTGGATCGTCGGCCAGTTCTCTAACGGCCCGAACCCCAATCATGCCCAGCTCATTGCCAACACCCATGACATCGGACTGATGGACACGGATGCGCTTGTACGCAGGGACCAGGTGTGGTTTGCCAATAAGGACCGTTCGAACGGTACATCCGACCTGTACAGCCTTGCCGATTTCAAAGACGTCAGGAAAATCAAGAGCATCGGAAAGGCATATCTGGCTGGAAGATTCGATGCGGTCCCGTCCATACGCGCCCGCGATGTGATCGAATGACGACCGGAAGACGCCGCGTATCACGCGGCATGACCTACCGTAGGAGGATATTGGTGATAGGCGACGGGAAGACCGAGGAGAACTATTTTGATGGTCTCACGTGCGTCAACCCCGACCTGGTCATAAGGCCCTACGGTGCCGGAAAGACAGGACTGGGGCACATACTGAAGAAGGCCATGAGGCATATGGACAATCTGGGGATAGACATCTCCAACGGCGACAGGGTCGCCCTAGTGATGGATCTCGATCTAATCTATTCTGCAGAGGATGTCGCGAGGATGGAGTCCGAGTGCGCCAGGAGAGGGATAGAGCTGTATGTGTCCAACCCCTGTTTCGAGGTCTGGTTGCTGTTGCACTTCCGTCGGTTTGAC
Source organism: uncultured Methanomassiliicoccales archaeon (assembly GCA_934234005.1). Taxonomy (GTDB): domain Archaea; phylum Thermoplasmatota; class Thermoplasmata; order Methanomassiliicoccales; family Methanomethylophilaceae; genus Methanoprimaticola. Next base: position 578 of record CAKQHC010000028.1, on the reverse strand, counting down.
AGGCCCAGCAACCCGAAGGACCTGATTGGCCTGATGTCGGATGAGTTGGGAGGAGAATACGTCAAGTCCAAACTTCTCGAATGGGACGGGGACAAGGTGCGCCGTGCGGTGGAGAACGCGGAATCTCTGTACGGTAGCGGATTCTCCAACATCGACTGTGCCGGAAGAAACCCGAGCACGACGGTTTTCAAGCTGATAAGGGGGCTTCTGTAACCTCATCCGTGTGTCGGCATCCGTCAACGCACGGTTGCGCAGCCGTTGAATATCGAACCATCCGGTGAGGAAGCATGTTCTCACACAATCCCGCAAAGGAGGGTTTCATAGACCGCCATTAGCTCTGATTCTTCTACCGCAGGCGCAGATATTGTGACTAGATAATGGAGGCCGTCAGAGAGGTGTAGTGTCTGATGGACGAAGGCCACACTGCCGATGATTATCCTGATGCGGTCAGATCATTCAACTACTGCGGTCGTTCTTATGCCAGATATAGGCCTTCAGTCGGTTTAAGCCGTTCCCCACGGGAATGAACGAAGATACCTCATTCCTGGACAGGATGCATTGCTACATACCCGGATGGG
>CAKQHC010000027.1 GCA_934234005.1 uncultured Methanomassiliicoccales archaeon | reverse complement strand
ATGAATAAAGAAGCGGAGGAATTCAGATTGAAGGTACCGCAGACAGGAATCGATGATTTCATTGAAATCCGCGACGGGAACTATTATTTTGTTGACAAATCTGAACTCATTTCGGATATTGTCGACGACAGAAACAAGGTATATCTGTTCACAAGACCGAGGCGTTTCGGAAAGACTCTCAACCTGTCAATGATCGATGCGTTCTTTAATATGAAGTACAAAGGAAACACGTGGTTCGACGGACTGAAAGTCCAGGAACACGGGAACTGCATGAAACTGAAGAACTCGTTTCCGGTGATTTCTATATCAATGAAAGAACTGGGCATACGCGATTTTAATCTGTTTAGGTCTGAAGTGGCTACAAAGATGTCAGAATTGTTCGGAGATTTCAGATATCTGTCTGATTCAGATAAAATCGATCAAATTTATAAAGATGCATTCATAGCAATCAGGAAAAAAGAATCAGACGAATCCGAACTGAAGAATTCTTTGAAATTTCTATGTAAAATGCTTGAACTTCACCATGGTGTCAAACCGATAGTTCTCATCGACGAATACGACAATCCGATCAACAGTTCATTCAACATTAGCAAAGACATATACGAACAAATTCTTTCGTTCCTGAAAGGTTTTTACTCATCCGTGTTGAAAAGCAACACCCACATGAGTTTTGCAGTCGTTACCGGAATTATGCAGATTGCCAAAGAGAGTTTGTTTTCGGGATTGAATAATCTCCGTGTAAACAACATATTCACGGAAAAATTCGATGAGAGATACGGATTCACCGAATCTGAAGTAAAGGAAATATGCGAATATTACGGACATCCGGAAAAAATGGCGGAAGCCAAGGAATGGTACGACGGATACAGATTCGGCAATGCGGAAATATACAATCCGTGGAGCATTTTCTCGTATGTATATTTTAATTTCAAAGCGGAAGCATATTGGATAAACACCAGCAGCAACGAGATTATTTACACTCTGATTGACAACGCCACAGACGAAGTTTATCAGAATCTTACGAATATTGCCAACGGAGAGAAAGTTACCGCCGGGCTGAACCCTGCCATTTCTATGAGAGAGATGGATTCCGATCCGGATACAATCTATTCGGTTATGGCTGTTGCGGGTTATCTGAATGCCGTTCCGATCAGAAAAAAGAATGCGGAAGACGACGAATTGTACACAATATCCATTCCGAACAAGGAAGTTCGCAAGACATTCTCGTCAATGATGGTTAAAAGAATATTCAGAAGCGGATCGAGATATTTCACAGAAATGTTCGAAGCCATAAAAGCAGGCGATGCACCGAACGTAGAGAAGAATATGAAAGATTTGTTCTACGGCAAGGTTCCGTCCATTGTTCTGAAAGACGAAGGCGACTATCAGCCGATAGTCGCATCTGCTGCTATGAGCAGCATGGGGAACTACAAAGTCTATCTTGAAGAGGAAGCCGGAAACGGAAGAGCCGACATAATAATGAAACACAACCGTCCCGGACTTCCGGATATCGTAATTGAATTCAAGAAAAGCAAATCCAAAACAGACAGTGAAGAAACCCAACTGAAGGAAGCCGAAGAAGCAATCAATCAAATCAAAAACAGAGAATACTCCTACGGACTCGGCAAAAACCTGATTCTGTACGGAGTCTGCTTTAACGGCAAGAGGCCGAAAGTTATTATGGAAAACAATAAACAATGAAGATAATCTGTTAGAGCCATCCCTGCAACCATCGACAATTACAACAAACACATAACCTAAATAACCGTATACACATCGACCTAATGTTGCGATTGTAATCCAGCGGTTAAGATAGTGGCTTCCCAAGCCACCTACTCGGGTTCGATTCCCGGCAATCGCACCATTTTTTTACAATAAGCACTTTACGAGCAAATATGATTGAAATTGACGGTTCCCGTGGCGAAGGTGGCGGTCAGATGGTCCGCACTTCTGTAGCCATGGCTACCGTCACAGGTCAAACTACTACCCTTACGCGTATACGCGAACACAGACCTACAAACGGTTTATCCAAACAGCACTGTGCTGCAGTAAAAGCAGTAGCGCAAATGGCCGGATCTACAGTAAAGGGAAATGTAGTCGGTTCAAGAGAACTCACTATTATCCCGGGTAATGAGCAGAATAATGATATTACAATAGATATCGGAACTGCGGGAAGTGTCAGCTTAGTTCTTCAGGCCATGCTTCTGGCAGCCCGCAGATTTGATGACCGCCTCACCGTTGATGTAAGCGGCGGCACCAATGTCATGTGGGCCCCGCCGATTGATTCGTACCAGCATCTTCTTTTTCCGCTGATGCATCGCATGGGAATAAATGCCAATGTACGCATGATTAACCGCGGATTTTATCCGCAAGGCGGCGGAAGAGCAATAGCAACATTGGATCCAATTGGCGAAATTGCCCCGATGGACATTTCAGATTTGGGTGATCTCAAATGCATACGCGGAGTGTGTTTCAGTCAGCGCCTTTCCGATTGGATTTCTAAAGAAATGGTTGACAGTTGCAAAGCAACTTTGGAACCTCTGGATGTTGAAATCGACGTGCAGAAGACGTATGGTGATTCACGCGGAGCCGGAATCGTTCTCACGGCAGAATTCGAAAACGGAATGCTGGGCAGCAACGGCCTTACGTCGCGCGGCCATTCCGCGGCATATACGGCAGAAGTAGCCGCCAACGATCTGATGATGGAAATAAAAAGCGGGGCAACAATGGACGTACATACCGCAGACCAATTGCTTCCGTACATGGCCATGGCAACCGGCAAAAGCGGTTTCACAGTATCACGTATAAGCAAACATCTGCTCAGCCAAATGGATACTCTGGAATCATTCCTGAATGTTTCATTCGGTGTCGAGAGACAGAAAAACCTATACAAGTTCTCCGTAATGCCCAATCAATGAGACCTTTCATACACGTCAACTGTGCAATGTCCGCTGACGGCAAAATAGCCGGTACAGACCGTAAACAAGTCAGAATATCCTCCGACGAAGATATGGTACGCGTCAAGGGGCTCAGAAAAAAGTATGATGCAATTCTTGTAGGCGTAGGCACAGTTGCGGCAGACGACCCTCACCTTACCATCAAAGGTGCGGATTATGACACCAATCCCGTTCGTATTGTGATAGATCCTCATCTGCGTATTCCGCGCACGGCACGCGTATTGGATGATTTGGCGCCAACTGTAATTATAACATTGGAAGGAAACGAAGATCTGGCCGAGGATGACGAAAACGGAATAGACTGCGAAGAGATTGTATTCGCCGGAAAAGATACGATAGACCTTGCCAAAGCATTCGAATATCTTGCCGAAGAAATAGGTATAGAGAATATCTTGGTGGAAGGCGGAGGCAAAACAATATCCCATCTGTTCCGTTCCGGACTTGTCGACCGTTATTCCGTGTTCGTAGGATCGATGATAATCGGCGGCTCCGATGCTCCGACACCTTGCGACGGGGACGGTTGGGTCAAAGATAAGGGTCTGGAACTTACTCTCACAGACTGCGAAATTCTGGGTAACGGAGCTTTACTCACATACGATGTCAAATCGTAATCGGCGGCCTGCGTGCGGTGGGTTCGATACTGAATCTGAAGTAATTGCATTCCGGTCCGAACACTTCGCTTGATGTTACACAGTAATTCTTGTCGAAGGCATCTGTGAGAATTTTGGATATAAATCCGATTACATACGACCCTAATGCTTTCAAAGCCGATTCCGTCATAGCGAATTCGTTTTTCAGAACAATAGTCAAAGGTTGCATGGAGAATATGCTGATTTCACCCATACCTACTTTTGAAAAATAACGTCTGGCATTATCCACAGTCTCCTCAAGCGTAGATGCGGAAAGCGTTCCGTCAAGTGCCGTAGCATGCAATCCTCCGAGCATGGCGGACATCGGGGCAACGGACAATCCGAGAGCGTCCAAGCCCAAGAACAGCAGATGCGGTATTGCCCTTCCCACGTCTTCGGGCGACTTTACCACACTCGACAGATTACCCAGCAGTATATCCATGGATTCTTCCGAGGGCTGTTTTGAACTGGCGAAACGTAATGAAATCAGAGAGTAGATTTTCCTTCTGCTGTCTTCGGGATCGTCATGGACTGTAATCAATCCGTCTTCGATCATCTTCTCGAGATGTACCGACAATGTAGACTGCGCCTTACCGACTATGCGCGAAAGATCCGTCAGCGACAGGTCTGTATTCTCAAGCTCCTTCAATATCCTTCTGCGAACATCGTTGGAAACTTGCACAAGTCCTCCGGTCGTATAGTAAAGTTCGAAATCGATTAACGGTCCGTCAGCCAAAATTATCGATAAACGATAAATCAAACATGTACTTAAACCCGATTATACAAAAATGGCGGAACCAACCGTTTTATCTACAATGTCCGTACGGATATGTATGAAGGCAACCGTTAATGGAAAAACCTGCAACATCAGGGCCGTTTGGTATGAAAACGATAAGATAACTATGATCGACCAAAGATGCCTTCCGGCCGAAATTGTTCTTGTCTCGTTCGATAACTACAAAGACATTGCGGAGGCAATACGCAACATGACCACACGCGGAGCGCCGTCCATAGGAGCTACGGCAGCATATGCCATGTGCATGGCCGCCCTCCGCGGATGTGACATAACGGAAGCGGCCGCATACGTAAAGGCTGCAAGACCCACGGCCAACGATCTCTTCTTTGCGGTGGACTACATGGTCGACAGACTCTCGAAGGGCGACGACCCCGTCAAGGCAGCGGATGAATACGCACAGATGATGGTTGACAAATGCACTCTCATCGGAAAATACGGTGCAGAACTGGTTAAAGACGGTATGACGCTGATGACACACTGCAACGCAGGCGCGTTGGCTACCGTCGATGTCGGTACCGCATTGGCGCCCATGCGCGAAGCCTGGTCCCAGGGAAAAAGATTCAAAGTTCTTGCTTCCGAAACCAGACCCCGCCTTCAGGGAATGCAGCTCACCGCATGGGAACTCAATCAGGAGGGAATCGACCATGCCATCATTCCAGACGGAGCATCCGCATACTACATGTCCAAAGGCGTCGATATGATAATTACCGGTGCAGACAGAATTGCTGCGAACGGAGATTTTGCCAATAAAATCGGAACATTCGATAAAGCCATCGCAGCCAAACATTTCGGCATACCGTTCTACGTTGCCGCTCCCATATCCACATTCGACTTCAAGACGAAAACCGGCGACGACATCGTTATCGAACAGAGATCCGAAGAAGAGGTTACGATGATGAACGGCGTACGCATCGCACCCGTAGGCTCCAAAGCACTTAATCCGGCATTCGATGTGACACCGGCCTCCATGGTAACGGGATTCATAACGGAAGTTGGAATCCTCAGGCCGGACGAAATCCACAAGGTGATGCAGTGAACGAAACGTATGCCCGGGAACAGCTCGCCGAATATTGCAAAAGGCTCTATGACCGCAAACTCACCGTTTCCGCCGGCGGAAATATGAGTATGAGAATCAATGACAGCGAAATCATAATAACTCCGTCCGGGCGCAACAAAGGTCTGCTGTCTCCCGAAGACATGGTGAAACTGACTTTGGAAGGCGATATACTGTCCCAAGGCAAACCGTCTATCGAGCACAGATTCCACCTGGCCCTGTACAAAAAGAATCCTGAGACAAATGCCGTTGTCCATTGCCACCCGTTGCACTGCGTTGCACTCGCCGTAAAGGACGAACCCCTGAAATGCAACATTACTCCCGAAGGCGTTCTGCTGTTGGGCCGTGTGCCGATGATTCCTTACTTTACGCCGGGCTCGGAAGAATTGGTGGAAGCAGTGGAATCTGAATCGGATTCGAAAGCCATGCTGATGGCCCGCCACGGCGCACTCACACAGGGCAGAAACATAGAAGAAGCGTACAACAGAATGGAAGAGCTGGAATTTCAGGCCGCTCTGCAATTACTGGCAGGCAGCGTCGAAGATCTTCCGTCCGATGAAATCTCCAAACTTATGGGAATGTGATATTTTGGCTTCACCCATACTGATAACAAAATGGTTCGGAGTATTTCTGTGCGACCTGAAAACCGGCCGTATAATCCGCAGCACGCTGATGCCCGACGATGCGAATGCCGTGGCCGAAAAACTGGCCGTTATGCAAAGAGGAGGCATTCTCGACGAAGAGAAAGAAATGGCATCGACCGCAGACGGCAAACTGGCTGTCGGCGACCGCCGCCAATCCGAATTGGGAAAACCCGAAATGTTCGATTCGTCCTTCATAAAAGCGGCCGATTACGGATTTACCGATGCGTTCATGCACGAAGCGATGATAGGCCTCGGTAAACTGAGAACGTCTGAACCGATACCCAGAGACAAGAGTTTGGTACAGGCCATACGTAATTTCGACGATCAGATAGCCACAATAAATCTCTACAACGAAAGACTGCATGAATGGTACGGAATGCACTTTCCCGAACTCGCAGACCATGCCCGCGACGACAGATACGCGGATCTTATAGCGAGGTACGGCGACAGACAGCAGATTATAGAGGAACTCGGCCTGGATATCGAATCCATAGGTGCGGATATGCATCCCGACGACATCCGTGCCATGCAGGACCTCGCAGATACTCTGTGCCGCCTTTATGATGACAAAAACAGAACCGAAGAATATATCGAAACCATCGTCTCGGACACCTGCCCCAACATCTGCGGCATTCTGGGCGGTCCCTTGGCCGCCAGACTCATCTCTCTGGCAGGAGGACTGGAAAGACTTGCTTCCCTGCCGTCGTCAACCGTACAGCTTCTGGGTGCCGAGAAAGCCATGTTCAGGCATCTGAGATCCGGAAAACCGGGGCCCAAACACGGCGTAATATACCAACAGCCGGAAATACACAAAGCACCGTATTGGCAACGCGGTAAGATAGCCAGAGCCCTTGCCGGAAAAATTCTGATTGCAGCAAAAATCGATCAGTATCACGGAGAATACAGAGGAGACGTTCTCAAAGGCGAATTCATGAAAAAGGTAGCGGACATAAAGAAACGCTATCCCGATCCTCCGAAAAAACCGGAAAAGAAAGGGAAGCCGCGCAACCGCAAACCGAAGAACAACAGACAGAACAGAAAATGAAAACACGACTGCCGCCGTAGGCCCGTAACAGCCTGCGGCGGCCTCCGAAACAGTATTTCTTTTTCGCTGCAGCCTGAAATCCGTATCGTGCCGCAATCTCTGAAACGGGATTTTCAGACGATAAACATATTAAATAAGGTCCCTATAAAGTCGACCGATAACATGAGGTCCGTTTCAGACCTGTATATCAACGCTTCCCCCAGGGGAGTGAACTTCCGGCCATAAATCCGGAACACAACACAATAGGAAGGTAAACAAATGTCTGATGAGTCCAAACCCGTCGAGAAGAAAGAGATCAGAGAGCTTAAAGAGGGAAGGTACGTCAACGTTGACGACGAGCCTTGCAAAATCGTGAAAATCACCACCTCCAAGCCCGGAAAACACGGATCCGCCAAAGCGGTTCTTGACTGCGTGAGCATTTTCACCGGTGCCAAAAAGTCCCTTGTCGGACCTGTCAGCACCAAAGTCGATGTGCCCATGATCGACAAGAGAAAGGGACAGATCCTCTCGATCAACGGTGACGAGGTTCAGCTCATGGACAGCGAGACTTTCGAAGAAGTCTACATCACCAAGAACGAGGATACCGATCAGAACATCTCCGAAGGCAACGAAGTCATGTACATCGTCGCCATGGGAAGATACAAATTCCTGTGATGATCGAATGTCGTACGGGATCGGATACGCCGGAGCAGAAGCTGATTACAATGATGCGGATGTCGTCATATTCGGCATCCCGTACGACCACACATCCTGTTTCAAAGCAGGCGCGAGAGAGGCACCCACTGCGATAAGGCGGGCGTCATACAATTTTGAAGAAATTCATTTCGAACACGGCATACACCAAAATTTGCCCTCGGTATGCGATTACGGAAATTGTGATGATTTCATATTGCCCGAAGACATGTTCTCCGAAGTCGACTTCTGTGTAGGTCCGGCAATACGCGACAACAAATTCACAATCGCAATGGGCGGGGAGCATACAATCAACATCCCGATTATCAGACAGTTTGAAAAGGATGATATCGCGTTGATTTCAATCGATGCACATCTGGATTCCAGGGATGAATATCTCGGAACCCCGAACAGTCATGCGTGCATCACCAGGCGTGCGGCGGAACACATCGGTCTGGAAAATGTGTTCGTGCTCGGGTGCCGTGCAATCGGAGAAGAAGAATTGGACAGAGACGATCCCGTTCAGTTCATCAGCTCCTATGACATCATGGAAACAGGCATAACCAAAGCTATCAGAACCGCCTTGGAGACCGTAAAGAACGAAAGGATATACCTTACGGTTGACATAGACGGTATCGACCCTGCTTTCGCTCCCGGAACCGGAACTCCCGAACCGTTCGGACTTATGCCTATGGATGTCAAAAAAGTCATTAACGAAATCGGAGACAGACTTGCGGGCTTCGATGTCGTAGAAGTTTGTCCTCCGGCAGATCCGGCAGGAATAACATCCATACTCGCAGCAAGATATATCAACGAGGTTATAGCCGTCGTCGGTAAGAATATGAGGCAGTAATTACCGAACCGAGGTAAAATCCGCCCATTGGATTGTTAATGGTTTGTGACGGGGTTGCCCCCGTCGGTTTCAATCTTTCTTGCTAAGGAACTCTTCTGCCTGAGCCAGATACTGGTTTGCTCTTGTTTCGGAAACTTCCGCGTCTTTGGATTCGGAATAAATCCTGAATATGGGCTCTGTTCCGGAAGGACGGAGAAGAACCCATCCGTTGTCGAAAAGAATCTTGACACCGTCGGTATCGTCGACTTTTCCCTCCGCGTTCTTCCTGAAGTAATCGAGGAGAGCCTGCTTCCTCTCTTCCGGACATTTGATTTTAGCTTTGCTGGTATAATACACGGGCAAAGATTCGAGCTGTTTGGACAGGGGGCCGTAAGTTATGAGGGACTCCAACATTGTCGCTATTCCCATAGCGCCGTCACGGCAATACTGCATCTTGGGGAATATCAGACCGCCGTTCTCCTCTCCGCCGAACACGCCTCCGTCTTTTATCATCTCCCTGGCTACCGTGGGCGATCCGACTGCCGTATACACGACGGATCCTCCGGCATCCTTCACTACTTCTTCTACAAGAGAAGACGTTGCCACGGGCGTCACGACTATTCCTCCTTTCTCGTGTCCCAGAATTGCTCTGGATATGAGTGCAAGCGTTTTGTCTCCGGCTACAAAATTGCCTTTCTCGTCCACAAACACACATCTGTCCGCGTCTCCGTCGTGGGCAATACCCAAATTGGCCCCGCATGACACCGTAAGCGCTTTCAGATCGGCAAGATTGTCTTCCGTAGGTTCGCTGTTGTGTCCGGGAAATTCTCCCTGTGCGTTGCTGTTCAGCGTTATTGCGCGGACTCCGAGCTTTTTCAAAAGCAAAGGCGTTGTTTCGAACGCTGCGCCGTTGGCACAGTCCAGAACAACCTTCAGACCCGCATTGCGTATTGCCAGACTGTTGCCGAGTTTGGAAATGACTGCATCCACGTATGCCTCTCCGGCACCGCTTACCTCATGCATTTCGCCTATTTTGGACCATTCCGCACACGGAATCTCGGTCTCGTATAAACGCTCGATATTGGATTCTTCTGAATGGGAAGCTTCCGTACCGTCACTGGCTATGCACTTGATACCGTTAAACTCCGGAGGGTTATGCGATGCCGTAATCATCACACCGCCGGAAACGTCATCGTGTGTTTTAACATAATACTGTAATGCAGGCGTGGGTACTATTCCCAAAAACAAAACATCGCACCCTACGGCCATTAATCCGGATGCAACTGCGGAAGACAGCATATCTGCCGAAACCCTGGTATCGGTAGCCAATGCTACCTTGCCGCCATACTCGGTACCGATGGCTTTACCCATCTGCAGAGCCAACTCTGAGCTCATATAACCATTGACTACGCCTCTGACACCGTTCGTTCCGAACATTTTTCCCATTTTATAATCTCCTTGCAACCGTGAGAATACTGATTGTATCCGCACATGATTTTCCCGTGTCGGCTGCCATCTCTAAAGAATTGAGGACTTCCGACACGAGCATAAGGGACTTGTAATCCATATTTGTTGTGTATGCAACCCTTTCCGCCGAGTGGTTCAGACGGTCGATGATGGACTCCTGATCCTTCACTCCCTGCACGCAGTTGTGTATCTCCGGACCGTCCGTACCCAGGAGTTTTATCGCATTCATCAGGTACTTAACCTCTGTTTCGAGCTCCGAACCTATTCCTGCCAGATTGTTCCATATGTCTTTGGGTATAACCAATCCGATTTCGTTTATCAGACGGACGTGAAGCGCAGCCTCCTTTGCCCAATTGGCTATGTTATCGATCTTGCGTACGAAATGAAGAAGATCCTCCCTCTCCTGTATGTTGAGATCCCCTATGCTCAGCTGTTCGCAGAGCTGGTCTTCGATAGAATCGGCCTTCTTCTCATTTACGAACAGCCTTTCAATGCTCTTTTCCGCACTGGAAGTTTCGCCGTTTTCCATACTTCTCAGACAGATGTTAAGTTCCAAGACACAATCGAGGACCGCGAGCGCGTGTGTCCCGATTCCGCTCTGCAAAACATTTTCCTTTCTCTTTCCGAACCATTCCAACAGATTCTTTCCGTCTTCACTCAAGTCTAATCTCCTCCTCGATTCCACCTTCGGGTCTTGCAAATACGACGACTGCCTTCTTGTTAAACACCAGATGAACCTGGTCTCCGACGGAAGGAATCTCGTCGTCGGCGGATACATTGTAGTCTACGTTGTCGCGGGTTTCTGCGAACGTACGTACTCTCCAATAAGTACCCATAAACACAACGGCCGTGACCTCGGCCGAAAGCCCGTCCAATGCGGGATAAACATGTTCGGGACGTACCGATATTACAACCGGATCCCCTACGCTGAACGTTGTTTTGGAAACCCTGACCTCGGGTCCCCCTCTCAGACGTACCTTTGTCTTGCCCGTTTTGGATTTGTCCGACACGGTACATTCCAAAAGATTCGTCTCGCCTATGAAATTGGCGGCGAATATGGATTTCGGATGCCTGTACATGTCCAGAGGCGATGCCATCTCGGCTATCGTACCGTAACGCATCAGAACAATGCGGTCGGATACGGACATTGCCTCCTCCTGGTCGTGCGTAACATGCAACACGGTTATACCCAGCTTCTTAACCATCCTGCGTATCTCGTATCTGAGTTCCACACGGACGCGTGCATCCAATGCGGACAGCGGTTCGTCCAGCATAAGCATCCTGGATCCGGATGCCAGTGCGCGTGCGATTGCCACCTTTTGCTGTTCTCCTCCCGAAAGTTCGTTGGGGAACATTCCGGCACGCGAAAGCATCTTTACCAATTCGAGATACTCGCCCGAAAGCGAATCCATGCTCTCCTGACCCTGTGCCTTCACTCTGGGGCTGTACGAAACGTTGTCCTTAAGATTCATGTGCGGGAACAGGGCAATGTTTTGGAATACGTATCCTACATCACGGTCTTCGATCGGAACATCGGTAACATCGAGACCGTCCACATATATGCGGCCGTCCGTAGGAGTCCATATTCCGGAAATGACTTTGATAAGTGTCGTCTTTCCGCATCCGGACGGACCCAGTACTGTCACGTATTCGCCGTTGTTTATCTCCAGATTTATGTCTCTTACGGCATAGAATTTGCCGAACTTCATCGAGATGTGTTCCAATTTTATTTTTCCCATCAGTCCAGCCTCATTTCCTCTTCCAATCCGTTGGAAGGCATCGGGAATACCGATGCCTTGTCATATGACCAGGAAATCTCCACTTCCTCGCCTACTTTGTAATCGTCGAATTTCCTGTTGGGAAGTTTGGACGAAATGATACCTACGCCTTCCACCATAACCTCTACGGTTATCGTAACGCCTTCGTACAGAATACGTTCTATACGGCCGGTACAGTATGCGCCGTCCGTGTTTTCGTCACGATGGCGTATTTTCGTAGATCCCACTTTAATGGTCAAAACAACATCTTGGTCGATTGTCACCGCTCCGGATCTGGCTTCCATGAATATTCCGGGCCCTACTTCGACCACTGTCTTTTCGCCCACGGATCTGACTTTACCCACAAGTACATTGGAACGTCCCACGAAATTGGCCACAAAAGGCGTGGCAGGATTATCAAAGACGTCTTTCGGAGTGTCGAACTGTATTATGCGGCCTTTGCGTATAACCGCAATCCTGTCTGCCATCTCCAATGCTTCGTCCTGGTCGTGTGTGACATGTATGCATGTGAGACCCATCTCCTTGGCCATCGAACGGAGTTCCTTTCTTAGATTGATTCTGAGCCTGGCATCCAATGCTCTCAACGGTTCGTCCAACAACAAAACTTTGGATCCGGACGCAAGCGCACGCGCCAGAGCTATACGCTGCTGTTGGCCCCCGGACAACTGGTTCGGCATCCAATCCGCCTTCTGTTCCAGGTGGACCATATTCATCATACTGCGCACAATCTGCTTTGACGTGGATTCGGGCCATTCATGAATTTTGGGCGCAAACATCACATTGTCATAAACCGACATATGGGGGAACAGCGAATAAGTCTGCGACAGCATGGTCGCATTGCGCAGATCAATGTCTTTGTTTGTTATGTCTTCCCCGTCAAACAGAATTCTGCCGGAATCCGGAACGGTCAGACCGCATATCATCCTCATGCATGTGGTCTTGCCTGCACCCGTGGGCCCCAGGATGCATACATATTCTCCGTCCCTGATATTAAGGCACAGATTGTCGGCAGCCACAGAATCGTCGAATTTCTTACAGACATTGTCAAGTGTAATCTCAGGCATCGCGTCCCTTCCTCCTGTTGGCGGTAAGCGCTCTGACGGCCATCATGAGTATGAAACAGATTACGATGAGAATAATCGAACATACCGCCGCCTGGTCGTAATCGCCTGCTTTAACGAGATTCGTTATGTAAATCGGGACTGTATTGACCGAAGAACTGATGGACAGCGTCGCACCTGTTTCTCCCAGAGATCTTGTAAATGCCAATATTCCCCCTGCTATAACCGATGATTTTACAATCGGCAGGAGAATCTTCCTGAAAGCCTGGAACGGTTTAGCGCCGAGAGTCATGGCGACTTCCTCGTACGAAGGATCTACTTCTTCTATAGCACCGGTTATATTCCTGACAACCAGAGGATATGTAAACGAAGCGTGGCCCAGGATACACAGAATTACCGCGGCCGAATCCCCTATACCGAGACTTCCCCAGAACAATGCCAGAGAAAATCCCAATGCCGTCGTCGGTATTATAAGCGGAACGTTTACAAGCGAATCGAGCATTTCTCCTTTCCTGCTGTTTCTGTGTCTGGCAATATACATGGCCACAGGTATTCCGAATACTATGTCGAACACCAGTGCCGCACCCGCTATGAGGAAGGACATACCTATCGAACCCATCAACGTACCCCATTCGATATCGGGTATCGGTTGGGTCAGGTATGCGAATATAAAGAACGCCGGAATGAGAACTACCAGCACAAAGAACGCTATTGCGATTCCGTCCTTCGTCTTGGGAAGTATCCCTCTGCTGACGCGCCTGCCGAGATCCGGCCACACCTTCTTTATCGGTATTCTGAATTTCTTGATTATCTTGTTGACAAACAGCAGCATGAGCAATGCCAGTACAATCATTATCACGCTTATGACAATCATAGCACCCATATACTCGGACGGGAACAGTTCCTTGGCCGCACTTATAAACGTAGGTCCCGTGAAAAATGTATTCTCGCAACCCATTATGGTCAGAGCGATGTATGTTCCTCCTGTTTCCGAAAGCGATCTGGCAAAACAAAGAATAAATCCTGTTGCCAGACCCGCACGGAACAGAGGAAGAGTTATCGTACGCACGGCAGTCCATTTGGATGCGCCCAGCGTCATCGCGGCAGTTTCGTAATTCGGATCGATCTGCTCCAGAATACCGGACAGAGAACGTACCATATACGGATATGTAAACAGAATATGCAGGAAAATCATCATCAGGTACGGCGACACCACCAAACCCAATCCGGGAATCGGAATTCCGTTCGGTGCGCCCCAGAACATGACAACCGACAACCCCAAAACCGCTGTAGGGAAAGCCAGAGGAATGTCGAGAAGCGTATCCAAGAAACCTTTCCCTTTGAATTCCCTGCGGACCATTATCCAGGCCATCGGCAGACCGACTATGATGTCTATAATCGTAACCACGAATGCCAGCGAGAACGAATTGCCTATGGCTCCGATTATCAGATCCATCATCCGGCTGTTGTTAAGCGTATCGGATACCAGACCGTAATCGGTCGCCAGCTTGGTGACGACGAACACCGACGGTATTACTATGATTACGGCAAATACGACTATCGCAAACTTCAGCCATGCGGAACGTACCTTGGGATTACCCGAAAACTCGTCAATCCTCTTAATCAACGGCATATGCAACCCCCGTTTGCGACATCGATCGATAAACTCCTGTTCCGCATATTAATGTAAACGGATATGCGGGATGCGGGGGGCACTTCCATTTGTATCGCCCCTCGCATCCGTTAATCAGTATAATATTTGAACGGTCATTCCGGCTTGGCGTTACGTGCCTGGGCTTCAATCCACGCACGTATGTCGGACTTCTTGGACGAACCTATGCCGAAATACTCCGCAAAATGGTTGGTTGTTGACAGTTCCTTCGTCTGACCGCATTTCTTTGCGGAAACGAATCCCATGTCAATCAGCTTCTGAACGTCCTCGTATGCCCTGGGCCCGCGGGTATCCACGAGTTTGGACTGAAGGACCGGCTGATTGTATGCTATCGTACTCAGCGTGCGCATGACTCCGGGAGCCATCTCCGCCTTGGCGAAAGTTCCGGTATATTCGGTATAATCCGAACGGAGCATCATCCTGTAGTCGTTTCCGATTTTTCCGATAACTATGGCGGAATCGCGGTCGTCGTACTCTTTGCGGAGATCGTGCAGCGCAACACGTATGTCTTCGTCCGCGAATCCCGTCTTTTCGGCAATCTGGGATATGCGGAGACCTTCGGCACTGGAAAACAGCGCAGCCTCCACGGCACCCTTTACGTCCGATTTCATACAGCTGCCTCAGGGATACGGTTGTCTCCGTCCTCGAGCTTGCCTTCGACACCGTCGGTTATTATCTCGATGGTAATCTCCCCGTACGGAAGAGAATCCTGGTGGACATCGAGACGTCCGTCCCTCACGAGGTGAAGGACCGATACAAATGTCGTTATGTTGGCACGGATGTCGCTGACATACAGATCGGTAATCGGAATCAGTCCGGCACCCAATTTCAGAATCTTCTGCCAGACTCCCTCGACGGCTTTCTCGTCGTCTTCGTCGTGGGCCTTGTTGTCGAATGTTCTGGGTTCCTTCGCTTTGAGTTCGGCTCTGACTCTTTCCCTCTCCTTCTGTATGTCGATCTCCTTTCTCGCACCCTCGAAGGCGTCGATAAGCTCGTACATGGTAACCGGGCGGGTGGGCTCCTTGTGGTATGCTTCGCGGAACGATACCTCGGGAACAAACATCGGGCACTCGTCATCCTCGAAGAAAGACTCGTCGATCGGTTCCTCGAAACATTCTTCCGCAGGAGGTTCGGAGAGCGTACGTGTGGATTCGGACTGCATTCTCAGAATCTTGTACGCCATAAAGAGAAGCTTTCCGGCCACGATCATATCGAAGGTATTGTTGTTCACCTTGCGGGTATACATTTTGACGAATTCGGACAGGTCGATTTCCCACGGGTCGATTCCGTTTTCCAACACCAGGTTGAATACGGAACGTATGGACTCGTCGACGGGGTCCTGCAGTTTTTCTCCGTTTCCCGCGTTGGCAAGAATGTCCATGTATCCGCCGATTCTGTTGTACGATTCGGCATCGTTGGTCATCGCTTTGTGAAACAGCAGGTGCTGTTCCAAATCCTCAATACTTGTATTTCCATCCATCCTTCTTCCCTCCGGTATCAGTC
>CAKQHC010000026.1 GCA_934234005.1 uncultured Methanomassiliicoccales archaeon | reverse complement strand
TATCTGATTTTTAATTCTGACTAGTGGATTCAGCCGACAAATATATTGAACCACATAGATATTTAAATGACCTTCGTCAAACACTCATTCAGGCGTTGGTTTTGACCATCAAATATTGCATTATTGGTTCTATCGAAGAATACATCAATTATATGGGCAGGGAATCTTTTCGAAGTGCTTTGGTCAGTGAAAAGATTACTTTATTGTTGTCACAGACAACATCGAAACAAGTCCTGTTTGCTGTACGGTGATTTTAGTTATGTCCGTGCATTACTTATGAGGCAATATTTATTCGAATCCGATATTTATGGGGAATCTGTAGATTCAATCGATAATAATCTCTTTCTGCCTATCACGAATGGCAGTTACAAGCTTGTGCGAAACACAAATTCTATGAACAAGTCTTTAAATATAACATCTCCATAGTGCGTTTCACTCGGTGAAAGATATGGGAAGAATAAGACCCACCTACATCAAGAGAGTTTCCATTGATCTGATTAACAAATATCCTCAGGCATTCAGCAAGGATTTTGATGCTAACAAGGAAATGGTCAACACTCTTACTGATGTCTCATCGGTTACAATGAGGAACAGAATCGCAGGTTATATCACCCGCTATCTGTCTCACCCTGAGGCATGAGTCAAACGCCTTAAACCCTTGTGGTTTCCGCATATTTCGCCCGCGTGGGGTAGCTTGGATATCCTGTGAGATTGCGGATCTCTTGACTCGGGTTCGAATCCCGACGCGGGCACCATTCTTTTTTTTGGATGGTAGCTGAATCTGTAGATCGAATATCAATTCGTTTGGATATTGATTCAAAATAAAAGGGCCGAAGCCCTAAATTGTTTATGCCGTTATTTTTTTCAGAATAGGCAGAATTCCGCCAATGGCAGTAATCACTCCGCCTACGAGGCATAGCCAGAATCCGGTTTCTACAGTGGCTTTTGCACCGACAAGGCCTCCGACATCGACAGAATCGGTAAGGTTGGTGTAGAACAATACCATGAACACGATAGAAACAACGGAAACGATTAACACCACAAGGCTAAGAATCTTGTTGATGTTGTCCATTTTTTTGCTTGCATCAATTGTAGGCAGAATCATAGCGACTATAGCCAGTATACCGCAGATCAATGCAACGAGAGGTGCATAATAGTAATCCAGTTTGTTATCGGAATCGTCTGTGTACATTTCCCATCCTGTGAATTCGGTTGAAGTACTTCCCAAAAAGGAAGTAATTTCGAATTTACCCCAGGTAAGGAACACACCGACAATCATGATTATCGCTCCTACGAACGCAACAAGTCCGAGGACGTTTATGTTCTTCTTATCCATTCTTATCACTTGGTAATCTCTTACCGATTCCGACTCGTTTGTATCGATTATATAGTTATCGAAGATTACTCCGAGTCAGCTTCGTCTTTCGGCCAGACCTCTTTTATAATCTCCACATCTCCGGGAGGCAATATTCTGGAAACTTCTTCTTCGGGAACCTGGAATTTCTTGGCCATTTCGGCAGATTTTCTGGAAGATCCCTTTCCGGGACGTATTACGAAGTAACGGTCGCAGTCTTTGAAACATTCCGCGGGTCCGCACATCACTTTTCTGGAACCCTGATAATAAACCTCTCCGACAACGAGTTCGATGGGCAGGTGGTATTCGTAGTTCCTTTTTCCGCGTATGATGAATGCTCCTCTCGGTACAAATTCTCCGGGATTGGGTGTTTTACTCACTTGATCCGGATATACCCAGAATGCACTGCCTTCTGCCAATTTTGCAATCCATGATTTGGATTGTGCAAGTGCGAACTGACAGGCCTCTCTGAGTTCATCGTTGTTCGCTTTGCTTCCTTCTTTTATAATCGTGGAAGGGGCCCCGTGCACGTCGGCATGGGCGAACAGATCTCCGTCTTTGAGGTGTTTCTTTACTACGTTGTCGTTTGTGTGTGCATCTCTTCCGGCCACAACAAGCTTTCCGCCCGATGTTATGAACCATTTGTATCTTTCGAACCAGAATTGTTTGGTGGGTTGCGCCTTTCCTGCCATTGCGGCTTTAGCCTTATCAATACCTTTCTGCTTCTTCGCAAGCTCGGCTTTGCTTTCATTGAGGGCTTCTTCCGCACGTTTGGCTTTTTCGCCGATGTCCTTTCCTTTCTGATACAGTATCGATGCGTTTGCATCGAGGTTTTGTGTGTAGTCGAGGGTGACGGACTCTTCTGCCAAAGTGGCGGTTACGGTGTTTTTGGAAGGATCGATGGATGTGACAAACGGAATCTTCATAGCGCCTTCGGACAGTTTGTCCCAGGTGAGCTTCTTGGACTGTTCGTTCAGAACATTCAGGAGTTCGCTTGTTTTTGCGTATTCGGTGTACAGTGCTTCGGCTTTGCGTTTCTGTGCATCGCATTCCACCTTGTATTCGTCCAGAGTTTCTTCCTGCTTTGCAATTCTTCTGTTCAGTTTTTCTATTTCTGGATCGACGTATGCCTCTTCCTCGGCATCGGCAATCTGTTCGAGATAAGATTCGATGCATGATGATGCCGTATCGTAACGTTTAGACTCCATTTCGGAACGCGAAACCAATTCCACCGGGGCAAAATCTTCGATCTGACCGTCTTTAAACCATGCGGTAGGTTCCGGAGCGGACAGCACTTTGGTAACGATAATCTTCATCTCGGAGTACATGCGGGACAGCTGTCCGTCGGTAATTTCGGAAGAAGGCGTGTTTTTTCCGATTTCCGAACGTACGCAGATTTCTTCCGCATACTGCCCTCCGAGATTGACTGCCGTTGCCAGGGTTCTGACAGTATCGGCATCCGATGTTCTGAAGCATTCTATGAATTCTTCTTCCGAGGACGATGTGGGATCGAACCTCGGTTTGGGGGAGACGTAATCTTCGCCGGGCCTTGTTGCACGGTCCCTCATGGTTTTGTGTATGAGACAGTTAACGATTTTTCCGTCTTTGTTCAGCAGGACGTTTCCTCCGCCGAACATTTCAAAAACGAGCTGATATTCGCCGTCGCCTTTGAAGAGCTGCATTTCGATTACACGGTCGAAACCGATCTGCCTGATTTTTCCTATACGGGCGTTGTCGATGTATTTTCTCAAGAATGTGGCAAACGATGTAGGGGTTGTCGGAGTTTCAGGTTTAACCGACGGGCAATACAGCCATTTTCTATCTTTGAAAAAGAGATCTTTTTTTCCCGCACCCTGAACGTTCAGACGGAACAGTACGTTGCCGGATCCCCATTGATAGATCTTGTCCATGTGGGCGCCTTCGAGCGCCGAGAGTTCCGTTACAATCGAACGTACGTCGAACGAACTCATCTCTTTCTTCATACACCCCCTACATCGGAGGAAACGGATAAAGATAGTGTTGGTTTCAGATTATGACGCCGCATATACGGATTTCATTCTTCGATATGATGTCAAGCATATAATCTGCTCTTTCCTGGAGATTATCGGCATGAATATCAAACGTGGATACAAGAATCTTGAACAGAATATGGGCAGTTTCCGATGCAGTCATTGCATCCGGTTCTTTTTCGAAGCGTTCTATGACGTTCCCCATTGCACCGATGAATGCCATCATTTTGATTTTGAAACTGTTTTCGTTACCGACGAAAATTTTGTCTGTGTCGCGCTCGCGTATCCATGTCGTGAGCATTTCGCAGGCGGAATTCATGATATCCCATTTCTTATTCGATATTGCCAAAAGTCCCGCAATCCTTGTGGAACGGGATGCGGCATAAATCTCCATGCATATCGGGAATGCGACACGGTCAAGCGGAGTTATGCTCCCTCCCAGATATTTCTCGGCTTCGTTCATGGATTCAGTCAGTGCATCGATCATCACTGCAGTGAAAATTTCCTCTTTACTGCGGAATATATTGTACAGACTTCCGTTGAGAATGCATACTTTTTGGAGGATTTGTCTGGTGGTTGTTTTCTCATACCCTTGTTCGATAAAAAGCTCTACCGATGCCTTTAGTATCTCGTTTCTGAGATTTTCGCGTTTCTCGGCGCGGCTTTTTTTTGTTATAGGCGTCATATTCCCTCAGCAACCTTTGATTTGTCGTTTTTGTTTTTTAATGCTTTCAGTCCGCCCCGTATTTTGCTTCGTTACTATTCGTTGAGCATGTTCAACAAACTTATATATCACATGTAAATTGAGCACGTTCAAGAAGTGTGAACGACTATGTTCGAGAATTACGCAAAACATGTCATGAAGCACCCAAAGGCTATCATCGCCGTTTGGATTGTTGCTCTGATCTGTGCTTTGCCTTTTGCGGCACAGGCAGAGGATGTCCTCAACTACGATATGACCTCCATGGGAGGCTTCTCGTCCGAGTCCGGTGACGGACAGGACATCGTCGACGCCAATTTCGCCGGCGGACTGAATACAGATATGGTAATAGCATTCCCATACACCGATGCAGGTGAAAGAGCAGATTTGGAAAAAACCGGCTCGGATTCCATCGCTTCGATTATTGATGCCAAAGTCACCGAAAAATACGATGATAAAGCAAGTACCAGCGTATTGGGATTCTATTCTAAGACCGACGCATCCAAAGAAGGAGTATACATCATTGCAGTCGGATTCAATCCCAATTCTGGAATAACCGTATCCGATGAAACGGGAACCATCAGAGAAATGGTTGCCGATGCCAAAGAAGCAGCCGGAATATCCGACATGAAGTCTTATGTTACCGGTTCTGCTGCAATTACATATGATACCCTTCAGGGAGCAAACGACGATGTGAAGAAAGTCGATCCCATATCCATTCTTCTGATCATTCTGTTGCTCGGCCTGTTCTTCTGGACTCTTGTAACCGCACTTGCACCTCCGCTGGTCGTAGGTACCGCATACGGAGTCGTTCTTGCACTGACCTTTGCACTCGGTCAGTTCCTTGATATATTCTATATCACAAAGACAATCGTCCTGGTTTCCATGCTCGGAGCAGGTTGCGATTATTCAATCTTCATCATATCCAGATACAGAGAGGAGCGTAAGCTCGGACACGATAAGGAAACAGCTCTTACCGAAGCCGTCAAATGGGCAGGAGAGTCTGTGTTCACATCCGGTCTCGCAGTTATCATCGGATTTGCAGTCATGTCATGCTGTTCATTCATGCTCATCCGCACGATGGCTATCGTCCTTGCATTGGGTATCGTTCTCGCGATGCTCGCAGCACTTACGCTCGTTCCCGCAATACTCGCGGTTGTCGGAGACAAGATTTTCTGGCCCAGGACAATCGAGTCCTATACAGCCGGAAGCCCCATGCGTACAAAGGGAGCATACAGCAAGCTTGTAGGTTTCGGAAAGAAATACTTCAGAGCCGCAGGAAAATTCTCTACCAAACATGCTGTTCCGGTTGTAGTTGCAGCAATTTTGCTGACTGTACCTCTCGGATATGTGGCATTCACATCAGATACGTCATTTGATATGGTTTCCGTCATGCCCGACAGCGAAGCCAAAGAAGGAGTCGGCGTCATGACCGATTACGCCGACGGCGGAATGGTCATGCCCACATATGCTCTTTTCCAGCTTGAAAACCCGGTTGCAACGATTACGCCCATTCCAAATACCCAGTATGGTACTCTCGTATGGAATTCCAACGCTACCGAATATCTGACGGGAATCAGTACGATCAACAGTAAAATCGAAGCTAACGACGAGAATGTCAGTTACGCTCTCGGACCTACACCCTGGGCGACAATATACAAGACTGCTTCTGCATTGGTTGTTAAGACAATGGTAGAAGGAGGAATGGACGAAGCTGTCGCTGCTGCATATGTGCAGGCACATCCTGAAGTGGTTAACAATGCGATTCTAAAATCAGGAGAACTTCCCGATGCAGTTACGCTCAAGCTCAAGGAATTCTTCACCAACGGATTGGACGGTATGGGACACGATGCATCCGGAAAAGAAATCATGAAGATGGCGCCTACAGACACAATTTCGCTCGGTGCAATGTCTGTTGACATCATGAATCTCATCGACTACTCCGTTAACGTCGGAGCAGGTCTCATCTCTGCCGACGGAACATATGTTCAGTCTATGATTGTCGTTAAGGATGAGCCCATGTCAGTTGCATCCATGGATTCTATCGGTAACGCAAGGGATGTAATCTCCTCGACAATTTCCGAGAACGGATACGACTGGATTACCGGAACCTGGGTTCTCGGAACCGCCGCAGTCCTTTACGACATATCCGATGTTGTCAATAAGGAGTTCAACTACATCGAAGTCGGAGTCATGATTCTGATCTACGTGTTGCTGTTCGTGGTCCTCAGATCCTACTTCACTCCTGTCAGATCTCTTGCTACGATTATGATGAGTGTCGTATGGACTCTCGGTCTGCTGCACCTTGTGTTCGGATCCCTCCTCTCCAAAGACATAGTCTGGATTGTGCCCATAGTACTGTTCGTTATATGCCTCGGTCTCGGAATGGACTACGATATCCTTGTAACTACGCGTATCAGAGAAGGAAAGACCAAAGGCCTCTCCAACGACGAAGCTATAACCGCGGCTCTTGAGAAGTCCGGACCTATAATCACGCTGTGCGGACTCATCATGGGCGGTACGTTCCTGACGCTGCTTATCTCCGGATCCGCTATGCTTCAGGAAATCGGATTTGCGCTCGGATTTGCAATCCTTGTCGATTCGCTGTTCGTGGTCCCGTATGTGGTTCCCGCTCTCATGCATCTCATGGGAGACTGGAGCTGGAAGGGTCCCGGAAAGAAAAAAATCGATTCGGAATCTGAGAACTGAACCGTAACACCCTGCGAATTACGGTGAAACTTCTTACCGGCCCCATTCGGGGCTGGGTCCAATCAAAACACTTATTAATGGGGTGTTGCTACCCCAATTTACACACGCCGCCGTGGCTAAGGGGTATAGCGATGCCTTGGTAAGGCATAGGTCGTGGGTTCGATTCCCATCGGCGGCTCCATTCATGTTTTTAGTCATTAATTATGAGCAACATCGTCAAGGGTATACAGTTCTATATTTCGGATTTTGCTTTTATTATCGCGCCGTCTGTGTAACCCGATTTGGAAAAGATCTTCAATTTACGCGGAAGGTTATTCTTTACGAGTTTGGAGCGTCTGACAAGAGTGTTTATAACATCGCCGTTTACGGGTTCGGAGCGGTATTTGCATTCGCATAATGTTATGTATCCGTTTCCCGAGCCGCAATGTCGATTTCTTCCTTGGTACGGCTTATGGGATCGGTACCCCGCCACGTACCGACTTCGTAACATTCTTTTTCAATATATTCGGAGCATACGTTCTCGAATACATGGTCGAGGTACTCATTCATGCACTCGGTTATGCTGTTATACACTCTTTCATAATCTCTGATGCTGACATCTGTATTGTCTGGGTAGATAAATCTGAAGAATGAACGTATGTAGTGGTCTTTAATTCTATAGTATGTGCGTTTGGACCCCGGGTCGTCAATCGGTTTGATTTTATCTACGATTTCCAATGCAATAAGCTCTTTCAGCAATACGGATACGCGGGATGTTTCCAATCCTGTATCGGATGCTATTTCGTCCACTCTGTTATGCCCTTTGGCAATTGCAGATATAACATCGAAGTATGTTACGGGAGACTCAAACTCCTCTGCGAAAAGAAGTATGGACTCTTTGTTCAGTATTTACTATTTTTCAAAATAGTATTTTTCAAAACAGTAAATTTGATGCTGCCGTCAAATCATGCGGAAAGAAAAGTTCGGGTCCGTTATATGACGCTCATAACGGACCTGTTTACACCGGTTTTATCTCATTAGATAGAAGACAAAACCCGACCAAATCTTCGGGAAGAAGAATGTGGTCTTCTTCGGCATGCGTTTGCCTGCCTTTGCCAAATCCCATATGGTCTGAAGGGATGGGTTGTTGAGTACAATCGCCAAATCGTGTTTTCCCTCGGCCATAGATTCTTTCACCGAAGAAAGTTCCGCATCGTATGATACGGTAGCTTTGTCCTCATCGGATTTGTACACGCCTTTGAGAATTTTTTCCTGTACGACATATGTGTCGAGAGTCCACAGGGTGCCCTCTTCTCCCTTATAATCGGCAAGGAAGCATTTTCCGGACCTGAACATCAGACCCATCATATGATTCTTCAGTTCCGATTCCATCTCTTCTTCGGTGGTTTCGGTAATCTCAAGAGCTTTTGATATACCTTTGATGGCATTTTTCTCGGAGATATTTCCCGTATCCACCAGGCGGTGGGTCGGCCAGATGACCAGTCCGCTGTCGTTCGAGGCAACCAATGTGGCAAGAACATATCCTTTGGCGGGATCGTCGGGATTTTCCAGAGAATAATTCAAAGCCGTTTCGTATCTGTGGTGTCCGTCGGCTATGAGCATTTTCTGATCTTTCAGCTGTTCGGTAATCTCATTGTTTACGGATTCGTCCGAGAGTCTGTAGTATTTGTGCTCGACTCCGGCCGAATCGACATATCTGTAGACAAGGTGTGCATTGTCGTTTATTTTCCTGGTCAGCTCGGGCGTGAATCCCTCGAAGATTCCGAATATGGACTCGAGGTGGGCTTCCATGTCCCTGAGAAGATTAAGACGGTCGGCTTTGACCTTGGAGAACGTCTCCTCATGCGGCATGATGTGGCCTTCCTCGTATTTTTCCGTCTTGAGTATGCCGACTATACCTTTGCGGACATATTCGGTGCCCTTGTCTTCGAAAGTCTGCTCATAAATGTAGAACGAGGGGCCGTCCTGTTTCAGCGCACCGGATTCTATCCAGGAATCCAGCGTTTTTCTGGCACCGTGGTATCTCTTGTCGGAGTCCTGTTTCAGTGTGAGATTCGTAACGTTGAATTCTTTGGACTGAAGTTCGGCAAGATAATCTCCGCTTATTACGTCATACGGCGGGGATATACGGTCTCCGATGTGCTCTCCGGCTCTTATGTTGGGCCTATAGCCTTTGAATGGAAGGAATCCGACCATTGATTCACCTGTTTCGGACGATATGATGCGCCTATAAGTGGCTTGTTACCTCAGCAGATCCTCGGGACCGGATCGCCTGCGGGTGCTTCCAGAATCCTGCGTCCGCCGACTTCTGTTTTCAGAACGACTCTTTCTGGTCCGTCGACGGCATATCCGATTATGGCGGCATTCCTGCCTTCCGGGGTGTTGCGGATAGCTTTCAGAACATCTTCGGCCAAATCCGGAACCACTCCTATAACGGCTTTTCCTTCGTTTCCTATGCTCAGCGGGTCTATGCCCAGAAGATCGCATGCGTTGACGACTCCGTCTCTGAGAGGTATGGAAGAATATTCTATTTCCATACCTATGTGGGATTTCGAACACCATTCGTTGAGGGTGTTGGCCAATCCTCCGCGCGTAGGGTCTTTCATGGCAACGATACCTCCGGCTTTAAGACCTTCCGCAATCATGTTGTTCAAAGGAGCAACGTCGCTCTGGATTTCGCTTTCGAATCCGTATCCTTCGCGGAACGACAGCAGGGCAACCCCGTGGTCTCCGACATATCCGGATACGATAATTGCATCTCCGGGTCTGACATTGGAATCGGTACACCAGCGGTGGTCGATTTTCCTGTATTCTCCGGCTTTGGCAAGGTCAGAATCAAGGTATTTCGATCTTTTGCCTATGGCGGAGGTAGACATCACCATTTTATCTACGGCGCCGTTCTCTACGACTTTCGTATCGCCGGTGGCTATGGGCACACCGCACCCTGCGGCAGTTTTTCCCATGCTGTCCATAACTTTGTCCACTGTTTCTATGTCAAGGCCCTCTTCGATAATGACAGAACATCCGATTCCTAACGGGGTTGCACCCATAACGGAAATGTCGTTGACGGTTCCGGCAACGGATATTTTTCCGAGATCTCCGCCGGGGAAAAACAGCGGTTTGACGGTATGTCCGTCGATGGTGAAAACAATGTCATCCACAACGGCGGAGTCATCCATGGAATCCAGAGGGACCTCTGCATTCATTTTGGGAAAATGATTGGTGATGTGCTTGGAGAGGAACTCCTGCATGAGCTCTCCGCCCGCACCGTGGTTCATAATCACCTTTGACATGAATCCGAAACCTGCGATTCCGTTTATAGCGATTGTGCTGGAAACACCGTTGCCGACGGGAGTCTATGCGGAGATACTATAAAGTTCACCGATTATGGGTGGGATGACGGCCCTGTAGGGTAGCGGATTATCCTGTTGGACTTCGGAACCAATGACCCGGGTTCGAATCCCGGCAGGGCCGCATCGTTCAGTTTTTGGGCGAGTATTCGCCGACGGTCATTGCGTGACCTAGAACATGGCCTTGCATGGCGAAGAATAGGTCGTTCATCATGAATCCTTTTTCAAGACCGAGTTCGCAGTCCAGGGCATAGGCTTTGAGGGTGTATCTGTGCATGCGGTTGGGAGGAGCGGGTCCGCCGTATCTTGAAGACTGTTCTGCTGACAGCCTGTCGAATGCACCGTGCCAACTGTTGCACCCTTCCACAAAATCATCAGATTTGCCGGATGCACCTTCGGGAATCTCGGTCGATTTCAAATCGCACAGAATCCAATGAATCCAGCAGAATCCGCTGACAGGCACGGCATCGTAGTCGTCGAACACGACAGCAAAACTTTTCGTTCCTTTCGGTGCATCTTCGATACGGACAGGAAGGGAGAGAGACGGCATGTCTGCTACAAAATCCGACCCTTTGGATCCGTACCTGTCCAGAATTTTTCCGTCGACTATTCCGTCGCTGATAACTTTCATTCAGGCACCTTCGTATTCAATGAGCGAACGGACATCGTATCCTTTCAGTTTTTCGCGGCCTTTCAGACCTTTCAGTTCCATAACGAACAGGATTCCGGCCACTATGCCTCCTTCCCTTTCTACGAGTTTTACCATGGCATCAACGGTGCCTCCGGTAGCGATGAGGTCATCGATAATTACGACTCTCTGCCCCGGTTTTATGGAGTCTGTGTGTATCTCCAATGAGGCAGTACCGTATTCGAGCGCATATTCTTCGGATATGGTCTCTCTGGGGAGTTTTCCTTTTTTGCGTGCCATAACGAATCCTTTGTTGAGGGCGTATGCCACGGGACATCCGAAAATAAATCCGCGTGATTCCGAACCCATAATGATGTCGGGATGCATGCTTTCGGCGTTGGATATCAGACCGTCTATGGCGAGTTTGAGACCGTCGGCGTCGTTGACGATGGATGTTACGTCTCTGAACAGAATTCCGGGCTTTGGAAAGTCGGGAATCGACGTAACATAGTCTTCCAGCTTCTTCATGACACGGAAAGTGTGTAACTGCATTATAATACAATGCAGGTAAAAATCCTGTCAGGACGCAAGTGCGGGCATTCGTACGGGGCAGTGTCGGAACGCACCGTTTGTTACGGGAAAAATCGGAAGAACGGGGCCGCAGCCCCGGTTTGATCAATAGAGCTGTTCGCTGCAGAACGGGCAGAATTTGGGAGTCTTCGGCAGCATTCCGAGTCCCTGTCCGCAATAGGGGCAGTTCTTGAATGCGGGTGCCTGTCCTCCGGTCGCGGGAGCGGCCGCGGCTGCAGGCTGTGCGGGGGGAACCTGTCCTCCCTGTTGCTGCTGTTGCATCATAGGGGACGGTTTTCCGCAGTTTCCGCAGAACTTGTACGGATATTCGTTGAGTCCGCCGCAGAACGGGCACATGACCTTTTGGGGTTGCTGCTGTTGGCCCTGTACGCCCTGGAGAGGCTGTTGCTGCAGCTGTTGGTACATCTGCGGGAACAGAAGCATGCCTGCACCCATTGCTGCGCCTCCGGTGGAGTCTCCGATAGCATCGGCCATTCTTTCCATGACTTCATACCTCTTGAACGCTTCTCCGCGGGAACTGCTGAACTGGAGATACTCGAATACCTTCTTCTGGTCTTCCTCAGTTGTCCTTGCTTCTATAATCTTCAGAGACAGGAGTTCGATACCCCTCTGGGCGAAGTACTGCTCTACCTGTACTTTGGTGGTGGTAGAAGCTTTGTCGAGGTTGTTGAGCATCTCCATGTAGTACTGTTTGGACAGTTGGGTGGTCACCTGTTCGTTGATGAATCCCTTCATGAAGGCGTTGACATCGCCGGTTGTGTACGACTTGAGCCCTCCGAGGACCTGTGTGTAGAACACGGGCACATCGGAAACTCTGAACTGATAGTCGCCGTTGGCCATCAGCGTTACGGGAACCTCGTATTCCTGAGCGGCTTTGATCATACCGCGTATGCCCCATTTTCCGCTGAACATCTTCAGCGATACGAAGATGATCATGACTTTGAACGGGGTCTCCTTATATCCGAGAGCCAGTTGGTAGATCTTGGTAAGCCACGGAATGTTGTTGGATGTTATCATGTGTCTTCCGGGTTCCAATACGCCCTGGAGCTGTCCGTCTCTGACGAATATTGCAACGGCATGCTCGGGGACTGTGACGGATGTCAGTGTCCTGAGGTCGTCGTGTTCGTATGCGTAGATTATGTCTTCGGGGCCCTGGGATGCCCATGTAACGACGTTTGTTTTGCTAGCCATGTAAATCATTCTCCGTTATCGGCAAATCCTTTCATTACTGCATCTCTGGCTCCGTAGTCCTCAATCATTTTGTCGAGGAGTTTTTCGGTTCCACGCAAGTCTGCTTTCGTGAGCGATCCGTCGTCGGTCTTTTCCAATACAGTCTGGGTAATCTGTCTGAGATCTTCTATGTCGTCGACGAGCTGACCGTCCCATTTGACGACCCTGTCCAAGTCCTCGGCTGTTATCTTAACGTTGTCCAGGAAACCGGAGTATCCGTTGACCGCTTTTTTCACATCAGTCTGGTATCTGTCCGCTTTTGTTCTTATCCTTTCGACGTCCATCATAAGGTCGGGATTGGATGAAGCAAGTTCCCTCTGAGCTTCCGCAAGGTCGCTTTTGGCTCCGGATATGGCACGTGCAAGTTCGTTCCTTACTGCCCTGTCTTCGTCTCTGCGGAGGTTTCTCTCCCTGTATCCCCTGTATCCGGGGATGTACATGGCGATTCTGGAGATAAGAGACATATCTCCTTTTATTTCATTTCTTACAGTATCGTTTAATGCCATTTTCATTCCTCAGTCGTTTCTGTTTTTTAAGGCCATTGTGATTCCGAGGACAGCCACTATGATTATGAGCACAGCGACCATAATCAGGATGCTGTCGATGTAGGTGTAGATTCCGACGGCTGCACCGACGGCTACCAGCAGCGTTCCGCATACAAGGGTCATGTCGCGTGTGGACGGGCCATATCCGGATTTATCCCCGCTGTAGAGGAACGATGCACATACAAGATACAGTCCGAGTATGACAAGGATCGCGCATATTACTCCGGCAACATTCTCGGTCGTGGCATAGATTATGAGTCCGACTGCCACGGCTATGAGCAATGCGCCGAGAGATACGGCATTCAATGTCCTCGGGTTGATTTCCTTCTTTTCAGACATTTATTCACCTTCATAGAATAATCAGATTGTTGGCGCTTATCATCGATATGCAGGCCGGTGTCAGAGAGCCCATGGACACGGGTGCCTTTATGGTGTTCTCGAAACGGTCGCACGGCAGATAGAACAGCTTCTTCACATTCGGATTGCTGAGTTTCAGTTTGGAATGGGACGATGATACCTGTTTGAGATATTCATTGACCAGTTTGACTGCATCCGCTTTGGTGCTGGTCGGAAGAACGACTTCTCTGGATCCGGGAGGGTTCATGGCCACGCTGTCCGCGATGGTACCGAGTCCGGCACTGCTGCTGATGCTCGATTCGTTGCCTTTGACGCGATCAAAGAAACCGCTCTGCGGAGCAGCTCCGAAGATATCTGTCAAACCGCGGTTGGCGGACGACAGTGCGTTCAAATCGAGAGTGAATGTGGCCGGAACGAGAATGTCTTCAGACACCTCAACGGCCTTTTTGTTGAAGAGAGACCCTGTTGTGAAACTGTATTTCAGATCCACATCCCAGAACGGATACAGAATCTGTCCGCTTCCGGATGCTATGGGCAGTGTGCCGTTGTTTTTGGCGGCTTCAATGTCTTGTGCATACTGATACAGTTCGTTTTCTCTTCCGCTTTTGCTGAGTACGGCACCCCATGTGCCGACTGACGGATATTTGATTTTCTTGATTTTACCGAGCAATTCGAGAGTTTCCAAAGCATCTTCGTCGGAACCTTTTGTTTCGCCGTCGGCAGCACTCAGAAGTGTCTTGGACTGTGCGAGTTCCATGTTGATGGCTCTGAGCATCATGGCAAGGCTCGGCGTTTTCATGATGGATTTTTTGGCTTCTTCCAGTTGTGCGACGGCCGCTTCGGCTTTTACGGCGCACCCCAAAGAATCTCCGTTAAGCACCATGTCCGATGCCGTACATATCTCGGCAAGTGCCGCAAGACGTTTTTGAAGCACTTCGTATCCTGTACAGCGCGATATGGAATCTGCTGCATCCTTGAAGTTTGTGGACATCAGTGCAAATCTCCCTTCAGTTTGTTCCGAGAGCAGTCTTAGGTTGTTGACCATCAAAGCATATGCGGATGAGAGATTTTCTGCATCAACTATGATTTTCTTTTGTTCGGAATCCACTGCCAGAGGTTCTATGCTCTTCAGTTTGGCATTGAATTCGAACGCCTGCGAGGAACTGTGTTGAGATTTGGCGGGAGATCCCGTTGTGAACGGCAACACTATCAGGGGATTGGCCATGAGGGTATTTACCGCGATACGGAATTCGCTGATTTCCGGCATGATGGCCGGTTTTACATTGTTGACATAGATATTATGCCTGGCAATCGGATCCACATTTTCTGTCTGAGCAAGGCTGAATCCGCCCGGAATCGATTTGCTGACCCAGGATTTAATCTGGTCCATCATCTGATTCATATACGCTTTGGCATCCACCCTCTGTTGGCTGGTGCCACAGTACTGACATTTGATATACTGGGAGTCCGACTGAATGTCTTCGGAATCTAGCGGGGCACCGCAGTGTTTGCAACGGAGCTCCAATAAATCATCCATCATCTCACCGTCATTCTCAGTGATGTAATCTGTGCCTGCAGTCCGGCGATTTCCGCCTGAAGCCTGGCTTCCGTGGATCTAATCTCTCCGATAGCACGGTTGTAGTATCCTGTGGAGATTTCGTCTGCACGTTTGGATACCGCAGTGTAGCATGCGCGACAGATGTAAATGTGACCGTTGTCGGGTGCGGATTTCAGATTTCCGTCATTGGTGCTGTTGAGTGCTTCTGAAACATCGGCAGGAGTCTGGAAGAAGTGTATACCTTCTCCGGTAGATATTCTGCCGCACATCCAGCATTTGGAGGTACACGAATATTGCTTGATGCGTTTCATGTTTTCTTCGCCGGATTGTCCGTTTTGCTGACGGTAGCCCATCGCAATCTGTTGGTACTCTGCAGCTTTTTGCGGATTGTTCCAAACCTCTTCATCCGCCAGCACTTCGTAGGAAAGAGCCATGAGGTTGTAGAACTCAGTCTCTCCCGTAGTGGTACTGTCGTTGGCGAACATCTGTTTGATGATGAATGGTTTCTGGCCGATTTTTTCTTCCATTGCGGTAGCGACAGCCTGCAGGGCATCGGACTTTTCTTTGCCTTTGCTTCCGCTGTTTAGTACATCCAACTTCTGTGCGGTCACCTTACATTCTGTAATGAGATCGGAAAGATCTATAGTTGTTATACCGAAGTCAATGGTACCGCGACTTTTTATGTCCTCAGCCTTCGATGCAACGTTCCTGTATGCTCCAGGATTGTTAAGCTGTCCCATCAAATCGATTAGAGCGATTTTTACAAGGGCTAGAGAATCATCTCCTCCGTCTTTGTCGACAGACTTCTGCAATACGTTGCGGGCTTTCTGCCATTCGCCTCTTTTTATGAGTTCGTCTCCGTTCTCATGGAGGTCATCACCGTTTTTGAACAGTTTGAATGCCATGCTGTTACACTCATATGGTTCATTATATTGTAGGTTAAGAATCTATTGTATGAATCTGTATCATCCAAAATTTAGACGGCATCTGACTATTCGGCAATTATTTGTGAATCATGCAATGTGTTCCATCACAACTTTCGGTCTCTTGCCGTTAAAGCAGACTCCATACAGAATCTGATTTTTGCCGAGCCCGTAAGAGTACTCCCTGTTCTTGATTTGCTCTATTGCTGCTTTGGCTTCCTT
>CAKQHC010000025.1 GCA_934234005.1 uncultured Methanomassiliicoccales archaeon | reverse complement strand
GACATTGTAATCGAATTCAAGAAAAGCAAATCCAAAACAGACAGTGAAGAAACCCAACTGAAGGAAGCCGAAGCGGCAATAGAGCAGATCAGGAACAGAGAATACCCATACGGACTCGGTAAGAATCGGATTCTGTACGGTGTGTGTTTCAACGGTAAGAGACCGAAAGTTGTGATGGAACGCATTTTGAAATGATTTGTAAATTTCAGTAGGATGCGCTTAATATTGATATGTGTGGGGCAGAACCCCACCAATTCAATCCTTCGGGGGCCACATGCCTCTTAGGCGTCCGCCTTCTCTTTCCGGATCCATCGTACTGACTTCCAGCCCGGGTACAATCATCCTTACGCTGGGAATTCCGAGTTCCGGACGGGTTATGTCGCATGCAATCACGCTGTCGAATCCGTGTTCCGCAAGCGATTTCAGAACAATTTCGATGTCTTTGAGGACATCATCCGTTGCCTGATCGGGAATGTCTTCAAGATAGATTTTTTTCTCATTCTCTCCGAACCACATATGGTTGACTTTTTTGATTTTCTCATAACCCATGTCCTGCGATACTTTTTGCAGCTGTGCATTGATTTTCATACCGTGTTTGTGGGTGGTTCTGGACTGTGCTACTTCGGTAATGGCCCTTATAGCCGCAATTTCCGGATTCAGGTGTGTTCCCACTCCGATGACCAGAAGTTCGGGATCTTTGGACACAGTATCGTCTGCGGCAGCACCGATTGTAGGAATCCCCAGGTCGGAGGTCAGATCTTTCAGATGAATGCGGATGCCCCGGTCTTCGAATTTCTTAATCAGTTTTGCGGGTACTGAATTTTGATCGCGTATGAGAACGTCGGCATTGGTACGGTCTCTGAACTCCGCAATCGACCACGCATCTCTTTCGATGTCTTCGAACAGGGCATGCAGTATTGCCTCCTCCATGGTGTTGCCCGCGGCAATACCGTTGGTGTGATACCTGAAAAGTTGGAATTCGTCTTCGTCTTTGTTGGCGAAATACGGATAGTAAACCGCGCATGCGGGCACCCATGCTTCGCATCCCCTGAACATTTCGTATCCGTCCGTCCAGGCTATGATTTGATTATCCATGTGGTCGAGGGTTCTCAGAGGAAGAATCAGATCGCGGGGATCCACGATGTACATGGAATTTTCGCCGTTTTCCGCGTTAATCTCGTCAACGGCTTTTTTGGCATTCTCGTATGTTTCGTAAACCATCTCGTCGCTGTCGCGGAGTTCCGCGGAATATCTTTCTATGGATTCCATAACGGCGGATGCTTCGGCCTGTTCGACGGTTACGCCTTTTCCGTTGTAGTATTTGGGTTTCCCGAGTGCGGTTTTCTGGCGGTCCACTGAGAAAACCGGAATGCCGAGATTATCTTTGTCGGTTATGTTCTCCGGATTTCCGAGTCCCGCTATTCCCAACAGGGGAAGTACCTGCGATAAGGTCTCTTCGGGAGGTTTTATCCTGATTCCTGTTTCCGGCGAACACTTTGGACAAGATTTTAGATTGATTTTCATAGAACGTCCTCGGACGAGTATTGCGCCAGGTGATGGTAGTAGCCCCCCTTCTGTTTCAGACGGCATTCAACTTCGCGTCCAACCCACCGGTCTCGGGCAGATCACCCCGGTTGTGCGGACTTGCACCGATGGGGAGTCGCCGTTTCACCAAATCCCCGGGAATGTCACCGCCGTGCGGATCATCCTTTTGCCGGGTCTGTGTCGTTTCTGGGCCCTTGCCACGGCTCTCGCCGTACCGGTTTACACCGATCCATCTTGCCCTTGGAGGAGGGAACTTCCTCAGCTGGTTTGCACCTACCGTCGGCCGTCCTCCATCTCCTAGCAAGTCGGTGTAGTATCGGTATATTATATGGATGTTATGCGGTGCGCACGGGAATGAGGCTGTTGCAACTGCGTACCGGATGTTCGTCGGACGACTGTTGCAAGGCATTCGAAAACGCCGTGTTTCCGACTGTCGCCGACAACGGATTTGTTTTAGATTATCCTAAATTTTTAGGTCGACAAAATTGCCTGTTTTTTACGCGTATTTTTTATGTTTTTTGAATGTCTGGGTACACTACAATGCGAGGTTTCGGAAAACCTTACTTTTTCAAATGTTTTTTAGTCTTTCCTTAGTTAAAAAACGTCAAGTTTAAGTACCCTTCCGTCAGTAGGAGTGGTAGAGGAATCAAAATGGTTTCAATCAAAGAATCCGAATGTGTTGCATGCGGTGCATGCGTCGATGTCTGCCCTGAGTCCGCCATCACCTGCGATGACATCGCAGTGATCGATGCTTCCAAATGCTGCGAGTGCGGCGCATGCATCGATGAGTGCCCCTCCGGCGCTATCGTCGAGTAAACGCATTAATCTTCCGCAGGATGTTTCTGTCCTGCGGTTTTTTTATTATTTCATTTTTCTCCGAGCATTATTATATTCGTCTTCGGATTTTTGTCGCATATGGCGGACAGGATACTGGTACGCGGAGCAAAAGTCCACAATCTGAAGAATATCGATGTGGACATTCCTTTGAATCGGATTGTCGGAATAGCCGGAGTTTCCGGTTCCGGAAAATCGTCGCTTGCAATGGGCGTGCTGTATGCCGAAGGTTCGCGCAGATATCTCGATTCCCTGTCGACATATACGCGCCGCAGAATGACGCAGGCTTCCAAAGCATCCGTTGATGACGTTCTGTTTATTCCCGCGGCATTGGCTTTGCATCAGCGTCCGGGAGTTCCGGGAATACGCAGTACGTTCGGAACCGGAACGGAACTTCTCAATAATCTGCGCCTGATGTATTCGCGTCTGTCGTCCCACAGATGTCCGAACGGACATTATCTGAAACCGACGTTGAACGTGGCGGCGGAAAAGGAGTTGGTATGTCCGGAATGCGGAATCCGTTTCTATGCACCTTCTGCGGAGGAACTTTCTTTCAACTCCCAGGGTGCATGCAAGAAATGCGGAGGTACGGGCTGCATCCAATCTGTCGACATGGATTCTTTGGTTCCGGACGAGTCAATCAGCATAGATGACGGCGCCGTTGCTCCGTGGAACAGTCTGATGTGGTCTCTTATGACGGATGTATGCCGCGAGATGGGCGTACGTACGGACATACCGTTTAAAGATCTCACCGAACGCGAGAAAGATATCGTTTACCATGGTCCCGCCGTTAAGAAACATATTCTGTATAAATCTAAGAACACAAACCAGGCCGGGGAGTTGGATTTTACTTATTTCAATGCCGTTTATACGGTAGAGAACGCATTGTCCAAGGTAAAAGACGAAAAAGGCATGAAGCGTCTGGAGAAATTTCTGAAGACTGAAATATGTCCGGACTGCAACGGCACCAGGTTATCGGCTGTTGCGCGTGCTCCGAAACTCAGAGGCATATCTTTGGACGAAGCATGCCGCATGACGCTTTCGGACTCTGCGGAATGGGTAGAAGGCGTTCCCTCGGATCTGCCGGAAGCGATGCGCCCTATGGCCCGGAGTATATGCGATTCGTACATCGGTGTTGCCAAGAGACTGTTGGACTTGGGTTTGGGATATCTGACGCTCGACCGTTCCGCATCCACGCTGTCCACGGGAGAGAGGCAGAGGATGCAGTTGGCCCGTGCCGTCCGTAACCGCACAACCGGAGTACTGTATGTTTTGGACGAACCGTCTATAGGTCTGCATCCGTCGAATATCGAAGGTTTGACCGGCGTCATGCATGATTTGGTTGCAGACGGAAATTCTGTTATTTTGGTAGATCATGATACAACCGTTCTGAAAGAATCCGATTGGATTGTGGAAATGGGTCCCGGATCCGGAAAGAACGGCGGATGCGTAATAGCCGAAGGTACTGTGGCGCAGTTGGTTTCGAACGGAAATTCCCGCATAGGTCCGTTTCTGTCCGATAATTATGATGCAACAATCAGACCTGCGGCCGATACGGAAAATATATTTTCGTACGGAACTCTCCGTATGAGTACTTCAAAAATTCATACGGTAAAGCCGTTGGACGTTGTTTTCCCGAAGGGAAGGCTTACCGTAGTGACAGGGGTGTCCGGTTCCGGCAAGACTACAATGGTTCTGGAGAGCCTGGTCGTCGCTTTGGATGCCGTTACGAACGGAAAGAGCCTGCCTGCGCATGTTACGGAAATGTCGGCGGACGGAATCTCGTATGTCAAGTTGATTGATGCCACGCCGATCGGGATAAACGTGCGTTCCACCGTGGCTACGTACGTCGGAATCCATGATGAACTGAGAAAACTTTTTGCAAGAACCGAAGACGCCAAAGCCAAAGGATACAAGGCGGGAGATTTTTCATACAACACGGGAAATCTGCGCTGTGTCGGATGCGACGGAACAGGTACGATAAATCTGGACGTTCAGTTCCTTCCCGACGTGGACATTCCGTGCCCGGATTGCCGCGGATCGCGTTACCGCAGAGAGGCATACGGGATAAGATTCGGCAGAAACAATCCATATTCACTTCCGGAAATTATGGATATGGATGTATGTTCGGCATATGATTTCTTCGAGAAAGAAGGCACAAAACCGGTATTGCAGAAGCTTTCCGTGCTGAAACAGCTGGGGTTGGGATACCTGACACTCGGCGAGGAGACTCCCGGATTGTCCGGAGGGGAGGCTCAGAGACTGAAGCTTGCAAGCGAAATAGGCAAAACCCAGTCCGATTCTGTTTTCGTGTTCGACGAACCTTCGATAGGGTTGCACCCATTGGATGTCCGCACTCTGCTTGGTGTTTTTCAGGCATTATTGGATAAAGGCGCTACTGTGGTGGTTATCGAGCACGATCTTGACGTAATCCGTAATGCGGATTATATTATCGACATGGGTCCGGGTGGAGGAGATGCCGGCGGGCGCATAGTGGCGACCGGTACGCCGGCACAGATTCGCAGCAATCCGGACAGTATAACGGGAAAGTATGTCTGATGTGTTTATTTGATGCAGACGTTTTGTATTATGGATGCAATTATAGTAAAAATTAAATAGTATGCAGTTAAAAAATTTTTAATTTTACAAAAATTTACGGCATACCGTAGAAATTTTCATGTGTAATTTTATCCGTAATCCGATGATTTTGGTACGGAAAAGAATTGATTTAAATACAATCCAATGAAATAATATTTTCGTGCCCGCTTAACAGGCAAGGAGGGCATATGTCTGAAAACAGCCCCATACTAAACAATCTGAAGAAGTCCGTAGAGACCGGCAACAGCAAACTGATGGTGAAGAGCGTAGGCGAAGCACTGTCGGCAGGACTGTCAACCGAGGTCATTGTGTCCGACGGACTCGGAAAGGGTATGGAAAGCATAGGAGATATGTTTGATAAGGCAGAAATCTATCTTCCGCAGGTCGTAGCTGCGGCGAAGGTTATGGAAGCCGCATTGGATATGCTCCATGCAGATGACGAAGTCATGAACAATCTGTACCGCGGCACAGTAGTCATGGGGTCTGTTTTAGGAGATATTCACGAAATCGGCAAGGATGTATGCATCGCGATGCTGCGCGGTGCGGGTTACAAAGTGGTCGATCTCGGACCGGATGTGTCTCCCGAGAGATTTGCAGAGGCTGCAAGGATTCATTCCGCGGACATCGTAGGCGGTTCCGCCCTGATGACTACAACTCTTCCGATGCAAAAGCGCATTGTGAAGGAGTTCGGTGATGAGGGAATTTCGTCTTTTGTTGTCTTCGGAGGAGCTCCGTGCAGCGATAAGTGGGTCAGGGAAATTGGAGGAGACGGCTATTCGGCCAACGCATCGGAAATGGTTCTGCTCGTTAACGAATTGCTTTATTCCCAATCCCCGTGATTCGCTACAGACCTGTATACAGAACAAGGGGATACATATGGATAGTCGCAAAGCTATCATAGCGGTAGCGTTGGTTGTAACGGCAATCATCGCTGCATACCTCGGATACGGGGAGATGACCGGATCGGTCTCACTGGCGGGACAGTTTTCCACGCCGATGGCTTCCGGATTCGAACCGTTGAACGAGGAGTTCCAGTTTTCCAAAAATCTGGACATTTGGTTTATGTTGATGTTGGTTGCATTCCTGATGATTTTCATCAAGAAATTCGAGTGGGGAGTCGCTCTCGCGGTACTTCTTTCCGCAGCGGCAAGTTTTGTCGTATATCTCGGAATACAGGATTGTTATTTCGATGCTGTATGGAATCAGGCTCTTCTGATACGTTCCGTAATATGCGCCATTACTCTGGTTATCGCAATCGGCGTTTTCCTGGGAACATGCAAAATGTGGCAGTATCTGTTGGTCGGAGTGTTGTTCGCACCGATGTATGCCGGAGTGGAATGGATGTTGGCCAACATCGAGGTGTTGGGCGGATTGGCAACGGATCCCGGAGGATCTGTATTGGTCCATATGTGCGCGGCGTACTTCGGTTTGGGTGTGGCATTGGGCATACGCGAAAAGAGGGCATTCGACGAACCGATGTATACGTCTACGCACAGCGTTACATTCGTTTGGTTGGCCAGTATGCTTCTGTGGATGCTCTGGCCGTCGTTCGTTACTTCCCTGCAGCCTATGGAGAATGTCACATGGGGAACGATTACGTGTTATATGGCGGGAATCGGTTCCATTCTGAGTACATACTTCGTATCTGTTGCGGTTCAGGGAAAAATCAATCCTTTGGTTTTCACCTACGCCATGCTGTGCGGACCTGTTGCCATAGGTGCTCCGTTACTGTCTGTCGGACCGTGGGGAGCATTGCTGATCGGAGTAATTGCGGGAGCGGTTTCCACTTTGTGTTTCATTTTCCTGCAGCCTTGGTTATGCAAAAAGCTCGGGGTTTTGGATGTCATGGGCGTCCACAACCTGCACGGAGTAGGAGGATGGATGGGTGCACTGTTCGTGTGCATCATAATAGGAAGTGCCTCGACGCTCCTGATGGCGCTGTTCGTTATGGCGATTTCAATTGCGGTCGGAGCCGTCATCGGAGTTATAGTAAGATGCACGCGCGGAAATATGGACGAGATATGCAGCGACGAACCCGATTTCATAAGAAACGACGAACCTGCGGCATGACCGATGTCTGCAGGATTTAACTTATTTTAAACGGTTTAATCAAACGGCTCCGTGTCCGGTTCGGGATTATAATACAATTCCGAGTTGGCAGGGGCCCTCTTACAAACTGCTCTGAATTTTCGTTACGGAGATCTGCCCGGTTTTTTGTCGATTTTTGACAATTATTTCAGGTTTTCCCGATGCGGTTGTTTCCGTACGCTTCTGTGTTTAAATTCAAATCCGATTCATTTTAGATATCTTTATAAATAAATCTTGAATTATTTTCCGAATAATGATAATTTTATATAGTATAATAAACAAATTTTGTTTACATATAGTTAGTTTTAAATACAATTATTTTTAAATTTGAAAATTGATAGAAATTATTATATATTGCATAATGAGTGATTAATTTTGTACCTGATGCCAAGAGGTAGCGGGTAGCCCCAAGGGGCAACAGGAGGAATAGAAATGACAAACGAACAGATTCTTGCAGACCTGAAAAAGGCTGTAGAGACTTGGGATCTGAAGCTCGTACAGAGCGCCACCCAAGCGGCAATCGATGCGAAAATGGACCCGAAGGTCATCATAGGTGACGGATTGGGCGCAGGAATGACAACAATCGGAGAGAGATTCGACAAGGCGGAGATTTTCCTACCCCAGGTCGTCGCAGCTTCCAAGACCATGGAAATGGCACTGAAAATTCTCGAACCGATTATGGGATCCGGAAACAACGCACTGAAGGGATGCGTGGTTATGGGAACCGTCGAGGGAGACATCCACGAGATCGGAAAGAACGTCTGCTGCGCTATGCTCCGCGGTGCCGGATACAAAGTAATCGACGCGGGATGCGACGTTACCGCACAGGACTTCCTCGATCTCGCCGAAGAGAACGAGGCAACCATCTGCGGAGGTTCCGCACTGATGACCACCACTCTCGAATCCCAGAAGGAACTTGTAGAGTATGTAAAAGAAGTGGAATCCCCCGTGAAAACAATCTTCGGAGGAGCACCCTGCAGCCAGGAATGGTGCGACCAGATCGGCGCCGACGGATATTCCGAGACTGCAAACGAAATCATCACACTTGTCGACAAGCTGACAGGAAACTGAGGAGGATTCAAAATGGCAGCAACAAGGGCATTGACGATTCCCGATGTATACGAGAGATTCGTCAAGGGAAAGAAGGTGGCCGAGTCCGATTGGGATTACAAGATCATTCCCGAGAACCTCACCAGACTCAAGGAAAAGTACAAGATCAAAATCGACGAGAAGACTATCATCCCCGAAGACAAAGAACTCATGGGCAACCTGTTCGAAGCAGGATTGGAGATGTTGGTCGACACCGGATTCTACTGTCAGGATTTGGGACGCGTTCTGAAGGTAACGGAAGAAGAGGTATGGGAAGGAATCCGCAAGACTCCTACCAAACTGATCCTCGGAGAGGGAAAGGACATCGCAAGATTCTATCCCAGACACGGAAACAGCCCCGTGAAACCGATCATTCAGGGAGGACCTACCGGATCACCCATCAGCGAAGACGTATTCGTCAAAATCATGCAGTCATATGCCCAGGAGGGTGTAGTGGACAACCTGGTCAACGGTGTCATGACAACCATCGAGGGAAAACCTGCGAAGTCCAAGACTCCTTACGAGATCCGCGCCACCATGGCGGAGCTGAGGGCTACCAAAGAAGCACGTGTAAGGGCCGGAAGACCCGGACTCGGTGTTTAGGGACCTGAGACACCGCTTTCCGAAGCGGCACGTCTCTGCGCAGACCTTCCCAATGCGGGACACAGAATCACCGATGCACACGAGTGTTCCCAGCTCAACGAACTCAAAATCGATATGACCGGTCTGAACATGCTTGCCGGATGGACAACCGTCGGCGACACGATCATGATCGAGCAGATGCCCATCCTCGGAGGATACACCGGAGGAGTGGAGGAGACCGCAATCTCGGATGTCGCAACGACCCTTGCATCGTTTGCGCTGTTCAGCGGAAACTTCCACCTCGACGGACCCATTCACATCAGATGGGGAACCACCATGGCCCGCGGAACCCTGCAGGTCGCGGCACACGCAGCAGCGGCAATCGATTACAAGACCGATCTCCTGCTGGCTAACCAGTACTACCCCATAGCGGGACCGTGTACCGAGATGTGTCTCCTGGAGACAGCCGCACAGGCGGTTACGGATACCGCATCCGGACGCGAATTGCTCTCAGGTTCAGCAGCAGCCAAAGGAGTCGTTCAGGACAAGACCACCGGAATGGAGGCCAGGATGATGGGTAATGCAGCAATTGCGGCAACCAAGATGTCCGTTGCAGAGTGTAACGAAGCCCTGAACAAACTCATACCCATATACGAGGCCCAGTACACCTCCGCACCCGCGGGACTGAGATTCCAGGAGTGTTACGACGTTACGACCGTCAGACCCACCAAGGAATACCTCGAAGTATACGACAAATCGGTCCAGACCCTCAAGGATCTCGGATTCGAGATGACCGACAGAATCTGAATTCAAAACATTTAACAAACATTTTAGGGGGACGCGAGACACACACAGCCCCCTTCTCCCCGTCGGATGGTCATCCGGTATCCGACAGGGGGATACATCCCCGCTCCGAATAAATTCAGTGTACTCCTCCCGGGGCGGGGGCCATTATTATAACATGGACAGGAATACGGAGGGTGGTGCGAATTTGGTAGCCCGCAAGAGTCTGAATGTATTCGAATCATACGACCGTTTCCAGGCGGGTATGAAATATACCGAGAAGGAATGGGACTATCAGATTGTTCCGTCGAATGCTGTTTTGATGAAAGACCGTTACAACATAGATTTCGGCGGAAAGATCATACCCGACGACCAGGATATGATCGACAGGCTGTTCGTAGCGGGCGTGGATATGCTGATATCCACAGGATTTTACAATCCCGATCTCGGACGCAAGATGACCGTTGACGAAGACGAGATATACGAAGGACTGAAACTTGCGCCGAAGAAGCTCACTCTCGGACACGGCAAAGATTCCGTGGAATGCAAGGCACGCCGCGGAAACGACATCAGAAAACCGGTAATTCAGGGAGGTCCGACCGGCGCACCGATTTCGGAGAATTATTTTACACAGGTCATACGTTCGTATGCCCAGGAACCCGTCGTCGATACCATAGTGAGCGGTGTCATGAATACGATAGAAGGTCACCCGGCAACCACGAACTCCCCTTGGGAAATCAGAGCAACGATGTCGGAGATAAGGAAGGTGCGCGAAGCAACCAGCATTTCCGGAAGATGCGGAATGGGCATATAGGGTCCGGAGACTCCGCTGTCCGTATCCGGCAGACTGTCTGCGGGTTTGGGCCAATGGGGTCTTAACTATTACGACGCTCACGAATGTTCCCAGTCGAACGAATTGAAAATTCACAATTCGGCATTGAATATGGTTGCGGGTTGGCATATGGCCGGCGACATAATCATGATGGAGCAGATGCCCATTTTCGGAGGTTATGTCGGAGGAGTGGAAGAGGTTGCGATATGCGACGTAGCCACAACCATTGCGACGTTTGCGCTGTTCGGAGGAGACATTCATCTCGACGGACCGATTCATATAAGATGGGGAACCACCACGACGAGAGAGTCGCTTCAGATTGCGGCGCATGTCGCGGCGGCTTTGGACAGCAACACGGATCTCCTTCTGGCAAATCAATACTATACTTTGGCCGGACCGTGTACGGAGATGTGTCTTTTGGAAACCGCAGCGCAGGCGATAACCGATACGGCGTCGGGGCGCGAACTGCTTTCGGGAGTTGCATCTGCAAAAGGAGTCGTTCAGGACAAGACTACCGGCATGGAAGCCAGGATGATGGGTGAAGCGGCCATGGCCACGTGCGGCATGGATCCGACGGAAGTCAACGGTATTGTCGAGAAGATTGTTTCCGTATACGAAAAAGATTACCGCAACGCACCGGAAGGCATGGCGTTCCAGGATTGCTACGATACGAACGACATTGTTCCGTCGGACCGTTATCTGGATGTGTACGAATCGGCATTGGCGACTTTGTCTCAGTGCGGAATCGATTTCTGAAATCATAGTCTGGCATATGACATATTATTTAATATTTTCTATCATTTTGTAATCCGAAGACGGTTTTATCGGAATCCGGTATCATTTTTATCGTATATTTTCCGATAAAAACGAATAAAAATTTAATGTCTGGGTATCACGGCAATTTTATTATATACCTATGAAATAAATTGAGTTTCAGTGAGGGGCGGTCCGGCGACCAGCGGGTCTCTAAAACCTAGCCAGCGGGGATCGGCACCCCGGCCTTTCGCCATTGATAAAAGAGAAAGAGGTGAATCCTATGATCGGTCAGATAAGAATCAGAGCGCGCATTGAAACGGTCCGCAGAGCAATGAGGGGGTCCTAGGATGATACCCTCGTTTGTGGATAAAGCCGGTTCCGGCGAAGCCACGGCAGACGATGTAGCCGATATATTGGCTATAACCGATGAAAAGGATCTGCAGGAGCTTTTTTCCTCTGCCCGCGAGATAAAGGAGAGATATTTCGGAACCAAGATATTCACATATGGTTTCGTCTATTTTTCCACACATTGCAAAAACAACTGTACGTTTTGTTACTATCGTTGTTCCAACAGCGGTTTGGAACGCTACAGGAAGGATGCGGAGGAAGTCGTGCAGTTGGCGGGATCGCTGAAGGACGCCGGAATCAATCTTGCCGATCTTACGATGGGCGAGGATCCGAAACTGTACGAGAATGATTACAGGTTGCTGCTGGATACCATATCGTCGGTACACGACGATGTCGGAATAAGTATAATGGCATCTCCGGGCCTGCTTCCGAGAGAGATGTTGCCCAAAATACGTGAGGCAGGTGCCGACTGGCATGCCTGTTATCAGGAGACTTATAACCGCGGTCTTTTCGGGAAACTTCGTTTGAACCAGAGTTTTGACGACAGGCGCAACCAAAAGATATGGGCCCATGAGGCCGGACTTCTCTGCGAAGACGGAATGATGGTCGGTTTGGGCGAAAACATCAGGGACCGTGCGGAGACCGTAATGGAAATGGGAAGGCTCGGATGCGATC
Organism: uncultured Methanomassiliicoccales archaeon; assembly: GCA_934234005.1. Lineage (GTDB taxonomy): Archaea > Thermoplasmatota > Thermoplasmata > Methanomassiliicoccales > Methanomethylophilaceae > Methanoprimaticola. Next base: position 4,092 of record CAKQHC010000025.1, on the reverse strand, counting down.
AGGTCAGAGCGATGACTTTCGTTCCCCAGGAAGGTACTCCGATGCAGACCAGCGGCACATGCGGAACCGTAGAGGAATTGAAAGCAATTGCCGTTATGAGGATACTGTATCCAGACAGACTCATTCCGGCCAGTCTGGACGTCGAAGGCATATCCGGACTGCGCACGAGGATAGATGCCGGTGCAAATGTGATAACATCCATAGTCCCTCCCGACAGGAATCTCGCGGGAGTTGCCCAGCACGAACTCGACATAGAGAACGGCAACCGCTCGGTCGAGCATGTATTGGGAATGTTGGACGGTATGGGTTGCAGAAGCGCCACATCTGCCGAATACATATCGTATATGAACATCCGCAGGGAGGCACTCCGATGCGTATAGGCATAGTGGGCGGAGCTCTCCAGGGAATGGAAGCGGTGTATCTTGCGAAGCGCGCGGGATTCGAGACTCTCGTGATGGACCGCAGAAAGGATGCCCCCGCATTGTCGCTGTGCGACATACCGATCGTGGAGAATCCGCTTGTGAATTACGATGCGGCATACAATGTTCTGAAGACCTGCGATGCGGTCATCCCTGCATGCGAGGAGACAGAACTTCTCGAGTGTCTTGTCAGGATGTTTTCGGATTCCGACGTTCCTTTGATGTTTGATATGCATTCTTACCGCATATCCTGTTCGAAGACTCTTTCAAACAGAATGATGGAGGAAGCAGGCATACCTTTGCCCGGAAAATGGCCCGACTGCGGTTTTCCCGTAATCGTTAAGCCGTCCGGACAGAGCGGAAGCATAGGTGTATCCGTAGCTTTCGACGAATCCGACATAAAGGCGGGATTGGAAACCGTACGCAGTCTGGGCGACGAACCGGTGATACAGGAGTTTGTCCACGGCAGGAGCGTTTCCGTCGAGGTGATAGGAGACGGAAAGAATCAGGTTCCGTTCGTTACAACCGAGGTCGTGCTGGATTCGAACTACGACTGCAAGATGGTGGTCTGCGGACCGGACATTCTTCCGCCGGAGGATGATGCCCTGTTCCGCGAATACGGCAGGAAAGCCGCGGAGAAGATGGGTCTCAGGGGACTGATGGACGTCGAGGCCATAGCCACGCCCAAGGGACTCAGGGTTCTGGAGATAGATGCGCGCATACCGAGTCAGACGCCTGCCGCGATAGAAGCGGCCACAGGCATAAACCTCCTGGCCGAGCTGGTATCGGTGTTCGTGGGGAGAAAAGTCGGAAAGACCAATCCGTCTCCCGGGGCATCGGTCTACAGACATGTCGTGTTCGAGAACGGCGTGCTTAGGTCCAGCGGAGAGAAGGTGTTCGGAAAAGTCAAAACTCCCAGGATAGAGGAGGGGTTGTTCGGCACCGACCGTATGATTACCGATTACAGCGAAGGAAGCGGATGTTGGAGAGGAACAATGATTGTCAGCGCTCCGACGGTTGCCGAAGCTGTGAAGAAGGCGGACGCTTCGATCGGTATGATGATGGATGCCTGCGGCGTTGACTCGTTTGTCGACGGCACTCCGGAGGTGGTCTGATGACCCGTCTCACTTCGGATGACATAAAAGGGGTTCCGCACGACGAGGTCGATCTCGATTCCAAGCTGATGTCCGCGGCGGGGATAACGGTGAAAGACCTGGCATGTATGTCTGCGGGACTGCCGAAAGATACGGATCTGTCGCAGTTCAGAGTAGCCTGCGTTCCCATAACGTCCGGTTTGGGTGTTATAGGAGGTTTCTCCGATTCGGTTAATGCGATAGTCGGAAGACTGGGAATGGACAGTTTTGTTACGTCCGGAACCGACGTTAACGGTTTTGCCGAAGGTGTGCGCAACGGCGCGGACATCATTATGATGGCCGACGACGATATGTTCGTTGCATACAATGTCCATGCCAACCGCATGGTGGACAATTCGTACGGTACCGCATTGGGATATTCCGTTGCGCTGAAAGAGGCCGCCGGAGGATTGGAGGGCAAACAGGTCCTTGTGGTCGGAGCGGGATTCGTAGGAAGCAGAGCGGCATGTATACTGAAACACATGGGGGCCGATGTCGGGATAGTGGATGTCATACGCGAGAAGGCTGTTAAGGCCGCCGAATCATGCGGTGTGAAGGTGTTCGACGATACCGAACAGGCCATTTCGGCCCACAGGCTTGTGCTTAACGCAGCACCGTACAAGATCCCGGGAAAGGTTATTGCCGAAGGATCGATTATATCCTCTCCGGGAGTGCCCCATTACTTCGACGAGTTGGGAAGAAAGAAAGCCAAAGCCATAATCCATGATCCTTTGGAGATCGGCACCGCGGTTATGGCCGTAGGAGCGGCGGCATTTACCATACGCGGATGAACCGCATCCTTCGATTACATCAAAACGATTTACCCACGGAGGGCGGTCCGGCGACCAGCGGGTCTCTAAAACCTAGCCAGCGGGGATCGGCACCCCGGCCTTTCGCCATCACAATACATCGGAGTCCGACATTATGGAAACGGGATTTACAGACGCACAGATACAGAAACTGATAGAATACGGCGACGTAAACTGGTCCGATATGACGTTTGAGGATGCAGCCGCAAGAGATAAGCAGTTTGCCAAAGAAATGAAGAAGGCAGAAACCGCAAACGACAACGGAATACAGCTTTTGATAAAGAATCCGCGCAGGCATGATTTGGCGGTTTTGGAGGCCAAGATAGCGGAGAAATTGGTTTCCAGAGGATTTATCGAAGTACGTACGCCTATAATAATATCGAAAGCCGCATTGGCTAAGATGACCATAACCGAAGACCATCCTTTGTACAAACAGGTATTCTTCATTGACGACAAAAGATGTCTGAGACCTATGCTGGCACCCAATCTGTATGTGGTTATGAGAAAGCTTAGGGACCATACGGACGGCCCGGTGCGCATATTCGAGATAGGTTCGTGTTTCAGAAAGGAATCCAAGAGTAGCAGACATCTCGAAGAATTCACTATGATGAATCTGGTGGACATGGGTCCGGACAGAGAACCCACGGAATGTCTGAAGGATTACATAGACGACGTGATGACGGCTGCGGGATTGGAGTATACGTTATCGCGCGAGGAGTCCGATGTTTATGTGGAAACTTTGGATGTCGAGGTGAACGGCATGGAAGTGGCATCGGGTGCCGTCGGACCGCATATATTGGATCCGGCACATGATGTCCATGAGCCGTGGGCGGGAGTCGGTTTCGGTCTTGAAAGACTGCTGATGCTGTCCGAAGGAAAGAGCAGCGTACGCAAGACCGGACGCAGCATAACGTATCTGGACGGATTCAAGATAGACTGACGGTTACTTCAGTATAATCGAACTGACCCCTGTGCAACCTTTCAGAGAGGATATGTCATTGGGGGTCATTCTTCCTTCCACGATTACGGACAGAACGGCTTTGTTGTCTTCGTCTTCGTCGATGACTATCTGTCTGATGCAGTATCCGGATTCGAACAGCGCGGTGGTTACGGAGGCCAATATTCCGGGTACTTTCGAGTCGGTCGGTACGATAACGAATGATGTACATCCGATCCCGGAGGCAATGTCTGTCATATTCAGCATAGGCCTTATGTTTCTGAACAGTTCGTTCATCTTGCTGTCGGACGATATGCGTTCCAGCGTGGAGCGCACCACACGTCTGTCTACGCCGGCCGTACGGGCAATATCCGTATCGCTTTGTTTTATACCGCCGCAGTAGGCAATTCCCGATTCTACGGATATTCCGCGTACCATAATCATTCTGGCGACTTTCAGTTGAGATGGATGTCCTTTAAAGAAAGATTCCATACTGTCCATAGTCGGTTATCGCAGGCATTCAATATACATTTTTGTACATCAATGTTGTATTATGATGTATTTCATCATGTTTTCATTGATAAATCTCTGCTGCGGCCTTTTATAGGCCTGTAGGCGCGGTTTTTGGTTACGGAGGTATTAATGTATGCTCGGCAGAAACAGGTCACAAATCGGCGGGAAGACGGCATAATCAAAAACATGATCAAATGCTGAAATTTAACGAAGCAATGTTAAAATGCAATGTTTATATATGAAATACACAAAAACTGCATCCAGTAGCTTGTTTAATAATT